>DDBP01000212.1 GCA_002332795.1 Anaerolineales bacterium UBA2029 | reverse complement strand
GGGGGTGAGGTAAAGTTAAGTGTCCGAGAGGCGCTCAATGGCTGTCCGCCCTTGAAGCCCGCGCGGCGGGCGAAGGAGAGTATCCAGGCAAGCGGGCAACCTCTCCCAACTCCAAACGCCCAACTCTGAACTCCGGACTCCTCAGGGTTCAGGGGGTGGATTTTCGGCGGGCGGTGACTCACCCGCGCTCCAGGCCGTGCTGCTCCAGCAACGCGCTGTCCTCGATCAGCGCTTCGGTCGGGCCGTCGGCCACGATCGTGCCGCCGTCCAGAATGACCATGCGCGGACACAGCTCGCGCACCAGACGCATATCGTGCGACGCGATCAGCAGCGTCTGCCCGTCCAGCCCCTGCAACAGCCGGATCAGGCCCCGACGGGCGCGTGGATCGAGGCCGCTGCTCGGCTCGTCCAGCGCCAGCACGTGCGGATTCATGCTCAGTACAGTGGCCAGGGCGATGCGCTTCTTCTCGCCCAGGCTCAGGTGATAGCTCATCCGGTCGGCATAGCCGCTCATGCCCACTGCCGCCAGCGCGCGTTCCACCCGCGCCCGCACCTCGTCTTCCGGCAATCCCATGTGCAGCGGGCCAAAGGCCACGTCTTCGAACACGCGCGGCGAGAACAACTGATCGTCCGGGTTCTGAAACACCAGCCCAACCATCGCCCGAATCTGCCCCAGCGTGCGGTCGGTCAGCGGCAGCCCGGCCACCCGGATCGTCCCATCCGCGGCCCGCAAGATGCCATTGAGGTGGAGCAGCAGGGTGGACTTGCCTGCTCCGTTCGGGCCAACCAGCGCCACCCGCTCGCCCGCCTCAATGCGCAGCGAAATATCGGACAGGGCACGTCGCCCATCCGGGTAGCTGAAGGACAGTCGCTCGATTTCGATCACAGTATCACTGCCACCAGAGCACGGCTGCCAGTTCGACCAGGCCCAGCCACAGCACCGGCACCGCGCCCGCCAGCGCTGCCCGCCAGGAGAGCGACGGCGGGGTCAGGCGGCGCATCTCGCCAGCATAGCCGCGCGCCACCATCGCCGCGTAGACGCGCTCGCTGCGCTCGTAACTGCGCAGAAACAGGTTGCCCACCATGCCCCCGGCGACCCGCGCCCGCCAGAACAACGTCCCGCCCGCCGGTTGCCCTTCGGCCTTGGCGCTGCGGGCGGCGCGGGCGCGCAACAGGCGCTCGGCTTCGTCGCTCAACGTCGCCCCGTAGCGCACCATAAAGGCGATCAGCGCGACCAGCGTCCCCGGCACGCGCAGGCTGCCCAGTGCCCAGATCAGGTCGGCGAAGGAGGTGCTCATGGTCAGCAGCAGGGCGACCTGTACCGACAGCCAGCTCTTGAGCAGAATGGCGACGAAACGCGCCAGCCCCGCCTGACTGATGGCGATGCCTCCCCCGATCGCCAGCGCCGGCCCCGGTACGGTAAAAAGCAAGGGCAGCGCCGCCAGCATGAACGGCAGCGCTACCGCTCCCAGGCGGGCCATACGCCAGGGGCCGAAGCGGGCCAGGGCAGCCAACCCGGCCACCAGCGTCCAGAGCGCCGGATAGGCGGGCCAGGCGTGCGTCGGCGTCAGGGCGATCCCCCCGATCAGCGCGAACGTCACCACCACCTTCACGCGCGGATCGGCGCTGTGCAGGGGACTGTTGCCCGGCTGATAACGATCCGAAGCGCGATACATGCTACCTCATTGCTGCTGCTGGACTCTTTCGGGCGCGGTCGGGCGCACCAGGCGGGGCACGGCGAAACCAATGCCCGCCACGATCAGCACGCCGATCACCCCGGCAATGATAGTGGTCAGGGCCTCGTCGTCAATACCCGGTACGGTATAGTCCGGCAGAATCTCATAGGCAGGGTCTTCGGCCTTGTCAATGAACGCTTTGTCCTCGGCCACGCGCTCCAGCCCGTCCGGGTCGGAGTCGGCCAGCGGTGAGGCGAAGGCCAGCGCCAGCGCGATCACCAGTCCAGCGGCAATGAAGGTAGACTGACGCACGGTTGCCGCGGCGGGCGCGCCCAACAGATCGGGGCGGGCCTGACGGACGAAGACCAGCGCACCCACGGTGATCAGCGCCTCGCCGATGCCTATCAGCGCGTGAATGCCCGCCATGGCCGGTAGCGCCACGTCCAGTGGTGACGTGCCGGAGAACGCCAGTTCCAGCGCGGTGGCAATGGCCGCCAGTTCGACCGACGCCCACGCGCCCAGCGCAGCGGCGATCCACTGCCCATTGGCCTGTCTACCAAGGGCCTTGCGCCCCCATTCATAGACGGTGTAGCCGACGAAAACGGCCAGAACGCCCATGTTGAACACGTTGAAGCCCAGCGCCAGCAGCCCGCCATCCTGGAACAGCAGGGCCTGCACGGCTACCACGGTGGTCATCACCAGCACCGCGGCCCACGGCCCGACCAGGATGGCCACCAGCGTTCCGCCGATCAGGTGGCCCGATGTGCCCCCCGCGACGGGGAAGTTGATCATCTGCGCCGCGAAGACGAACGCCGCCAGCACGCCCATCAGCGGAATCTGCCGGTCGCCGAGCCGGTCGCGCACTTCGCGCAGCGCCAGCCCCACCACCACCGCCATCGCCAGCCAGCCTGCGATGGCTACCGGCGCGCTCAGAAAACCATCGGGGATATGCATGGCAAGGATGGGCTTTAAGAACATTGTCTCCTCCTGAAGAATTCCAGTGCTCGATGACCCAACTATATCATGCGGCGAACTTTTTGTAAAAATTTACAACTGTAGTATTGAGCGGACGCATCCCGTCAGCGGGGGCGGGAGGCGGGCGCAGCAGGCCGATCCGCCAGGGTGCCTACAGGGCTGACTGCGATACGCAAGGCGCAAGACTATCGCATGGCTGATGCCCGATGATGTATTTCATCATAATCTTTTGACATCTATTACCAAGGTCACGTTGACTTTTTCTCAGAATTGGATAAATATTAATAAAAATAAGACAAGAGCATGAAGGAGCTTCTCATGGCCAGGTCACAAACGCCAAAGTGGATTCAGGCACGTGGCAAACGCCAGAAATTCCAGGCCCAACACTTTGTCCGCACCCGCATCGAAGGGGACCGAACGCTTTTCAACCTCGATGTCCTGGATCGCAGTTACCGGCTGGGACGGGCGTATCGCAGCGTGCGCAATCTCGAATTCCGCGCAGACCGGCGGATCACCGTGCAGACGTTCCGCGATTACCTCACTCAGTACGGGGATATCTTCAAGCCGGTGTTCAACTTCGTCGAGAAACCGCGCCCCTCCTACCCCTCGGATGAAGCCTATCGCAACACCAATAAATGGTATCTCTATCCGAAAGGCAAGATGCTCGTCCTGGTTGACGCTGCCATTTACGACGCTGTCGCCGCCAGCATTGATCAGTATGTGCTGGATGTGGGGCGCGACGGCTATTGGGCGGTGGTGTATACGGTCAACGGCGGCACGCCGCAGCAGGTGCGCAGCTTCATCAAGAACAAGAACCCGGTGGGAGCGTTGCTGGTCGGAGCCATTCCGGTGCCCTGGTTCGATCTGAATGGCGATCAGTTCCCGTGCGACCTCTACTACATGGACACGGACGGGGTGTGGACAGACCCGGACAAAGATGGCCGCTTCAACACGCACAACGGCAACCTCAATCCGGAAATCTGGATCGGTCGCCTGTGGACGCCCAAAGCCAACGGCAGGGACGTGGCGCTGATCAACGACTACTTCGCGCGCAATCACAAGTTCCGCCTGGGACAACTGGGGCACGCGCGCTCGGCGCTGGCCTATGTGGACGACGACTGGACGGGTTTCGACGACTGCGCCTTCGACGAGATGTTTCCCTCGTCGGTCATCACCAAGTACACCGACCCGATGACCACCGACGCCGACCTCTACAAGGCCGAAGTCAACGTGCTGCGGTCGTGGGTACAGCTTTGTGCCCACTCGTGGACGCAGGGGCACGCCCTGCGCGTCGGCAACAGCAACGAATACGTGGACGTCCCCTATTTCCGCGACACCAACCCGCCCAACGCGCATTTCTACAATCTGTTCGCCTGCGGGCCAGGGCGCTTCACTTCCACCGACTATCTGGCCGGCTGGTACATCTTCGACAAGGACGGCAGCGGCACCAACATGGGGCTGACAGCCGTCGCCAGCGCCAAGACCGGCTCGATGCTGTTCTTCGAAGACTTCTACCGCCCCATGGGCTGGGGCAAACCGATTGGCGATGCGCTGGTAGACTGGTGGAAAGCCCGCGGCCCCGATCACGACGAAGGCGAAATCTACTGGTACTACGGCCTGGTCCTGCTGGGCGACCCCACGCTCAACTGGTGGAAAGGCGCAGTCCCACAACTGATTCACCCGCAACCCGAAGACACCTTCGATCACTGGCCGCGCAAGCTGCAATTCCGCTGGGAGCCGGTGAACGTCCCCGGTGTGGTGCGCTACAGCATCGAGATTGACGCCTTCGGGGCGGTCAACAGCGGCAAGTGGGCAGAGGCCACCGGCCAGAGCTTCTTTGTCCAGCACAACCTGATCGGCACCAAGTTCGACTTCAACTTTGTGGGTATGCAGCGCGGCAGATGGCGTGTGCGGGCGACCGTAGACGGTCAGCCGTGCTCATGGTCGCCCTGGTCGTATTTCAAGTTCACCATCTGAAGATCGTGAACAGGGGGGTTGCCTGGCTTTACCCCCCACCCGGCGCTAACGCGCCTCGTTGCCCCTCTCTCCAGTCTATACACTAGAGGCTGTTATGAACT
>DDBP01000290.1 GCA_002332795.1 Anaerolineales bacterium UBA2029 | reverse complement strand
ATAACAGCCTCTAGCCCTGTCTGCCCTTGAACTGGTGAGTCTGAGGACAACAACGCGCCCTTACCCGTCCAGTCAACGACGACAACTCCCGTCAGCCATCATGTTTCAGCCCCTCCGACCTGGGGTCGAGCAGCGCGATCAGCCCCAGCGCGCCCATGTTGGCGAACAGCAGCGGGGCCAGGAACGGCGCGCCGCGGATGAAGCGCTCCGCCACGAACGCGCCGCGCGCCGTCAGGTTGTCGTTGACGTGCAACCATGCCCCGATCAGACCAGTCAGGATCAGCAGCAGCATGGCGATCACATAGGTGATCAGGTCGGCGCGGGTGGGGCGCTCGATGAACCCCAGCGTCACGCTCACCACCGTGCCGAAGACGCCGATCACGGTCGGAATCCACAGCCAGTTGTTCTCGAAGCCGGTGCGGGCGTGATCCAGCACGGCGCTGATGGTGGTGACCATGATGCCCAGGCCGAACATCAGAAAGTAGGCGCGCGTCTTGCTCAGCGGCAACGGCAAATGCCACCCGCCGGGCATCCGCAAGCGCCCGCTGTCCGGCGGGTCTTCGACCCAGGCGGCGCTGATTCCCCACAGACCAACCAGCGAGAACATCGTCGGCCCCAGAAAGGGCGGCCCCCACACCAGCAGCCGCACCGTGAGCCGCTGTCCTTCTGGACCTTCGGGCAGGGCAGCGCGCAGCACATGGAAATACGCCCCCAACAACCCGACCGCGATGCTCACCAGGAACACTGCCGTCGCGATCAGGGTGGCCAGGGGGCGCTGTTTGAGGGCGATCAGGCCGGTCACCAGCAAGATCGCGCCCGCGACCGGCCCGAAGATGATCGGAATCCACTCGTTCGGCACGATCGTGCCGCTGATGCTGTGCGCCAGGTAGATATCTATGCCGAGAAAGATCTCGTTGACGGCGGCCATCAGCAGCATGATCTGATCGCGCGAGAGCGGGATGCGCACGCGCCGTATCGGCGGGAAGACAGTCGCCAGGTGATACATGGCGCTAGCCGCCCGTATCGGTCGTGGTCTCAGGCTCCGGCGCCTCGCTGCTCAGTCCGGCCTGCGCCAGCTTCTCGGCGACCATCTCGCGCAGCTCGGCCAGATCGGCCAGCACCTCATACGCGCCGTGCCACTGCGTGTAATCCGGCCCCTGCATCCACACGCCGAACTTGGCCGTGCGCCCCCAGTGATGCCATAGTTCGAAGTACACGAAGTCAATCGGCTCGTCGAAGGGAGCGTCGGTCAGCAGGCCGTTGTCCTTCAGCGGCTGAATGATCTCGTTGCTCTCCTGCACCCAGGCGTTGACTGCCTCGGTCGCTGCGTCCGCCGCCGTGTAGAAGTCGTTGACGAAGTTGTCGTTGTGGCACTCCAGGCACACCGCCTGCATGCGCACCTTGTTGCTCTCCCAGGCCGGGCGACGCTCGCTGATCGGCGCGAAGAGATACCAGGTCAGGCGCTCGCCCACATCATGGGTGGTGCCTGTGTTGCCGAAGCCGCTCATGTGGCAGATGGCGCAGGTGGCCGCCGGGAAGTCCTCGACCGACAGCGTCCCCGGTTCGGCCTCCCAGTTCCAGTTGTGGCCCATGGTCATATAGGCGATGCCATGCGGCGACTCCTGGTAGATTTCCCACTGCGGATGGTCTGGCCCGATATGGCAGGCGTTGCAGGTTTCCGGCTTGCGGGCCTGTTCCAGGCTGAACTCGTGGCGCAGGTGACACTTCTGACATTGCCCCACCGAGCCGTCGGCAGCCGGCTTGCCAATGTTGTGGCAGGTCTCGCAGGCGAAGTGAGTGATGGCCTCGCCTTCCAGAGCGTGGAGCGCGTTACGGCTCTTGTCCGGCGCGAAGCTACCTTCGGGGATGGCCTGATACTGCGCCAGCAAATCTTCGCTCAGCCCTGCCGTGCCGTTGTAGGCGACATAGGCGGGGAGACTGTGTCGGCTGGCATAGAACTCTTTGACTTCCTGTTTGTGGCAGGTCTCGCACATGGCCGTGGTGGGCGAACGCAGCACGTAGGTGCCCTCGTGTTCCACTGCACCGGGATAGTCGGCCTTCACTTCGTGGCAGTCTTCGCACTTGACATTGGCGGCGGCCATGGTGCTGTAGCCGTACTGCTGTACGATGCCCGGCGTAGACCTGCGGTGACAGACCACACACCGGTTGTCGCTATCGGCCAGGGCATTGACGCGCTCCGGCCCTTCGGCGGCCTCGTCGGACTCACCGACCGCGATGATGATCAGCACCAGGCCCAGCACCAGGATCACCCCGACCAGGCCCAACACCAGTACGCGGGCCGCGGTGAGCCAGGCAAAACGTCTCTTACTCTCTTCGGCCATAGAAAATCCCCCTTGTGCATATGAGTTTGCGAACGGGCCTGGGGTGTTGTCTCCCAGCGCAAAAACGTGACCAGGTTCTGCTTATCCCGTGCCGGAACCCTCCTTTCTCGCAGAGCGAACGAGCAGCAAGAGCATGATCAGCGGCGTGCGGGCGTGCACGCTGTGCGGCAGATTCGGCGGCATGTGCACCCAGGTGCCGGGGCCAGCCGCCCGTTTTTCGTCGCCCAGGGTGAGATCGGCTTCACCCCGCAGCACCAGGATACTGGCTGGCTGCGAGGCCGTATGCTCCGATAGCTCCTGCCCGGCAGCGAAGCCGAACAAGACGACCTTCACGTCGTCGTCGGCGTGTAGCGTCCGACTGAGGATGCTATCGGGCGGAATCTCCGGCAACTGAGCGGTCAGGTCGGGGAAATAGACAAAATTGCTCACCGTTCCTCCTTGGGAAGGCTGGGCAGAGCTATGCCATTCTGCCAGCGAACAGACGACGTAGGGCAAGGCGATCGCGCCAACCGGGCAGACGCCTTCACACAGCGCGGTATAGGTGCACGCCTCCGGACGGATCAGAGCGGCCAGCCCGTCGCGCATCCCCAAGGCTCCGGTGGGGCAGCGCGCGACGCACTCGCCGCAGCCGGTGCACAGCGCCCGATCGATCCGCGGAAACCAGCGTCCGTCCATGTCTTGCGCCTGTCGTCACTCTCATCTTCCCAGAATCCTATCTCCAATGTGCTGTCCGCTCGTTGATCTGGATCAAGATAAGGACTGTACCTACCGGGCCATGACAAACAGGGGCGATCCGTGTGCCAGTGGATACTTGCATCATAGCACATGAATCAGGATGATCGGGCCAACACACGCACACCTGGGAAGGTAGACAGCATTCCCCTGGTCGAGCAACACCCCTGCGCAGCACGACACGCCGGGTAGAAGGAGAACTGGCATGACTCGTATTCTGATTGGAGCGGTGACCTTCGTCGTGCTGGCGCACGGCCTGATTCATCTGCTGGGCTTCGTGGCCTACTGGCCACTGGCAGAACTCAAGGAACTGCCCTACAAGACGACGCTCTTCGGCGGGCGCTGGGAAGTCGGGCGGGCGGGGATGCGCCTGTACAGCGCCCTGTGGCTGCTGGCGGCGTTCGGTTTCGTACTGACCGTCGGCGGCTGGCTGGCCGGTCACGACTGGCCGCCGGTGCTGATGCTGGGCGCGGCGCTCCTCTCGCTGCTGCTGACCCTGGCCGACTGGTCCGTGGCCTGGCGCGGCGCAGTGATCAACCTGGTTGTCCTGGCGGTGCTGGTCGTCGTGCTCGGCCTGCGCGTCAAGCCCGCGCACTTCTCCGCCTACGCGCAGCAGACCCCGCCCCTGGAACAGGTTCCCGTGCCGGAGGGCCTGCCGGAGCCAGTCGCGCGTTTCTACCAGACCATCAGCGGCGAGACGGTGCCAGTCATCAACTCCGCGGTGATCACCGGCACGGTTCGTTTGCGTCTGCAAGGCATCACTTTCAACGGGCGTTTTCGCTTCACGCATCAGGCCGGGCAGGATTACCGTCACTACATCGAGGCGACCATCTTCGGGCAGCCGGTGATGAAGGTGAACGAGTGGTATCTGGACGGCAAAGGTCGCCTGGAATTGCCCTTCGGCACCACCGAGAACGAACCGGCGGTAGACCGCGCCGCCAACCTGGGCCTGTGGGGCGAGTCCATCTGGTTTCCGTCGCTCTACCTCACCGACCCGCGCGTCCGCTGGGAAGCGGTAGACGCGCAGACGGCCTATCTGATCGTGCCCTTCGGCGAAAGCCAGGAGCGCTTCACAGTGACCTTCGACCCGCAGACGGGCCTGATCGCGCAGATGGAGGCCATGCGCCCCAAAGGCACTGATCCCGACAAACTGACGCGCTGGATTCTCAAGCCGGAGGGCTGGCGACGCTTTCACGGGATGCTGATCCCCTCGCCGGCTGCGGCGATATGGGAAGACGAGGGCACCCCCTGGGCTGTCTTCACCCTGGAGGATGTTGTCTACAACGTAGACGTGCGCGAGTACCTCCGCGCCAGGGGGCTATAGCAGGAGAGCAGACGGGGCAGCCAGGGAAGGCCGCCCCGTGCGCGTTTCCCGCTGAGCCGCTAGCCTGGCACCTTCTGGCGGCGGCGATCAATGTCGCCCTCGTAGGTGATGGCAGCGCGCCCTCGCTCGCCAGTGCTGATGCGGATCACTTCCTCCACCGGATAGACGAAGATCAACCCGTCGCCTTCGTTGCCGGTGTAGGCTGCCTTGCGGATGGCCTCGATGGTGGCCTCGACGTTATCGTCACTGAGCACGATGTTGAACTGCACGCGCGGCAGCAAATCCACCACGTAAGAGCCGGTGCGCCATCTCAACTTGATCCCGCCCTGACGACCGCGCCCGCGCACCTGCGTGATGTTGAGGCCGATGATGCCCAGCTCGGTCAGCGCGTCCTTGACGGCTTCCATCTTGTCCTCGCGGATGATCGCTTCGATCTTCTTGGTCATGGTGTGTTCCTCCCCAGCCACGTAGAGCGTCTCACTTGTCGCCACCTGCGCCCACGAAGTCGGCAACGGGCGACTGTGCGCTGGTCGCGCGCGGCCTGGCATGTGGGCTGCCGGGCTTCGGCTCGGCGGGCACACTGAAGGCGTTGGTGAACTCCGGATAGGTCACCAGGCCATGTTCGAAAATGTCCAGGCCCAGCACCTCAGCCTGAGCGGGTACGCGCAGGCCAATGGTGGCGCGGATGACGGCGAACATGATCGCGGCACTGCTGAGCACGAAGGCGGCTACCACGATTACTCCCACTGCCTGCGTGCCGAGTTGATCCAGCCCGCCCCCATGCAACAGGCCGACCGGCCCGCCAGTGGACGAGTTGGCGAAGATGCCCACTGCCAGGGTGCCCCACACCCCGCCGAAGCCGTGCACCGGCACCGCGCCAACGGGGTCGTCCACTTTGAAACGCTCCAGCAGGTACACGCCCACGTACATCACCGCGCCGCCGATGGCCCCGATGATGATGCTCTCCCAGGGCGTCACCCAGGCGCAGGGCGCGGTGATGGCCACCAGCCCGGCCAGCGTCCCGTTGAAAGCCCACGGGAGTTGTGGGACGCCCGACTGCCACCAGCCCAGGGCCAGCGCCACGAACGCCCCGGCGCAGGCGGCGAGATTGGTATTGACCATGATCAGGGAAATGTCCGAGGCGGCCATGCCCGAAAGCGTGCTGCCGGGGTTGAAGCCGAACCAGCCCAGCCACAGGATGAACGTGCCCAGCGCGGCAACGGTCATGCTGTGGCCGGGGATGCCCTGCGCATTCTTGCCGAAGGACTTGCCCCGCCGCGCGCCCAGGAAGAGCGTGCCCATCAATCCCACGTATGCGCCCAGCGAGTGCACCACCGTCGAACCGGCGAAGTCCCAGAAGCCCATCTGCGCCAGGAAACCCTCGCTCTGCCATATCCAGTGCCCGACGATGGGGTAGATGAGGCCGCTGACGATGGCGCTATAGACCAGGTCGGCCTTGAAGCGCGTGCGTTCGGCCAGCGCGCCGGAAGCGATGGTCGAGGCCGCCGCCGAGAAGGCAAACTGGAAGAAGAAGAACGCCAGCGTGGGGATACCCGCGTAGGTGTCGGGGATGTCCAGCAACAGGAAGAACTCTGCCCCGACGAAGGCACTTCCGGCTCCGAACATGAGACCGAAACCGATGGCCCAGTAACTGATGCCGGTGATGGCGGTGTCTATGAAGTTCTCCATCAGGATGTTGCCAACGTTCCTGGCTCGCACGAAACCGGCTTCCAGGAAACCAAACCCCGCCTGCATGAAGAACACCAGCGAACCGGCGAACAGCACCCATACCGTGTTGATCGCCAGCGCATAGGGGTCGGGGGCGCTGTCGCCCTGCGCGAAGGCGCTCCCGGCCTGGAACACGCCCAGCACCAACAGCACCAGCCCCGCGATCGCAAGTCTGCGTCTGTGAGAACGACGGATGCTCATGGCTCTATCCTCCAGTCTGGCTGCCTTGTGGATCACGACAGCAACGTGCCATCTGCCAGACCAGTGTAGGACAGAACCCTTTTCGATTATTAGTACGTTCCTCAACAATATTGCGCGAAATTTTTTGTGCGATGCATACAGAGGCCATATAAGTGATGTTAATCACAAGGGGCAACGAGGTAGCGGCGACGAACAGGCAAGAGGGCTGTCAGCACCGGTCAGGCGCTGACAGCCTTCGCCGAACATAAGGTGCGTTAATGGACCGTTTGAAAACCGACCGCCCCGGTTTCTCGGACACAAGAAATGTCGTAGACTGGAGAAATCAGGAGGGAGCGATGGATAAGCGATATCGAACCTATACGCCAGAGTTCAAGCTGAAAGCGCTGGAGCTGCTGAAGCACAGTGGCAAGAGCGCAGCGCAACTGGAGCGAGAGCTGGGGATCACCAGAGGGCTGCTGCTGAAGTGGCGCGACCGCTATCAGATAAGACGAGAGCAAGGCGAGGCGAGCCTGGTACCGACGGACCTGGCGGCGCTGCAGGCGGAGGTGCGGCGACTGCAGCGCGAGTTGGCCATTGTCGAGCAGGAGCGCGACATCCTAAAAAAAGTGGCGGGTATCAGTCGTCACGAGCGCTGAAGTATGCTTTCATCGCAGCCTATACAGGAGGATACCCGGCGCGACGGATGGGTAAGGTGCTGGGACTGATCGCGCTGCTCGACCCCGGGTCGGAGGGGCTGAAACAGTGAGGCTGGGCACGCTGTCCACACGATAGGCGTGCCCTTTTGCCGTTGCAATTGGGGCTACGTCTGTCAGTACGATATACTCTCGAATAGCCTGCGCTACGAGTCAAGGGGCGGTGAAGATGTTTGATCGCATGAAGGACAAAGGCGTTGCGTTGGATCTAGAAGGCGCTCTGCGAACTGTCCAGGAACGCAACGTAGCTCTGCAGGCGCGCTTTGCCGACAAGCTCAAAGTCAACCATCAACTAAACCGACAGCTCGTCAGCTTCCAGGCCAACAAGAGCAGGCCCTTTTATCGCTGGTTCAGATACAAGGAGAGTTTTTCGGAGCCGCTTGTTCAGTACCTGTTGGATATCCTCGATCTCCCATCTGGCCATATTCTCGATCCCTTTGCTGGCGTAGGAACGACGCTATTCGCCGCTAGTGAACGCGGTCTGGACGCTACAGGGATAGAACTGCTCCCCGTAGGTTGCGAAGTTATCGAAGTACGTAGACAAGTGCAGAGCGACAATGTACTTGCCCTCCGCTCCGCTGTTGACCGCTGGCGGCGCGAACGGCCCTGGAAACAAATACAGTCTGGGAGACCGTTTGCCCATCTAAGTATTACCCGCCAGGCATTTCCTGAGGAAACACAACTGGCGCTGGAGAGGTATCTGGCAGCCCTCGAACAGGAGACAGAATCTGTTGCGCGATTGCTACGTTTTGCAGCTATGTGTGTCTTGGAAGATATCAGTTACACTCGCAAAGATGGGCAGTATTTACGTTGGGATCATCGGTCGGGGCGACAGCCAAGCCGGAAACCTTTCCAGAAAGGCCATATTGCTACCTTTGATGAGGCTATCGTCCGTAAACTCGATGAAATCTATGCAGACCTGCAACCTCAGAGTTTGCTGCCAGGCTTCCTGGCCTCTAGGCAGCAGGGTAAAATCGAGATTCTGCGCGGCTCCTGCCTGAACTTACTCCCTGCCTTTGAAGCTGCCTCTTTTGACGGCCTGATCACTTCTCCGCCCTACGTCAACCGCTACGACTATACCCGCACCTACGCTCTGGAATTAGCATTTCTTGGCGTGGATGACAGCGAAATCCGTGACCTTCGTCAGGCCATGGTGTCGTGCACTGTGGAAAATCGGACCAAATCGGACCTTGCTTCTGTGTTCCCACCCTCGACCCTTGAACGGGCGACAGCGGCACTGGCTGGGCAGTCGGCTCTGCAAACCATTCTAAGTTACCTGGAATGGCAGAAAGAGGCGCAGACTCTGAACAACGCTGGCATTCCGCGTATGGTGCACAACTACTTCTACGAACTGGCCCTGCTCATTTTCGAAAGCGCGCGCGTGCTCAAGCCCGGTGCTGCTTTTGTGATGGTCAATGACAATGTGCGCTATGCGGGTGCTACCATTCCTGTTGATTTGATTCTTTCCGATTTCGCTGAGCAGGCGGGTTTCTCTGTCGAGGTAATCTGGGTCTTGCCCACTAGCAAAGGCAATAGCAGTCAGCAGATGGGCACTCATGGGCGAGAAGTATTGCGCAAATGCATTTATCTGTGGCGACGCAGGAGTGATTGATGGCGGAAAGCAACCAAGTGCATGTCGAGGCCTGGTCACTCGATCAACTTGCCAAGAGCATTTTCTTCCATCGCAAACTCCATGAATGGAAAGTTTTGGAAATCGCCGATCAGATTGATCGGGTGCGGGGTGAGGAACTGCTCTGGGATGATCTCAACATCTCCGAGAAGGCGTGGAGCAAGGTCATTCATCGTGGCATCAAACCCGTCATCGTGTTTGCTCACCCACACGTGTTGCAGACAATCCCTGGCTCGGCTGGCTATTACCGAATGCTGGCCCTGGTATCACAGAAGTCAATGAAACGTGTTGGTCTCAATCTCGATCCCTACGAAGCGGGCAGGTCTATCCCTGATACGTCGACAGCTACAGCTATCGCCCGTCACCTCAATCGCATCGTGAGCGCCTTGATTGAAGCTGACGAGAAAATAGACGCGCGCGAGTTCGACTTGTGGCGCGGCATGGCTGCTGGCGCACAGGCACAAGGTTCGTGGCAGAATACCAAGGGCGAATCAGCGGAAAAGGCGATCCGTGAAATCATCTTGCAACGTTTGCAGAGGCGGAAGCTGATCAGCGAGAGACAGGTCAGCGCTACAAGAATTGATCTGGGTGATGGCCGGACATTAGTCTTTGCCGATGAGCCTGATATTGCCGTCTTACGAGATGATGTACCCCTGGTTGTTGTTGAAATCAAAGCGGGTATTGACCAGGCAGGGGTCCTGGAACGCATTGGGGCGGCGCTTAAGAGTCTGAGGCGAGCGCGCCAGGAGAATCCCGGTTCGGTGACAGTGCTTGTTCTACCGGATGTTGCCATGACGCAAAGAGCACGAGCCGATCTGAGCATCAATACGGAGATCATCTCTCACCTGTGCAGCCTGAAAGCAATCCTGGAAGATGAACACGAGCGCGAGAGATTTTTCCAGATACTTGAGCTTTGACTCTGAGCCGTCCAAAAGGACTCGCCCATGCGCCTGCTCATCCTCGTCACCGGTGACTACGGCTGGCGGCACGTCGAAAACCTGCGCCGCCATGCCCCGCCAGACTGGACGATCTTCACCTGGGAAACGCCCAAAGCCCTGCCGCCCGTCGTGGATTACCCCGAAGACCACCTGCCGGACGCGCTGCCGCCCTGTGACCTGATTCTCTCGCTGGCCGAGGTCAAGGGCGTGGCCGAACTGATCCCCGACATCGCCCGCATGACCGGTGCGCGGGCAGTGATCGCTCCCATTGACAACACGACCTGGCTGCCGGTCGGTCTGGCCCGGCAACTGCGCGAATGGCTGGCGCGGATGGGCGTCGCCTGCGTGACGCCCATGCCCTTCTGCTCGCTGACCGAGACGCACTTCAACGCCCTGCGCCTGAAGCAGCCCTACGACGACTCCCTCATCCGCACCTTCGCCCGGCACTTCGGGCAGCCCGCCTTCCGCGCGGAAGTAGACCCGCAGACGCGACAGATCGTCGCCCTGGAAGTGACGCGCGACGCTTGTTGCGGCTGCGCGCGCTATGTGGCGGAGCAGTTGCGCGGCACAGCGGTAGACGACGCGGTCGAGGCGGGCGGGTTGCATCATCACCATTACCCCTGCCAGGCGACGATGGGCATTGACCCGCAGTACGGCGATACGCTGCTGCACGTCTCCGGCAACCTGATGAAGGAAGCGCTCAAAGAAGCGCTGAGCGGGCACCTCCAGGTGCGCTATATTCGCCCGGCGGGGTATCGCGAGGATGCCTGATCCCCCGAACACAAAAGGGGACGCTCCGGGCGGGGCGTCCCCTATCTGTCGCTGTGTGATGGCGCTCCGACCTTATTCGGCCTCGCGCCCGCCCAATTCCTGGTCGAGGATGAGCAGCGCGACCGACGAGTCGCCCGCCATCTTCAGCTTCTGCACGATGGCATCTGCCGATGCTTCTTCTTCGACCTGCTCGTCCACGAACCACTGCAGGAAGCTGTTGCTGGCGTGATCTTTCTCGGCGATTGCCAGGTTGACCAGATCGTTGATCAGGCCGGTGACTTTCTGCTCGTGCGCCAGGGCGTTTTCGAACACGGCCAACGGTGAGGGCCAGTCGGTGGGCACGGCAGCGACCGGTTCCAGCAACACGCGCCCGCGCCGCTCGACGATGAAGTCGAAGAATTTCATGGCGTGGCCCACTTCTTCTTTGGCCTGCACGCGCATCCAGTGAGCGAAGCCCGGCAGGTTCTTGTCCTCGAAGTACGCTGCCATAGACAGGTAGATATAGGCAGAGTGCAACTCGGCGTTGATCTGCTTGTTCATCGCAGCCTGCATTTTCTCGCTTAGCATGGTATTTCCTCCTGATTCAGCTATTCAGCGCGAACAACCGCGCCGGAAACGTGTCTCCGGCGCGGGCAAGGGATTACTCCCAGTTCTTCAGCAGCTTGGCCGTTTCTTCGGCGTGACTGGTTTCGTCGCGCACCATGTCCTCAAGCTGCACCATCAGGCCCTTGTCGCCGAACTCCTCGGCTTGCCTGGCCCGCTCGGTGTAGTCACGGCCTGCCTGCAACTCGGCTTCCAGGATGGCCTTGAGCATGTCGCGCGGGGTCGCCGCGGGCGGGACAGGGCGCGGGGTAGTCGTCGGCTCGCCGCCCAGGGCTGCGATCTTGTCCGCCAGGAATTGCGCGTGCAACAGCTCGTCCTGGATTTCGGTCTGCATGAACTGCACTAGTTGAGGCCGCCAGGGGCCAGTGACACGGGCGGAGTAGGTCAGATACTGGATGATGGCTTGCAGTTCGCCCGCCAGATCGCGATTCAACGCATCAATCAGCGCTTGCTTGTCCATCGTTTCACCTCCGAAGTATTTAAGCGCCAGAGGGGGCCGAGCCGCTTGCGATGGAGGGGGACAGCGGAGGCGTATGGCACAGGCCAGCCCTCACGTACCGATGTGCGGCGCAACTGCGCTCGCCACACTTCATAGATTGTAGGGAATCACGGGGCCGAAAGCAAAGCGAATCGCGTTAGAATTGCGTCAATTCCCGCGCAACTCTCGTATCGCTGCGCGCGTATTGATTGATGGAAGCGAGCGCAGTGCCATTCGATCAGCAAGAGGCCAGACCCGATGACGCGATACCTGCATGAACCCCCTCGCATTTCTGGAGACGACGCACCGACTTCCTCAGCAGGGCAGGGACTGCCTCCTGGTTCCAGCGTGCCGCCGTCCGCACCGCGCGATGGGCGGCCTGTCCCGCCGATCAGCGTGCGCGCCTTGCTGGAGGAACGCAACTGGACGGCGTTGGCCGGGCTGGCTTTGATCGGGATAGGCGTGCTGATCCTGGTGCAGGATGCGCTCACCATCCGCCTGAGCCTGTGGGCGTTGTTGCTGCTTGGCCTGGGCGGGTGGCTGGCCCTGGACGGCTGGAACCGCGCGCAGCGCGTCGGGGCCTGGGACGGCACGGCCCGCAACCGCGCGCTCTTCGGCGGCGTGATGGCGCTGATCGGCCTCATCGGTCTGCTCAGTCTCAACTGGTGGGGGCTGTTGGTGCTGGCGTTGGGCGTGCGCCTGGGCCAGCAAACCTGGCGCAGCTACCAGCAGGGCGGAGGCATATGGACGACCGGCCTGCGGCGGCGGGCGTTCCTGGCGCTCACCGTGAGCGCCATCGGGCTGCTCAGCTTCTTACATCTGGGAAGCGCATGGCCGCTGCTGCTGGTGATCCTTGGCGCGGCCCTGTTTCTGGAGCGCGCCGGTCGCTGAGGCGGCCAGGCTGCGCTTCCACCCCCTACGCCGGGCGGAGCCTCTCACCCTACCAGGTTCCGCCCTTTTCGCTGGCGCGTAGCTCGGCGCGCTCCCATGCGGGGTGTGTGGTCGCAGGGCGTGCCCACACGCCCCACACCCCTGTCACCTCGACTGGCGCTGCGCCCAGCCGTTCCCCGTTGACGCGCAAGCGGATCGCGCCGTCCGGCTCGCGGTGCAGCGTGATCGTGTTGGATTCCCCTGGGGCGTGCAGGCGCGGGTGAAAGAGCCAGCGCCACTCCGGGCGCAGGCCGGGGCACGCTTCGAGCGCTTCCATCGCGGCGTGCTCAGGCGGGCAGCGGCGAATCGTCCAGTAGCCCGCGCCATTGATCGCGTAGATCACGCGCGAGCCGTCTGCCTCGGCCAGCCAGACTCCCCATGCCGCCAGCGGATCAGCATCGGCAGGCAGGCGAGCGCGCACCGTCACGGTGAAGGCGGCGAGCGGCGTCGGCAGGGCGACCGGCGCGCGCGCCCAGGAGTCGCGCTCCGTCGCCCAGGTGAGCGCCGGATCGGCCCAGACGACCGGCCCGGCAACCGGCGGGTCGCTGGCACCGGAGGCGATGAACAGGACGCCCGCGCCGATCAGGGCCAGCACGGCGATCACGCCCAGGGCAGTAGCCCGCCACAACCAGGCGGGCAGTGAGTCTGGGGGGCTGCCTCTCTCCATGCTCTCAGCATACCCGCCGCCCGCCGCCCTGCACAAAAAGACGCCCCAACGAATGTTCATGACAGATTCCCGGCAATGCACCTGTTTCCTGGCAGAGATATTGACTTTGGTGAAACTATGTTGTACGATGATCAACAAATCGCAGCTTCGTTCAAGAGAGGTCTGTCTTGTCGGAAATTCAGTCGTTAGCGCGTGGTCTGAAGATCATGGAACTGATGGCGGTCAGCGAGGAGGGGGTCGGTATCACCGAACTCGCCGAGAGACTCGGCGTGGATAAGAGCAGCGCTTCACGGCTGGTGCATACCCTGGTCAGTCACGGCTATGCCGAGCAGATTCCGGGCACCCGGCGCTTCCGCCTGGGGCCACAGGTGGTACGGCTCAGCCGCAGCCTGCTGACTCGTATGCCATTGCGCGAGGAAGCCAAGCCATTCCTGCGCCAACTGGTGGATCGCACGGGGGAATGCGCGCACCTGGCGATCCTGGCGCAGGGGCAGGCGTTGTACATCGATCAGGTCGAGTCTGCGGCGACCCTGCGTGTCACGACGGGCGTCGGCACGCTGGCTCCCTTGCACTGCACAGCGCTCGGCAAGTGCCTGCTGGCCTTCACCGACGACGTTCCCCTGCCGCCTGAACTGCCGGCGTTCACCCCGCGCACCATCACCGACCCCGACACGTTGCGCCTGCACCTGGAGCAGACGCGCCGTCAGGGGTATGCGGTGGATGACGAGGAATATGATTACGGCGTCCGCTGTGTGGCAGCGCCGGTCTACGATTTTCGCGGCAAGGTCATCGGGGCGATTGGCATCTCCGGCCCTGCCGGGCGCATGAACCTCGACCGTCTGCCGGAGTATGCCCGCATCGTGATGGAAGCCAGCAAAGGGCTGTCCGATCGGATGAGCTTCAAACGCGCGTGAGGAGACAGGCCGGGGGGATCGCTTCCCGGCTCTCTTGTTGATCCATTAACGCAACATAGTTGTATATTATGCAACATGGAGAATCTTCTATGGAGGAACTGAGGGTTGGCTTCATTGGCACGGGGCGTATCTCCGACCTGCACGCCCTGGAATACCTGGCCAACGACCGCGCGCGGATCGTGGCCGTGTGCGACAAAAACTACGACCTGGCCGCCAAACGCGGGGCGGCGTGGGGCGTCAGGCCGGATCGTATCTTCACCGATTATCACGACTTGCTGGCCTTGCCCGACGTTGACCTGGTGGAAATCTTGCTCCCCCATCATCTGCACTACCAGGCGACCCTGGATGCCGCCGCCGCGGGCAAACATATCTCCCTGCAAAAACCGATGGCCTTGAGCGTGCAGGAAGCCGACGAGATGATCGCCGCCGCCGAAAAAGCCGGGGTGATCTTCAAGGTCTTCGAGAACTTCATTTTCTACCCGCCGGTGCAGCGCGCCAAAGCGCTGATCGAAGCAGGTGAGATCGGCGATCCGCTGACGATCCGCATCAAGAGCAATTCCGGCACCAGCCCCAACATGTGGGACGTGCCGCCGGAGGCGTGGGCGTGGCGCTTCACCCAGGAGCAGTGCGGCGGCGGGCCGCTGGTGTTCGACGACGGGCATCACAAGTTTTCGCTGGCGTGGTACTTCATGGGGTTGGCCGAGGAAGTGCACGCCTGGATCGGCGCGACCGAGATCGCGCCCGGCTTTGTGCTGGATTCCCCGGCCATCGTCTCGTGGAAATTCTCCAACAACCGCTACGGATCGCTGGAAGTCGTCAACTCGCCCGAACTGGTGCTGGACACCCAGCACTATGCCCAGGACGACCGCATCGAGATCACCGGCACGAAGGGCGTGATCTGGGTCACGCGCGGGCACGGCAAGATGATGGACGTGCCGCCGGTGGTGCTCTATCGCGACCGGAAGGTGATGACCTATTCCGATATGCCAGTGGGGTGGGAACACAGCTTCATCAATTCGACGCGGCACTTCATTGACGCCTATTTTGCGGGCCAGCCGCCCAGCCTGACGGCCTGGGAAGGGCGCGAGATTCTGCGTTTTGCCCTGGCTGCCCAGGAGTCGGCGCGGACAGGTCAGGCGGTCAGGCTCTAGCGCGTCGGGCGGATCACATCAAGGGGGTTATCTATCATGAAACTTACAGGCTCCGAAATCGTCACCGAAATGCTGGTCCGCGAGGGCGTCCCCTATGTCATTGGCATTCCGGGGCATGGCAACCTTGCGCTCGTAGATGCCTTTCGCCGCTACCAGGATCGCATTCAGGTCATCATGCCGCGGCACGAACAGTCCGCCGTGCATATGGCCGATGGCTACTACCGGGTCAAGGGCGAGCCGCTGGCTGTGTTCACTTCGATTGGCGCGGGAGCGTCCAACACCGCCATCGGCCTGGCGACGGCGTATGTCGATTCCATCCCCTTGCTGCTGCTGATCGGCGAGACGCACACTTACATGCGCGGCGTGGGCGTGTTGCAGGAACTGGAGCGGCAGTACTGGTCGGACATGCCGCGCATGTTATATCCGGCGGTCAAGCGCGCCTGGCACATAGACAGCGCGGTACAGCTTCCGCGCGCCATGGGGCAGGCGTTCAACGCCATGCGCACCGGCAGACCGGGGCCGACGCTCATCACCCTGCCGATGGACGTGCAGGCGGATATGGTCGAGTTGCCCGAAGCGCCGGAACCGCGTAAGCGTCGCCCGCACGACCGCCCCGCCGGAGATCCCGCTGCCCTGGCACAGGCCGCTGACCTGCTCATTCAGGCACAGCGCCCGGTGATCGTTGCCGGCGGTGGGGTGATTCTGTCGGGCGCATGGGACGAACTGCGCGCGCTGGCGGAGCATCTCGGCGCGTGCGTGGTCACCACCATGCAGGGCAAGAGCGCCTTCCCTGAGGATCACCCGCTGTACGCCTGGCACATGGGCGCTAACGGCACGACCTGCGGCAACTACATGACTGTTCACGCCGATGTGTTGCTGGCGGTGGGTGTGCGCTTTGCCGACAAAGCCGCTTCGTCCTACAAGCCTGGTGCCTCCTTCAATATTCCGCCGACGAAGCTGATCCATGTGGACATTGATCCCGCTGAGATCGGCAAGAACTACCCGGTCGAGGTGGGCATCGTCGGCGACGCGAAGGCCGTGCTGGGCGGCTTGCTGGCGGCGGTGCGGCAGCGGGTTCCGGCCCGCGCCTGGCGGGACGCGCCGTATACCCGCGAGATCGCCGAGCAGGTCGCCGGCTGGTGGCGGCAGAACCGCGATCTCCGCGAGTCGGATAGAGCGCCGGTCACGATGGGGCGGGCG
>DDBP01000201.1 GCA_002332795.1 Anaerolineales bacterium UBA2029 | reverse complement strand
CGAAGGGGGTTGGCCTCGGCCCTGGCGCGGAACTCCTCCGGCTGGTCGGCCAGGAACGGGCGGGCGTGCTCCAGAACGGCCTGCCGGAAGCTGGCGCGGCACTGCGCGCGGCCGAGCGAGTTCAGCAGCACCCGGGCGGACCCGATGCCGATGCGGCGGTAGAAGCCCACGGTGAGGGCGATCACCTCGGCGTCGGCCTCGGGGGAGGCGGATCCCACCAGCTCCAGACCGAGCTGGTGCGCCTGCCGCAGCCGGCCCTTCTGGGGCCTCTCGTAGCGGAAGATCGGCGTGATGTAGAACAGCCTGGTCACGGCTCCGGGAGGGCACAGGCCGTGCTCGAGGAGCGCGCGCATGGCCGGCGCCGTTCCCTCCGGCTTCAGCGTGATGCTGCGTCCGCCCTTGTCCACGAAGGTGTACATCTGCTTGGTCACGATGTCGCTGGTGTCGCCGCTGGTGCGGACGAACAGCTCCGTGTCCTCGAAGGCGGGCGTGCGGAGCTCGCGGTAGCCGTGCAGCAGAACCCAGCGGGTGAACTCCTGCTCGATCCGTCGCCATGCGTGCGACGTGCCGGGCAGGATGTCCTGGGTGCCTCGGGGAGCCTGGAACCGCATGGCCTATTGTGGCCGATCCTGGGGGTGGACCGAAAAAGGTCGGGGCCGCCCCGAAGGGCGGCCCGCACGGCCTAGGGTGCCAGGAGGAATCAGCCTCTGAGCAGAGACATCACCGCCTGCGGCGCCTGGTTCGCCTGCGCCAGCATCGCCATGCCCGACTGCTGCAGGATCTGGAGCTTCGTGTAGTTGGTCATCTCCTCGGCCACGTCGATCTCGCGGATCGCCGACTCGGTCGCGGCCAGGTTCTCCTTCGCCACGCCCAGAGCCCTCATGTTGGACTCCAGCGTGTTGCGGACGAACGAGCCGATGCGGCCGCGGGCCTCGCTCACGGTGGAGATCGCCGAGTCGATCTTGTTGAGCGCCGTGCTCATGTCGCTGCCGCTGATGTCCAGGCCGCTGACCCCCAGCGTGGAGGCCGAGAAGTTGCCCAGGCTCAGCGTGGCTGTCTGGCCGGCGTTCGCGCCGATCTGGAACGAGGTCGAGCCCACCATGAGCTGCACCGCGTTGCCGTGGTTGGTCACCGTGTTGCCGGCCACCGTCAGCGTGATCTGGTTGCCGTTGGCGTCCTTGAGCGTCAGCCCCTGGCCGCTGCTGAACGTGTAGGTGTTGCCGTCGTAGGTGATCGTCGCGACCGCGTTCGTGCCCGCCGCGCTGGTCGAGCCCGCCGCCGAGTTGATCTGCCCCGCCGTGGTCGTCAGGTAGATCTTGGCGTCCGTGCCGTAGGCGTCGCTGGTCAGGACGATGTTGTTCGACGTGTTCACGCTCGCCGTCACGCCCGTCTCGCCCTGGGCCGCGTTGATCATCGACACCAGCTGGTCGCGGGTCGTGGTCGCCGTGGTCTCGAACGTCTTCCCGTTGATCGAGAAGCTGCCCGCGCCCACCAGCACCGTGCCGGCCGAGTACGCGGCCGTGCCCGTCACCGTCGCCCGGGCGGCGGCGGTCGTCACGTTCACGCCGATCGCGCCGCTGGCGTTCATCGCCACGCCGTTGCCGATCGTGCCCGACATGAACGCCGAGGCCACGTTGCCCGGCTGGTTGACCGTCGCCACCGCGCCGGCGCTGCCGTCCAGAAGCTTCTTGGTTCCGAACTGCGTGGTCGAGGCGATGCGGTCGATCGACGTGGCGATGTTGTTCAGCTGCGTCTGGTTGGCGGCCTTCTGCGCGGCGCTCGTCGAGCTGCTGCCGTTGGCCACGGCCAGGGCGCGGGCCGGATCGAAGTCGAAAGAAAGGGGGTGCGCCGTGGCATCGAGTTCGCGCATGAGGACGATCATGCGCTGCCCCTGCGGGCCGGGGATGGCCTGCGAGATGGCTTCGACCTGGCGATTGCCCACGCGCAGGGCGGCATGGCCCGGCTGAGCGAGCAATTCATAGAACGATTCGACGGGGCGCACCAGGCGGGTGATGGCGGCCAGATGAGGGGTTCCGCCGTCCAGGCCGAACCAGCGGCGGGCAGGCTCGTTGGCGAAGACGATATGCCCCCGCCCTTCGGCGACCAGCAAGGCATCTTCGCTACGGGGCAACAGCAGCGGCACAAAAGGGCGTGTCTCGTCGGCGCGTTCGGTGCCCCAATCGCGCTGCGCCTGCCACACGACCACTATGAGCCAGGCGAAGAAAATCAGACCAATGACAATCAGAGACAGTTCAACCATTGACCATCGCTTGCATCATCTCTGGCGACGGACAGGCGGCGGTCACCACTCGGTGGTGACTTCGCTGGCCTGGGGAGCGCCCCCGTGACGACGACTTTCGGCAGCCAGCTCGGTGATCTCGCGGATGTCGGCAAATTGCCGTTTGGCGTTGGTCACCCAGCCAACGGCCAGGCTCATCAGCGGAATTTTCTCCTCGTCCTTCATCATGAAACCGCGCTCGCGGTCAATGAACGAATAGTGAGTGGGCACTTCCTCGGCAAAACGATCGGTCAGGCGCTTGACCAACGCTTCGGCCTTGTCGGAGTAGGTGATGAGGACGAAGTTGTCGCTGCCTGTATGCCCCAGGAAATCGTTGGGCGTGCCCAGTTCGTCCACCACTTCGCCCATCAGCAGGGCCATGAAGCGCAGCACGTCGTTGGCCGCCACGAAGCCATAGACATCCTTGAAAGCGTCGAAGTGCTGCAGCTTGATGTCCAGATAGGCCCAGGTCTGCGTCTCGCGCATGATCTCGCGCAGTTTCTCTTCGATCAGGGCGCTGCTGGGCAGGCCGCTGTTGGGGTCGGTGTAATGATCGCGCTCCGCCCGGTCAATCTGATTTTTGACGCGCAGCTTGAGTTCCTCGATGTCGAAAGGTTTGGTGATATAGTCGTCCGCGCCCAGTTCCAGACCGGCGATCTTGTCGCTGCGCTCGTCTTTCTGGGTCAGGAAGATGATGGGGATGTGACTGGTGCGGGTCGTGGAGCGCAACCGGCGGCAGACTTCGTAACCGTCTATGTCCGGCAACATGATGTCCAGCACGATCAACTGAGGAAGCTGTTTGCGCGTGAGCTGAAGCGCTTCCTCGCCGCGCGGCGCAACCTGCACGTCGTAGCCCAGGCCGCTGAAGTAGATGCGCAGCATGTTGGAGATGTCGAAGTCGTCTTCGACCACCAGAATTCTACCCTTAGCCATCCGAACCCTACCTCCCCGCCATGTGGGGTCTCAAGTGGCGCACGACAGGCTCAGCGGCCCACTCTGTAATGATCCGGTCCGGCAGTGAGCCGGTCGCCCGACGCCCATGGATCAGCGGCGCTCTGTGCCCAGGCATAACGAACTCTGCCGCAGGCAACGAGTCTGGCCTCTGACAGCACAACTATACCACGACACCGCAGATGGAGCAGCCACAGGGAGGACACAACGGCTCACAACACGGGCGTCAGCCAGGAAGTTTCACACAATTTTCATAGACCCGTGTCTGAAGCGCGGAGCGCGTTGCGCCTGCTGAGCGCGCTCGCGCACGGCGGCGATCTGCGCGTCGCTGACAGCGCGCTCGAAGCTGCGAAATCCACTCAGGCGGAAGCCGTGCCGCGCGGCGATCGCGGCGATCTCCTCTACCTGGGCCAGGGTGATGTGCTTGCCCACGCTGAAGTCTTCGTAGCGTCCTTCGAGCGCCAGCGCCATGGTTTCGGCCATGCAGGCGTAGGCTTTGCCCGGCGGAAAGCCGAAGTCGAAGCCGAAGTCTACCGGCCCCGGCACTTCGACCATGCCGCCCTCGATGACCAGCACATCGTCGCGCACCTCGGCCACGCGCCGCGATACATCGCGCGGGCGGGCCACATCGCACACAATCGCCCCCGGTTTGAGGTGCTCCGGCTCGATGACGGCTGTTGTGGCGCTGGTGACGGTCAGGATCAGGTCGGCGCTGTAGATCGCGCTCAGGTCAGTGCTGCTGCGCACCTGCGCCCGCTGCCCCGCGCACAGGGCGTGCACTTCGGCCACGGCTTCGGGGCGACGCCCAACCAGAATCAGTTCCGGCACTTCGCGGGCCAGCATCTGCGCGCACACCCGCCCGATCACCCCGGTCGCTCCAACTACCGCAGCCGTGCTGGCGCTCATCTCCAGTCCCATGCGGCGCGCCGCTTCGCGCACGGCGGCGACGGCCATGTAGACGGTATAGGCGTCGCCATTGGTGACGGGGATGTCCAGCCGTTGGGCGATGGTCAGGCCGGCGTCTCCGACGACCGACGTGTATGCGCCCAGCCCCAGAATGCGCGCGCCCAGCCGCTCGGCCAGGCGTCCGCAGGCGACGATTTTGCGGTAGACCGTCTCGACGGGCAGGCTGAGCATGGTCTTGGGGGTGAAGGGGCAGGCGATGAACCACCCGCGCGCTTCCCGACCGGTGACCACTGAGCGCACGCCCGTGATCTCGGAGATGTACACCGGCGGGAAGAAGCGCGAGAAGAAGTTGATCTGTCCTTCGGTCAGCAGTTTGCCCAGCAAGGGGTACTTGCGGGCGACGTCGGCCTTGGGGTCTATGGGATGGATGATGAAGGCGAAGGTATCGGGTGTTGTGTTCACGGCGTCGGGTTGCTTCACCATGGCTCCAGGAAAGCTTCTTCGGATTCGGCCACGCGCGGGTAGCGGCGACGATGTTGTTTGGCGACAGAGGCGCGCACCTTGTGATGATCGCTCTCCTCGTAGCTCACGTTGCGATTGATGACGCGCCGCTCCGGCGAGGCAAAGAGCACCACGTCGGATTCGATCACGCGGGCGGGCATCACCACCAACCCCGATCCCAGCCGGGCATTGTGCCC
This sequence comes from Anaerolineales bacterium UBA2029, assembly GCA_002332795.1. GTDB lineage: Bacteria > Chloroflexota > Anaerolineae > Aggregatilineales > Aggregatilineaceae > UBA2029. The sequence goes on along the minus strand of DDBP01000201.1, from coordinate 10,219 downwards.
CACGCAACTGCCCAGCACAGGCTGACCCGTATCTTCCAGTTCGTCGTAGGCGTTGAGCGCGCGCAACGGGGCGGGCAGCAGGTTGAAGTCGGTGAAGGTCGTCCCTGCACCCACGAAGCTGTTGCGCCCGATGACGCCCATCTGAATGCAGGTATTCTGGGCGATGATGGAGTAGTCCATCACGGTGGACATGAACAGCGCCGCGCGGAAGGGCAGGAAGCAATGATTGCCCACCACGCTGAGCATGATCTGACAGCCCTGGGCGATATTCACATTGTCGCCGATGATGGAGTTGTCTATCACCACGCCCGGCCCGATCGAGCAGTTGCGCCCGATGGTGGTCGGGCCGAGGATGACCGCCGACGGGTCAATGGTGGTGCCTTCGCCCACCTTGACCACTTCGGAGCAGGTGAGCACCTGCTTCTGTTCCAGAATGGCGCGAAACAGGATGCGCAGGGCCAACAGGTTGTGTTCGGAGATGCGCTTCTCAAAGCGCTTGCCGCGCGAAAAGACGCCCAGGATGATGTTGGCGAAGTAGACGTGCACCCAGCTATCAATGGACAGGCACGAGCGCTCGGTGAGCAGGTGCGTCAGGTCAAGGTCGCGGGCTACTGCGCCATCTGCCCCGCCCGGACGCAGATTCGCCATCGAGTCCGGCACGTTGTAGTAGCCGATCTCCTTGTAGTCACTGGGGATGGGCACGGCCTGCCATTTGTGCGGCTCGGCGTAGCCTTCGGGGAAGTACCACAGGTCGAGCGGGTAATACAGGGGCCTGCCCGCCGGATCGCATACCGGCTTCAGGCGCGACAGGGGCACGGCGTACTTGCGCCAGGCAGCGTCGTCCGCTGGCAGCGCGGCACGACAGGGCGCGCCGCTGGCCTGCGCCCGTTCGTAGAATGCGCTGAAGAATTCCTCGTCGAAGTACAGATTGTCGCGGTAGACCAGGCAGGCGTCGTCGCGACCTGCCAGGCGAGCCAGCTCGTGGATCGAAGTCAGCGGCGGCTCGACGCCCGCCGGGCCGCAAACGGCATCCAGCACGTCGGCGTGATGGAGCTTGAGCGGCTTGTTGAGGATGCTCAGGTCGCGCGCCGGCTCGTTGAAGGGCGCGATCAGGTGATTCTCCTCGATGACGAAGCGGCGCACTCGCTGTGACTTCGGCATGGTGACTTCCCCTCTGGGCCTGAGGACAGGCGTTGGGCGCAGCACCTCGCCAGTCTTGCCCGGCTGATGCTCAGTCCTCCCGCAGCCATGCCCGCAACGTGCTGATAAACCGCTCCGGCGAGTCCATCATGATGAAGTGTCCTGCGTCCGGAAACCACTCGATCTGCGCGTGGGGAACGCCTGTCTTGAGCGTCTGATGTTCGCTGGGCCGGACGATGATGTCGCGTTGACCGTACATGCCCAGCGTCGGGGCGGATATCCGGTGCAGTTCGGGGCGCAGGTCTGTCCTGCGCAGGGTGCCGATGCTCTGAAAGAACGACTCCATGGTGATCTTGGAGACGTCTTTGGTGATCATGCGGCCCATGGCCCGCCCGTCGCGCGCCATGAAGTAGCTATAGAAACGCAGGAACAGGCGCAGACCCCGCCCGCCGAACAGCCAGAAGAACGCCGCTGCCCGCCGCCGACCGGAGAGCCGCAACAGCCAGCTAAGCGAGCCGCCGTCAATTGGCGAGCCGATCACGCAGACGCGCGATACTTTCTCTGGATGGCGGATGGCCATGCTCAGCGAGACAGTGCCGCCCATCGAGTGCCCGACCAGGGGTGCGCGGCCAATGCCCAGCCGATTCATGAACTGATTGACCATCTCGACATAGGTGGGCACGGTGAAGGCGTCCAGGCGGCTGCGCTGCACATTACGGTCGGCGGCGCTCAGCACATCGGATTCGCCGAACCCGAAGAAATCGAGCGCGTAGGTGCGGAACTCACGGCCCAGCACTTCGATGGTGTCGCGCCAGAGTTCCCACGAACCCAACCACCCGTGCAATAACAATACGGGGCGTCCGCGCCCGTATGTTTCGTAGTGAATGATGCCGGGGTCAGTGACCAGCGAAGGCACGTCTTCCCCCTTCTGCTGCGCAGGTCAACGCCTGCGCAGGTTCCACCCGCTATTGCGAATAGGCATCCATCTCGTCCAGGATGGCGTATAGCAGCTCCAGCAATACGTTCTTGACGCTCTCCTTGTCGGTGGCCACACAGGGCAACAATTTGATGCGATCGTCCAGGCGGAGGGCGATGCGCAGGTCTTGTGGAGACCAGGCTTCGGGGTGGTCTTGCTTGTTGGCGGCCACCACATAGGGGGTCGGCGCATAGGCGCGGAAGGTCTCCAGGATGATCTTGGCCTCGCGGAAGGTCTCCGGTCGGGCGCTGTCTACCATCACCACGAAGCCCAACATGCCCTCGGCCAGGATGTCCCACATGAAGTCGAAGCGCCGCTGCCCCGGCGTGCCAAAGAGATACAGCACCAGGTCGTCGTCCACGGTGATACGCCCGAAGTCGAGGGCCACGGTGGTCTTGGCCTTGACGCCGAACTCTGGCGCTTCTCTGGAGATATTCTCGTCGGTGGTCACCGCGCCGATCTCGCTGATCGAGCGGATGAACTCGGTCTTGCCAGCGTTGAAGGGGCCGGTGATGACCACCTTGACATTCTGTTTGGGCATGGTTGATTTCACTCTTTCACCATGATGCCTCAAAACGAGATACAATCAGGGGCGACGCCAGGGCCGCCCCTGGGATGAACAGGGCCTAGGCTTCCTTGATCCGCGCGATCAGCCGTTCGACGACGCTGCGCTTGACCTCTGGCTCCATGGGGATGATCCGACGGTTGCCGTCGGGCGTCGGGATGGCAGGCGCGGGCATGTTCGGCGGGCGCACCAGTTCGACCAGGCCAGCCTGCAGCAGCCCATAGACGATGCGGCGAATCTCGGTATCGGTCATATTGCAGGCTTTGGCAATCTGCCGGATGGTGTTCTTGGGATTGACAAAGCCCACCACGCGCCATTCCTGGACGCTGAGATGCACGCCGCGGAACTTGTCGCCAGGGGAGTCCGGGAACCTGAGCGCCAGGTCGAGGCTGGGCAGTTCTTCCAGCAGCGGTTCGATCTCCTGGGCGCGGCGCGTGCCTTCGATGATCACGTTTTTGAGATCAATCGGCACGGTGATACGCCCTGGCGGGGGCAGTTCGTTGTCGGCAAAGACGAACGGCTCTTGCTTCCAGGTGAACACGTCGTAGACGATGTCCAGGGTATGCTGGCGGATGCAGCGCACGATGTCGGCCTTGGTGACGTAGTTGGCGTTGATCAACATCAGCGCCAACGCCTTGTCAGAATACTTGCTGCCACGTTCGCGGATGACACGCGCCTGCTCGGCGGAGAGCTTGCCCGCCTTGTGCAGCACACTGGCCAGGTAGCCGTCTTCCTGGCCCAGCGTCGCCAGGATCAACTGACCCTCTTGAAAGGAGAGCGTCGCTCGCTCTTTGCCGGGGATCACCTTCGGGCGTTTGTTCCCTGCGCCATCGGTGATCATTTCCTTGGTCACTACCGGTTCGTAGAGGTGCAGGGTGCCGGTTTTCTTGGCCAGGTGGATCAAATGGAGGAGCTGCGTGGTACTGAAATCCGCCAGGTTGCCTTTGAGCGCCATCTTGTCTCGTTTCTACCCACTGTCAGGGTCACTTGGCGGTTGTGATCCGGTCAATGCAATGTCTGCGGATCAGACTGCGGGGCATTATACCCTCGTGAAAATAGGCAGTCAACCGCGCTGGCACACCGGGCGACAGACCCTGGTCACCGGAACACACCCTGCCTCTGGCAAGGGCGACGTTGCGCCTGCCTTAACGCTGTATCCTGTTTGCGTTTATCATTATAGGCGATATTCGCCTGGGCATAAACAGGGCCATGCCCCGCGGTATACAAAATTCGTAAAAAATTCATTCTTACCACCCCGTCACGCGCTGTTGCTGCTGAGCGTACTGCTCCTCCTGTTGACGGCCTGCCTGGCCAACGAGCGCCCGGTGATCGTGGTCACGGCGACACCCGACAGCGCGCCCACCCGCGTCGCCGCAGCTCTGGCGGCTCCGGCGGCCTCAGCGCCCGCGCTGAATCCCCTCACGGGGCTGGTGCTGCCCGATCCCGCTGTGCTCCACCGTCGCCCACTGGCCGTCAAGATCTCCAATGCGCCGGACAGTGTGCGTCCACAGGCGGGGTTGGCGCTGGCGGACCTCGTCTTCGAGCACTATGTGGAAGGCGGCTTGACGCGCTTCACGGCCATCTACTGGACACATACGCCGCCGCGCCTCGGCTCGATCCGCAGCGCCCGCCTGATCGATCTGGAGCTGACGGCCATGTACGGGGCGATCCTGGTCTATTCCGGGGCCAACGAGCCGATCCGGCAGCGCATCGCCGCCAGCACCTTTGCCGCGCGTGCGTATGAGGGCGTGACAGTCGGTGAGCCGCTGTATTTCCGCGATCCGGCGGGCGAAGCGCCGCACAATCTCTTCGCTGTGCCTGCGCAGGTGTGGGCGCGGGCGGCAGCGGACGGGGTCAACGATGCGCCCAATCTGCGGGCGCTCGCTTTCAGCACGACTCCTTCCGCCGGCGGGCAAGCGGCCCCTGCTGTGACGGTGGACTACGGGCCGGACGTGGTGCACTGGGTCTATGACGCGGTGAACGCCGTCTATGTGCGGTCAGTGGACGGCGTGCCACACACCGATGCCGACACCGGTGCACCCATCACCGCGGCCAATGTCGTGGTGCTGTACGTGCCGCATCGCGACGATGAGACCATCCCCGTCGGGGAATGGAATGGGGTGCCCATCTATTCCACCGAGATTCAGCTTTGGGAGTCTGGCCCGGCGCTGATCGCCCGCGATGGCGTGGCGCTGACGGGGACCTGGATGCGCTGGGAACAGGAAGTTCCCCTGACATTGTGGGCAGACGAGGAAGCCACTCAGCCTTTGCCGCTCAAACCTGGCATCACCTGGTTCGAGATCGTGCCGACGGAGTTCACCGGCGTGACCCTGCGATAGTACAATAGGGGTGAGGGCGCGCGCTCGCCGGACTGAGGCACGGCGCAGAGGGGTGTTCGCTCATGATCCTGGATCCGCGCTATCCCTGGCTGGCGATGGGTTTTCTGACGCTGATTGCCACCGGGGCCTTGCTGCAACGCGCCGCGGTGGCTTTTGGCCTGTTCAAAGACCCGCTGATGGCGCGTTTTCGGTTATATGGACCGGAGACGCCGTTCTCGCCGCTGGCGCGTTTCCTGGACATGCTGGGCGTGTGGAGTCTGCTGATGGCCAGCATGAGCGACGCCCTGGTCGCCAACCGGCGGGGTAGCTGGGAGTATACGCCGGTGATGTTCCTGGCCGTCATGCTGATGGCCTTCACCGGTTCTTACCTCACCCGTCATCACGACGGGCTGCGGCATGCCATGCCTCCCTGGTATGGGGAACTCATGCGCGAGGTGACGCGCCCGGAACGCCGACACATCGCCTATGCCTGGCTGCGCATCCCGCGCAAGATGCGCTGGCGGCTCAATGCTGATCAGGCTTCTTTCCGCGTGTTCGTCGAACTGGTGCGCCTGACCTTTCACTATGGCGCGCGCGATCCCGACGATCCGTGGGCCATGTGGAACTGAGCGCCTCGCTGCGCCTGGATGCTGACTCATTCACCGAACAACACCGTGGCCCGCACTGTAACCGTGCGTGACTGACCGTCTATGGCCATGTGCCAGGTTCCGCTGGCGATCTCTGCTCGCGTCAGCCAGACCAGGCCGCTGTCGGCGGCGGGGTGGGCCAGGGCCTGGTAGAAAGCTTCGCTCAGGAAGCGCACCTCGTACAGCTCCAGAAAGTAATGCGTCAACGGCCCGTCAGCGCCGAAACGGGTGGTGCGCTCGCGACGCTCGACCGTGCGCAGGGCAGTGACGGCGATGTCGTGCGGCGCGAGCGCAGGCAGGGCGCGTGTCTCGGTCACCAGTTCTTCGGCCAGTTCGCGAAAGGGCGAGCGCTCGCGCCCGTGCCCGCTGGCGAACCAGGCGCGGAAGCGGGGCAGGGCGCTATCGGGCAGGTAAAAGCGTAGATCGGACGAGGCCGGGTCTTCCAGGCGAGCGCCCAGGGTTAGCAAAGGCGCTGGCTCGGTGAAGGCCAACGCGCCGCCCAGGGGGGCCAGCACATATTCCCCGTGTCGTCGCCGCTCGCGGTTGAGCACCAACAGGTAGCGATCTGCATGGGCGATGCGACACAGCGCCGCGCAACTCACGCGCAGCCAGTTGTCGTGGGTCTCGGTGACCATCGTTGTCCTGCGTCCAGTCTGGAGTTGGGAGTCTGGAGTTTCGAGTCTTGGGTCGGGGCATGAACGCTGGGGAACGCCAGGGGCGTTCCCGCCTCGACTTATGACTCCGAACTCATGACTCCCGACTCACCATAACACGAGGCGCGGCGTTTGCCAATCCCTCGCGGGCTGAGTAGGCTAGGGGATGGATGAGTGCTCAGCAGAAGGGGAACGATGCCTGCCGAAAATGACACACTGGCGCAGTGGGTCGCCCTGGGTCTGATCCCCAGCCTGGGGGGGCGGACGATCGCACGATTGCTGGAGCGCTTCGGTTCGCTGGATGCGGTGCTCAGCGCCAGCGCGGAGGAGTTGCAGCAGGTGCCGGGCATAGGCCCGAAGCTGGCTGCCGCCATCGGCGGGGTGAATGTCGCCGAGACCCGGCAGGCGTTGGCTCGCTGGCAAGCCGACGGCGTCCGGGTGCTGCTCTGGCACACACCCGCCTATCCTTCCGCGCTAGACGATCTGCCCGATGCCCCGCCAGTGCTGTTCTGCCGGGGAACGTTGCAGGAAGACGACCGGCGGGCGGTGGCGCTGGTGGGCACCCGTCAGCCGACTGCTCAGGGCCGTCGCATTGCGGAAACGCTGGCCGCCAGTTGCGCGGCGCGCGGCTGGACGGTAGTCAGCGGGCTGGCAAATGGAATCGACACGATAGCACATCGGGCAGCGTTAGAGGCGGGGGGACGCACCCTGGCCGTGCTCGGTTCGGGGGTGTGCGCCGTGTATCCGCCCGGCAATCGCGCCCTGGCCGGGCGGCTGATCGAACGCGGGGCGCTGCTCTCCGAGACGCATCCGCAGGCCTCGCCCTCTGCGCCAACGCTGGTAGCGCGCAACCGGCTCATCAGCGGGCTGAGCCGCGCGGTGATTGTGGTGGAGGCGGGAGCCGACAGCGGTTGTCTGCACGCAGTGCGCTTTGCCCGTGTGCAGGGTCGCGCAGTCTTCGCCGTGATCAGCGGGGCGCGGGGCAATGCGCACGCTCTGGCCGAAGGGGCACATCCCTTGCCAGCCGACGGTGCAGCGTTCGAGGCGCTGGAACAGGTGCTGGGCGAAGAAGAATGAAGATTGCCTTAAGGTTTGAGATAGGTTTGATTAAGGTTTGTGAATAATTTCCGAATTCACGGGAAAACAGCACAAAACAGGTCGGTGCCCAATAGCTTGCCTTGCTAAGAAGTGCTATACTGGGTACCAAAGTACCAACAATGAACACGCTTACGCGAGAAATAGCTTGTTTTTTCAACACCTGGCCCGCTGCGCACCGATGAGGACGGGCCAACCCCAGCCGGAGGGACCTGCTCGTGGAACAGGGTACTGGGGGCCAAACTGACCACTGAGCATCCAGCGGGGGCCACTGAAAGGGGAGGGACTGGATGACTCGCGACGATCACCGTTCACCGGGGCGACTGGCGCCACCGCGTCCCGATCATCGCTGGGGGCCGGGGGCTTCAGCCGCGCCGCCGCGCCGCCGTCTGGCGGATCTCCAGGGAGAGCCGCGCCCAGACCGTTGGGAGTCCACGCCCGACGAGGAAGTGTTCCGCTCTTCCGAACCCCGTGATGCTCAAGACTTCTACCAGCAAGACGATTCTTATGTGCTCGATCGGGGGCCAGTGCCAACCCCTCGCGCTCGACCGCGCCCATATTCTGCTCACGAAGGGACGTATGGCGATGTGCGGGCGCAGGACTATGTCGCCGAGACTCCACCGGCGAGCACGGCCTACTACGAGCCTCCTGTGCGCCCGCGCCCTCCGGCCTACGAACTGGAACCTGAGCCGGAAAAGCTGAGTATGCAGGAGCGCTACATCCTGCTGATGCGCGCCATCGAGCTGCACGACGACGTGTGGCGGCTGGCCAGCATCCGCGCCAACGAGGAAAAAGATCGGCTGGAAGCCTATCTGATCCCCCGCAACAAGCGCATGGAACTCAAGCAGGCCATTCATCGCAATCAGTTCATGGTGATCACCATTGATCGCCTGGGCAACACCACCATCAAACAGCCCAAGCGCGAGGGTATCCTGCGGCGCGTGTGGCACTGGCTGTTCGGCGGGGATTGACACGCCGGCAGCGACCCTTTCATGGGCAGAATCAAGAATCCCGGTTTGGCCGGGATTCTTTGCGTTTGTCAGGGCATGAGGGCGGGGGAAGCGCTGCCCGTTCACAGGCCGTAGATGTCGGTGTATTTCTCCTTGAGATAGCGCAGGAACGAACGCACCTGGATCGGCTCGCCGGTCACGCGCTGCGTCAGTTCGGCGGGCCAATACTTGCGCCCGTGCTGGTGAATGTTCTCGCGCAGCCAGGTCAGCAGCGACCCGAACTCGCCGCGGGCGATGTCGGCGGGGATGGAGGGCACGTCCTGCACGGCCTTCTCCCAGTATTGCACAGACAGGAAATTGCCCAGCGAATAGGTGGGGAAGTAGCCGATCAGGCCGGACGACCAGTGCACATCCTGCAGCACACCGTGCTTGCCGTCGTCGGGCGGGGTGATGCCCAGGTAGGCTTCCATCTTGGCATTCCAGGCGTCGCGCAGATCGCGCACGGCCAGTTTGCCTTCCAGCAGGTCGTTCTCCAGCTCGAAGCGCAACATGATGTGCAGGTTGTAGGTCACTTCGTCCGCCTCGACGCGGATCAGCGAGCGGGAGACAGCGTTGATTGCCCGGTAGAAGGCTTCCAGGTCCACCTGGCCCAGTTGTTCGGGGAACAGGCGCTGCAGATCGCCGTAGAAGTAGCTCCAGAAGGCCCGGCTGCGCCCTACGACGTTCTCCCACAGCCGCGACTGACTCTCGTGCACGCCCAGGGACGTGCCGCCCGCCAGGAAGGTGCCTTCGTAGCCCTGGTAGCAGCCCTGCTCGTACATGGCGTGCCCGGCCTCGTGAATCGAGCCGAAGAGCGCCGAGGGCATCCAGTCTTCCTGATAGCGGGTGGTGATGCGCACGTCGTTGATGGAGAACTCGGTAGTGAAGGGGTGCACCGATTTGTCCTGGCGTCCGCGCGTCAGGTCGTAGCCCAGCTTCTTGATCACCTGCAGGCCGAACTCCGCCTGACGCTCTACGTCGTAGCGCTTGCGGACGGGGGTATCGTCTACCGCATCCAGCCGTTCGAAGATCTGCGCCACGAAGGGCACCAGTTCAGTCCGCAGTTCTCCGAAGAGCCGCTCGACATCGACGGTCTTCATGTGCGGTTCGTACTGGTCGAGCAGCGCGTCATAGATGCGATCCTTATAGCCGAGCGCCTCGGCTTCCTGGCGTTTCAGGTCGAGGATACGTTCCAGCGTGGGGGCGAAGGCAGCGAAGTCGGCCTGTTCACGTGCCCTGGCCCAAATCTCGTGCGCCTGCGAGGTGACCCGCGCCAGTTCCTCTACCAGAGCAGTGGGCACGCGGGTGGCCAGGTCGTAGTCGTGCCTGACCACGCGCACCAGGGCAGCGGCGTCGTGATCGGCGTCCAGACCGGCGACTTCGGCTTCTGCCGCTTCGATCAGGCGACCGGTCTCCTCGGCGACGAACTTCTCGTGCGCCAGGCGGCTGAGCGTGGCCAGTTGTTCGGCGCGGGCGGGCGCGCCTCCCGGCGGCATGTTCACCTGCTGATCCCAGCCCAGCACCGCTGCCGCGTGTCGCAAATGCACCACATCGGCCAGATGATTCTTGAGTTGTTCGACTTTTTCCATGAGGCATGTTCCTCTTTCAAAGGATTCTGTCCGTTACCTTGCCCGTGCTGTTCGGCGTCAGCTCGCGCCAAACACGCCTGCCAGTGATACGCGCTCAGACCGGGCAATTGCCATAAGGGTAGCTCTGTGTGACCTGGAGGGCAACCTCTCCGGCATGCCGACGCGACCCGCGACGCGGGGCGTGTGCAAAGGTTGTCAGCGACCAACTTGACACTGGAGCGTTCACCTCACCCCCAGCCTCGCTTCG
>DDBP01000391.1 GCA_002332795.1 Anaerolineales bacterium UBA2029 | reverse complement strand
CTCGATCAGCGTCAGATCGTCCTCGACCTCCGTGCCACCCCCTTTGATGCGCGCCTGCTGACTTTGCAGGGCGGTCAGGTCGCCCGCTGCGGCCAGGCGCGCCTGTTCGGGCCAGCTTGCCGTGGAACCAACCAGCCGCACGCCGCGTTCGCGCACGATCTGTTCGAGTTGTTCGGGGGTCATGGCGGCGACCTGGGCAAAGGTGGTGATGCCCGCCTCGCGCAGCGCGGCAGCGGACTTGGGGCCGATGCCCTCGATCAGCGTCAGATCGTCCTCGACCTCCGTGCCACCCCCTTTGATGCGCGCCTGCTGACTTTGCAGGGCGGTCAGGTCGCCCGCTGCGGCCAGGCGCGCCTGTTCGGGCCAGGTGGCGGTGCTGCCTACCAGGCGCACGCCCTGCTCGCGCACGATCTGTTCGAGCTGTTCGGGGGTCATGGCGGCGATCTGAGCAAAAGTGGTGATGCCCGCCGCGCGCAGCGCGCTGGCGACCTTGGGGCCGATGCCCTCGATCAGCGTCAGATCGTCAGGGGTAGCAGCAGGAGCCGGTGGTGCAACAGGCGCTTCGGCCTGCACTGCCTGGGGTGCAGCTTCGGCGACGGGCGCGGCTGCTGCGGCGTGCTCCTCGTGACCGGTGTAGTGAGGGGTCTTGAGATCGTCGAAGCGCTCCCAGGGGCGCACCAGGAACAGCCATCCCGCTACGCCCAGGACAATGATGACGATGCCCACGATCAGCAGGCTGGTGGTGATGTCGTCATTCTCGATAGTGCCCAGCCCGATCAGGAACAGCGCGACGATGGTGATCACGATGCCCAGGCCAGTCAGATAAGCCAGATATTGCTCGGTTGGGGATAGTTTCTCTTGTGCTGGCACGGCAAACCTTCCATTCTTGAACAAAGGCAATAGCGGTCGTAGGGGCGATCGGGCAAGATGATGTCCTTATTGTGCCACAGAGTGGGGACAAACGACAATCATCTGCCCCCACTGACGGTTGCCTGCCTGGTGACATCTGTGTGAATGCGTTGGGCTTTGGTAGAATTACCGGGCGTTATTGCCGACAAGTCGTGGCAGGGCCGCCACGCAACGAACGTCCGGGCCTGGAGGATGTTCCGGTGACAGACAAAATCCTGGTCTATGTGTTGGTCGGCTTCATCGCCCAGTTGATTGACGGAGCGCTGGGCATGGCCTATGGCGTGACTTCGACGACGTTCTTGCTGAGCACAGGGGTCGGGCCAGCGCTGGCCAGTGCCAGTGTGCATATGGCGGAGGTGTTCACCACGCTGGTATCGGGCATCTCGCATCTGCGCTTCGGCAATGTGGACCGGGCGCTCTTCCGACGCCTGGTCATCCCTGGCGTGCTGGGAGGGGTGACCGGGGCCTATGTGCTGAGCGAACTGCCCGGCGACAAGATCAAGCCTTACGTGGCAATCTACCTGATGTTGATGGGGCTGCGCATCCTGTGGAAAGCGGCGCGCCAGCAAGTGGAGTCTGCCAGACTGATCAGGCACATGTTCCCTCTGGGGCTGGTGGGGGGCTTCTTCGATGCCATTGGCGGCGGCGGCTGGGGGCCAATCGTCACCTCGACGCTGGTTGCCAACGGGCACAATCCGCGCACGTCTGTCGGCTCGGTGAATGCGGCAGAATTCTTCGTGACGTTCTCGCAGTCGGTAGTGTTCCTGATCACCATTCAGCTCACCAACTGGAAGATCATCGCCGGACTCATTGCGGGGGGCGTGATCGCAGCTCCGCTGGCAGCCTATGTCTGCCGCAGGCTACCCGCCCGCAAACTGATGGTCTTTGTCGGCGTGCTGATCATTGTTGTGAGCCTGCGCACGCTGGTGACCACCCTTTAGACGGCACACGGCACTTCTGAACCCTGCCATCTCGCCTGGCTTTATCTCGTCGCATCTTTTCCCCCTTTCTGATTCTTGCAGACAGGCGGACTGACTGAGCACGGCCTGATCAGTGGCGTGGCCTGAAAAACTCCACTAAGCTTTATATATGGAAAGGAGTTTACTATGGACTCGTTGACCCGCAGTAACCTGGCCGACCTGATTGATGTGGAAGGGGAATGGTGCGTCTCTCTGTACATGCCCGCGGTGAGGGCGGGAATGGAGGTGCAGCAGAACACGATCCGGTTCCGGAACTTGCTTCGCCGCGCTGAAGAGTCCTTGCAGGCGGTGCAGATGCGTGTCCCCGATGTCGAACGTCTGCTGGGGCCAGCGACAGCGCTGCTGGACGACGCCGGCTTCTGGCGGGAGCAGGGCGACGGCCTGGCGGTGTTCGTGGGGCAGGGGTACTTCGGCTCGTTCCGACTGCCGCTCCGTTTCGAAGAAATGGTGGTGGTCAACCGTCGTTTCTACATCAAACCGCTGTTGCCGCTGTTCAGCGGGGATGGGCAGTTCTTCGTGCTGGCGCTCAGCCAGGAGCGCGTGCGCCTGCTCGAAGGCACGCGCGACAGCGTGACTGAGGTCGAGTTGCCGGGCGTCCCGACCAGTATGGTGGAAGCCCTGCAGCCCGATCAGCCAGAGCGACAGATACGCGCGCGCGCCGTAGGTGACACCGGCGTGGCGATCTTTCACGGGCATGGGGGAGGTGAAGAAACGCCTAAGACTGATCTTTTGCGTTATTTCCAGATCGTGGATCGCGGGCTGCGCGACTACCTGGCCGAGAAGCGAGTCCCTTTGGTGCTGGCCGGCGTAGACTATCTGCTGCCGATCTACCGTGAGGCGAGCAGCTATGCCTATCTGCTGGAGCAGGGCATCATCGGCAACCCGGACATGCTCAGCGCCAAAGAGCTGCATCAGCGCGCCTGGGAGATCGTCAAGCCAGTGTTCGCTCAGGCACAGGCCGAACAGATTGCCCTTTATTACGAACTCGATGGGCGCGACGATCCGCGCGCCTCTCATTCGTTGATAGATATTGTGCAGGGGGCTTTTGCAGGGCGGATCGCCACGCTTTTCGTCCCGCGCAACGTGCAGAAGTGGGGGGTCTACCGGGCACACAGTCACAAAGTGCACGTGCACCCGTCCCAGCAACCGGGCGACTATGACCTGATCGACCTGGCGGCTGCACAAACGGTGGCGCACGGCGGGACTGTCTATGTACTGGAACCGGATTCCGTGCCCGGCGGAGAGCTTGTCGCGGCGATCTTCCGCTATTGAAGCACAAGGAACGGTACACGAGAGTCTGGGCCAGGATGATTTCCTGGCCCCTTTGCTATACCTGACAGGCGTCAGTCGGTCGAGACGTTGAACGCCGGATTGGCGGGCGAGAGCAGGTCCGATCGCAGCAAGGCGCCGGGCACATAGTGGCTGATCAGCGCTTGCAGATCGGCCAGGGCAGCGCGCACGTCCTCTTCGGCGCTGGCGTGATGCCCCTCGACGGTGATCAGCGCCTCGGTGGTGTCCGCGCGGGCGGCGCTCTGATCGCTCTGTCGCCAGCACCAGCGCCGCGCGCTGACCAGCCCTGTCTCGTCCGCGAAGATCACCTCACCGGGGTCGGGGTGCACGACTTCGTCAGTCCCCAGATCGGTGAAGCGCTCATCTCCCCTGGCGAAGCGCACGGACAGCGTGCCGGTGATGGCGCGCAGATCGAAGATGGCGACGGGCAGTGCGTAGCGAATGCTGACCAGGTTGCCCAGGTCTACCAGCAGATTGACGGAAGGAATGTCGCCGTGCTTGGTCAGGCGGCGCAGCAGCGCTTCGGCGGCGCTGCGGTACTGTGTGGGCTTGACGCCGAAGGCACTGAAGGCCCGTCGCCAGGCGGCCAGACTGGGCACTTCGCTGAGAGGAGTCTCGCCCAGGCGGGCGAGCGTCGCCCTCTGTTCGGCGAGGAAGGCGGCGGCAAGCGCGGGCGGCGTGGGGCCGTTGTGCAGGCGGCACGCCAGGATCACCCCGCCGTGGATGGTCGGGAAGCGGTCGAGCACGGCGGAATCGTAGCAGAAAAGGATGGGCATGGTTCGCTCCTGCGAGGAGTTGGGAGTCCAGAGTTCTGAGTCTGGAGGGAAGGCACAGGGGCAGCGTACGCCCCGGACTGTGCCCTCTCAGCCCCTGACCTATGACTCCAGTTCAGGACTCGATTCACTCCGTTGGCGGATGGTCGCAGCCTGTCGCCATCCGGGCTGATATGACCTGGCTCACGGCGGCGTAGAGCGCACGGTGAGCATCGGTCTCGACGGGTCTCGGTTATTCTTCTTCCAGGCCGATTTGAATCTCGTCCCCCTCGACGCGCACGGGGAACCAGGGCACCGGCAACACCGCGGGCATGCTCAAAGCGCGCCCATCGCGGAGGTCGAAGCGCGCGCCATGCCGCGGGCAGATGATCTCGTAGCCGTCCAGATCGCCTTCGGCCAGCGGGCCGTCGTCATGCGTGCAGCGGTCTTCGACCGCGTAGTACCTGCCACCCACATTGAACACGGCGATATACAACCCGTCCACCTCGAAGACTTCGCGCGCGCCGGGCGGAATCTCGGCGGTCCTGGCAACGGTCACGTAACGGCTCACAAGTCCCTCCTCTCCACTACGAAGGCGGCTCGCGCCAGAACATGAAGTTACGAAACCCTTCGCGCACCAGCTCGTCCGGAATCTGGAGCGCGTGTGTGATGTCGAAGATCATCTGCCAGAAGCCGTTGGCGATGGGGGGGACGAACCACAGTGCCAGAAAGACCAGGAACAGACCGTAGGAGCCGATCTGCAGCATCTGCCAGCGTGTGCGCTGATCCAGCAGCGGCTCGATCACCCCGAAGCCATCCAGCGGCGGGATGGGCAGCAGGTTGAAGCATACGGCGGTCACCTGGAGCATGATCAGAAAGGCGACTGCCGACCACAGCGGCGCATTCTGCCAGATGGACGTCCCTTCTGGGCTGCGCCCCAGCCAGATGGAGAATTCGATCACGTCGGTATCTACCAGGCCCAGGGCGAACGGCAGGGAAAGCAGGATCGCCAGCAACAGGTTGGCGCTGGGGCCTGCCGCCGAAACCGCCGCGCTCCACCACTTGTTGCGCAGACGGTGCCGCTCGATGTAAACGGCGCCACCGGGCAACCCGATCCCGCCCATGGCCAGGAAGAGCAATGGCAGGCCGATGCTCAGCATAGGGTGTGTGTACTTGAGCGGGTTGAAGGACAGGTAACCCTTGTCCTTGACGGTGTAGTCGCCGCCCCAGTAGGCTACCAGGGCATGCGCGAATTCGTGCAGCGTCACCGAGAAGACCCAGCCGATCAGCACGAAGACGAACGTGAACAGCGATCCGCCGGGCAGGAAGGCCAGCAGATAGATCAGCAAGGCCGCGCCCCCCAGCACCCACGGCCAGCGTCCCCAGCGCGTCGTGCCCTGGCCCGGTTGGCGAGCTTTGCGGCGGCTGGGGACGAGGACAATTTCCGGTTGTTGCCCTGTCGTGCCATTGGGCAGCGTCTTGGCGGCGGGCAACGCCGCTGCACTCACTGGCGGAGCAGGGGGCTGACGGCGCAGGTCGGCATGTACTGCTTCGGGGGTGAGCGAAACGGTGCCCAGTGCTTCGTGCACAGCTCCGTCGCGTTCGTCGAGCAGACTCAGCAGCAAATGGCGCGAATCCATGGCATTGTGCCCCAGTTGCCGGGCGATCTGCGGTGCCCGCGAGAGAACCTGGTTGGCGGGACGAGTATACCCTTTGACCATCACAGGAGGTTCGCGCTCGACACCTACGGCGGCGGCCACCTGCTGATAGAGCGCTGCCGGGTCGGCCTGCGCGGAGCGCAGCAGACCGCACGCGAGGCTGTCCGGCTGACTGAGCAGCCCCAGCAGCAGGTGCTCGACGTCCACGAAGACGCTTTGCCGGCGGGCGGCTTCCTGCTCGGCGCGTTCCAGGACCGCGCGCAGGTCTGCAGAAACGGACGGAAGTGAGGTGCTTTTCATGGCGCTGTTCAGGGCGTCATTCCTCGCTTTCCTCATCCGGCCAGTCGGTGAGGCCGTAGATGCCCGCCTTGAGCACCTTCAGCGACAGCAGCGCGCACTTCAGGCGGGTGGGGCTGAGGGGGATGCCCAGCATGTCCAGGATGGTCTGCCGGTTGAAGTCACGCAGTTCGTCCAGCGTCTTGCCGATGATGGCTTCGCCGAGCATCGAGGCCGACGCCTGACTGATGGTGCAGCCCTGTCCCTGCCAGGAGACAGCTTTGATGCGCCCCTCTTCGTCGAGCTGCGCCGTCAGGTGCAGATGATCGCCGCAGAAGGGGTTCTCGTCCTCGTAGTCAATATCGGCAGGGTTCAGCGGTTCCCCGAAATTGCGGGGATGCTGCCCATGATCAATGATGTTCTCCATGTAGAGGTCCATAGTTCGTCACTCGCAGGTTTCGAGGCGGCTGTACGGCAGGGGAAGGGACGGACTCAGCCGCCGAGACGGAATACTCTGCGCGCATTGTAGATCGCTTCCACCAGGGCGTCCACCTCGTCGCGCGTGTTATAGATGTAGAAGCTGGCGCGGGCGGTCGCCACCACGCCCAGGCGCTTGTGCAGCGGCATGGCACAGTGATGCCCGGCGCGGACGGCCACGCCTTCGGCATCCAGCAGCTGGGCGATATCGTGCGCGTGTACGTCTTGCAGGGTGAAAGCCGCCACACCGTTACGATGCTCCGGGCCGGGGCCATAGAGCGTCAGGCCGGGGATTTCGCTCAGCCGGTCGAGCGCGTAGTCCACGACAAGCTTTTCGTGGGCCAGGATGTTGTCCATGCCCAGGCCGCTGAGGTAATCCACCGCCGCGCCCAGCCCCACCGCCTGCGCAATGGCGGGCGTGCCCGCCTCGAACTTGTGCGGCAGGTCGTTCCAGGTGCTGCCTTCCAGCGTGACCCTTTTGATCATTTCGCCGCCGCCCAGGAAGGGAGGCATGGCCTCCAGCAGGGCGCGTTTGCCATAGAGCACGCCGATGCCGGTCGGCCCGGCCATTTTGTGGCCGGAGAAGGCCAGGAAGTCCACGTCGAGCGCCTGTACGTCTACGGCCAGGTGCGGCACGCTCTGCGCCCCATCTACCAGGAACAGCGCGCCTGCTGCGTGCGCCTGCGCGATCATCTCTTTGACCGGATTGACCGTGCCCAGCACGTTGCTGACGTGCATGACGCTGACCAGTTTCACCGGTTCGTCGCGCAGCAGGGCCGCGTAAGCATCCAGGTCGAGCAGACCCTCGTCGGTGATGGGGATATAGCGCAGGCGAAAACCGATCTGCTCCGCCAGAATCTGCCAGGGCACGATGTTGCTGTGATGCTCCATCTCGCTGAGCACCACCACGTCGCCGGGGCGCAGGTTGGCGCGCCCCCAGGTGTGCGCGACCAGGTTGATCCCCTCGGTGGTGTTGCGGGTGAAGATGATCTCGCGCGAGGAACGGGCATTGATGAAGGCGCGTACTTTCTCGCGCGCACCTTCGTAGGCGGCGGTGGCCCGCTCGCTGAGGACATGGATGCCGCGATGCACGTTAGCGTGATCGTGCTCATAGTAGCGGCGCATGGCCTCGATGACCTGGCGGGGCTTCTGGCTGCTCGCCGCTGAATCCAGGAACACCAGCCGTTTGCCAGGGTGCACTTCCTGGTCGAGGATGGGGAAGTCGGCGCGGATGGCGGCGATGTCGAGGGGGTAGGTGATCGGTTCGGTCATGGTCTGCTCGCTTCTGGGGTGACAGCATTTCCTTCGCCTGTCATTATACCGCCTGCTCGCCAGGCGGACAGTTACCTCTCGCCCGAAAATTGATGGCATAAATCATACGGAATTAAGAAAAAACCGGGCCACGTCCGACCCGGTTTGCCCCTATCTTGCTCCCGCAGCCCCGTTTAGACTTCACCGAGCAGCTTGCGTTCGACGTAGGCCATCATGCGCTCGCGCACGTTCTCGAAGGGGATGCGATCCAATACTGGCACGAAGAAGCCGTCTACCACCAGCTTTTCGGCTTCCGGGCGCGGCAGCCCGCGCGACATCAGGTAGAACAGCACTTCCTCCTCGACGTAGCCAGTGGCCGAAGCGTGCGTGCAACGCACGTCGTTGGCCTGAATCTCCAGGCCGGGGATGCTGTCGGAGCGGGCTTCTTTGCTCATCAACATGGTGCGATTGGCCTGGAAGCCGTCGGTCTTCTGCGCGCCGGGCAGCGCCTTGATCATGCCCTGCCACACCGCCCGCGACTGATCCTTGAGCACACCTTTGAAGAGCAAGTCGGAGGTGGTGTGCGGCGCGTTGTGATTCTGCTGCGTGTCCAGGTCCATGAATTGCGCGTCGTCCGGGAAATACAGCCCGCTCATACGACCCCACGCGCCTGGCCCGTCCAGATCGATCTCCATGAACGCCTTCACCAGCCTGCCGCCCATCTGACCGGTGATCCAGTCGAGTTGCCCATCGGCGGCAACGCGGGCGCGCTGCGTGCTGAATTCGAACATATGGCGGCCCCAGTCCTGCAGGTTGACGAAGCGCAACTTCGCGCCAGGGCCGACGATCAGTTCGGTGACGCCGATGTAGCTGGCGTCGCTGGTGAGGGTGGGCGAGAGCGTCTCGTGCAGGTAGTCAATGGACGCGCCTTCGTCCAGCACGACCAGGATATGGCCGAGCACCGCACCGGGGCGGTCGGCGTAGAAGACGCTGTGCACGGGCAGCGTGACAGACTGGCCGCGCGGCACGTACAGGAACACACCATGTGTCCACAAAGCCGCGTTGAGGGCGGCGAACTTGCCGTGCTGCGGCGTGACGGCGTGCGTCATCAGATGCTGGCGTACCAGGTCGCCGTGCTCGCGGGCGGCGGTGTGCAGATCGGTGAAGATCACGCCCTGGCGGGACAGTTCCGCGCTCAGTTCGGCGTGCACAGGCTTGTCATCCACGAAGGCGAGCATCCCGCCCTGCGTATCGCCGAGCAGGGGGCGACGGTTGTCGGCGGGGATGTCGTCGAAACGTCCGCCGTTCGGCGAGAGCAGGACGCCCGCGCTGTTCCAGTTGATGTGCCGGTAATCGGTGCGCCGCCAGGGTTCGTCCTGGGTGGTGGGCATGGGCAGCGCTTCGTACACTTCCCAGGCGGCCAGACGCGCCTGACGCAACCAGTCTGGCTCGTTGTAACGCGCGCTCAGTGCCTCGACTTCGGCGCGGGTGAGCGGCGGGGCGACGAATTCTCGTGCAACTCGACGACGAGATACCACAGGTGTCCCTCTCCTGAAGCGATCAGCGATCAGTTGTCAGTGATCAGTACAGTTGGGGCGGAATTGCAGGCCGCCCCAGGGCACGGTGACCCGTGCGCTTAGCCGATCGAACCTTCCATCTGCAACTGGATCAGGCGGTTCATTTCGATGCTGTATTCCATCGGCAGCTCCTTGGTCAGCGGCTCCAGGAAGCCGTTGACGATCATGGCGCTGGCCTCATCTTCCGTCAGGCCACGGCTCATCAGGTAGAAGAGCTGATCGTCGCCGATCTTGCTGACGGTGGCCTCGTGACCGACGGTGACGTAGGGATTCTCGATCTCGATGTACGGGTACGTGTCGGATTCGCTGTGATCGTCCAGCAGCAGCGCATCGCACACGACCGTGCTCTTGCTGCCCTCCGCCTCCGGGTAGACCCGCAGCAGGCCGCGGTAGCTGCTGCGCCCGCCATCCTTGCAGATGGACTTGCTGATGATCTGACTGGTAGTGCGCGGCGCGATGTGCACGGCCTTGCCGCCGGCGTCTTGCGTCTGCCCGCGCCCGGCGAAGGCAATCGAGAGAATCTCGCCATGCGCGCCCGGCTCCATCAGGAAGACGGAGGGGTACTTCATGGTGACCTTGCTGCCCAGGTTGGCGTCCACCCATTCGTGGCTGGCGTCGCCATAGACCAGGGCGCGCTGCGTCACCAGGTTGTAGACGTTGTCCGACCAGTTCTGGATGGTGGTGTAACGGGAACGCGCGCCGCGCTTGACGATGATCTCAATCACGCCGCTGTGCAGACTCTCGGTGGAGTAGGTGGGCGCGGTGCAGCCTTCGACGTAGTGCAGGAAGGCGCCCTCGTCCACAATGATCAGCGTCCGCTCGAATTGCCCGATGTTGGCCGTGTTGAGGCGGAAGTACGCCTGCAGCGGCATCTCCACCTTGACTCCCGGTGGAACGTAGATGAACGAGCCACCCGACCACACCGCCGCGTTGAGGGCGGCATACTTGTTGTCGTGCGGGGGCACGACGGTGCCGAAGTACTGCCGGAACAGGTCTTCGTGCTCTCGCAGGCCCATCTCGATGCTCTTGAAGATGACGCCCTGAGCTTCCAGCTCCTTGCGAATCTGGTGATAGACCATCTCCGAGTCGTACTGAGCGCCCGCGCCCGCCAGGAACTTCTGCTCGGCTTCGGGGATGCCCAGCCGGTCGAAGGTGCGCTTGATTGTCTCTGGCACTTCGTCCCACGAACGAGCCTCGCGCTCGGCGGGCTTGACGAAGAAGTAGATCTCCTCTTCGCGCAGGCCAGAGAGATCAGCGCCCCAGGTAGGCACCGGTTTGCTGCGGTAGATTTGCAGCGCCTTCAGACGGTAGTCGCGCATCCACTGTGGCTCACCCTTGGCCTCGCTGATCTGCGCGACGATTTCCTCGTCGAGGCCCTTGCGCGTCTTGAAGACGTATACTTCCGGGTCGCTGAACCCGTATTGTTCATCGTAGGCTTCGCGAATACCCTTGAGCTGCTCTGCATCACTCATGTTCGTTGCTCCGTTGGTCTAAGCTATCAGCGCATAGCCTTCAGCTTGCCGGGAAAGGCCGCCCCACTACCTGACTGATAGCTGAACGCCGATGGCTGACCGCTATCTGCCTTCGCCATTCTGCTTTTCGCGCAGCCAGTCGTAGCCGTGCTCTTCCAGGTGCAGCGCCAGGTCGGGGCCGCCGCTTTCGACGATCTGACCGTCCATCATGATGTGCACGAACTGCGGCTTGATGTAGTTGAGGATGCGCTGATAGTGCGTGATGACCAGCACGCCCAGGTTCGGGCCATAGAGCCTGTTCACCCCTTCGGAAACGATGCGCAGTGCGTCAATGTCCAGGCCGGAGTCGGTCTCGTCCATGATGGCGATCTTCGGCTCCAGGACGGCCATCTGCAGGATTTCGGCGCGTTTCTTCTCGCCACCGGAGAACCCGTCGTTGAGGTAACGCCCGGCGAACTCGTGATCCATCTTGAGCATGTCCATCTTTTCGATGAGCAGCTTGCGGAAGGCCGGGATGGGAATGCCCTTGTCTTGCGGATTCTCGGCGCGGCGACGGGCATTGATGGCGTTGCGCAAGAAGTTGGCGACGGTGACGCCCGGAATGGCGACCGGGTACTGGAAGGCCAGGAACAGCCCCAGGCGACTGCGCTCGTCCGGTTCCAGTTCCAGGATGTCCACGCCGTCGAAAATGATCTGCCCGGCAGTGACTTCGTAGGCCGGATGCCCCATGATGGTATACGACAGCGTGCTCTTGCCGGACCCGTTCGGCCCCATCAGAGCGTGAATTTCGCCCTGGCGCACGATCAGATTGACGCCTTTGAGAATCGGTTCTCCCTCGACGCTCACATGCAGATTGCGAATTTCCAACGCAGCGCTCATGACTGTGCTATCTCTCCTCATCGGTGAATCGGTGAACGATGCCGTATGCGATTGTGCCTGGTGGCACAAACTCCCTGGTGGAAGTGTGTCTCAATTGAGAACGCTTTGCAATAATCAAGTGCCATTATAGCACCGTTTCGGTCTGTGGGCCAATAAAAAAGATGAATATCTAATAAATTCATGCAATATGGCATTGCCGCAGGCTTTGCCCCTGCTTTATACTCTGCTCAGCAGACGTTGGCGGTGAAACGTCGTAGAGGAGAGCTATCCATGTCCGATCAGTCGCCACAACTCAGCGCCATGTCGCGCGAGGAAAAAGAGCACCTGGTGCGCGAGGCGCTGCGCGAAATCGTTGACCCGGAAATCGGCCTGAACGTGGTGGAGCTAGGCCTGGTCCGCGAACTGACCATCGAAGACGACCGTGCCCATATCGTGATGATTCTCACCACGCCGTTCTGTCCCTATGGCCCGCAGTTGCTGGAGGCTACACGGCGCAAGGCCCAGGAGGTGCTGGGGGTACCCACCACCATCGAAGTCGGCATGGAATACTGGGACCCCTCCATGGCCGAGGAAGGCGCGCTGCGCGACTGGGGGCTGTTCTAGAGCGTGTTATGCACTTTTCGCCTCTCAACCCCCGGCCCCTCAGCCCGCGCGGTTCA
>DDBP01000195.1 GCA_002332795.1 Anaerolineales bacterium UBA2029 | reverse complement strand
GGTCGCACTCGGCCATGGAGCGGCGGGTGGCGGCCGCGCCCTAGGGTTCGGAAGGCGGGCAGGCTCAGCGCCACTGCCGTCCGGTTTCCGGCCGCCTCCGGGCGAGGGGCCGCCTGTCCCGGATCTGAGGAGGGCCCTTGACAGGATGATAGAGGTGTGATATCATGGTGGTATCGGAAGGAGGACACACCGATGAACAATGAGAAGACCATCAAGGTCGTGAACGGCTGGGTGATGCTGGTCGTGACGCTCCTGCTGTGGGGCGCCCTGGCCTACACCATCTATCTGGTGGCGCAGCCGGAGGGGAAGGCGAACCCGACGCCGTACGTGTGGGCGATCATCCTGGAGGGCCTGTTGGCGTCGCTGGCGTCGTCCGGGTTCTTCATCGTGGAGCCGAACGGGAGCCAGGTGCTCCTGCTCTTCGGCAGCTACGTGGGGACCGTCAAGGACAGCGGGTTCCACTGGGCCAACCCGTTCTACACCAAGCGCAAGGTCTCGCTGAGGGCGCGCAGCCTGAACGGGGAGAAGCTCAAGGTGAACGACAGCGCGGGCAACCCGGTGGAGATCGCGGCCATCGTGGTGTGGCGCGTGACGGACACCTACGCGGCCTCGTTCCAGGTGGACGACTACGAGTCGTACGTGGCCCTGCAGAGCGAGACGGCGGTGCGGCACCTGGCCTCGTCGTTCCCCTACGACGGCGAGGAGCACGAGCTGTCGCTGCGGCGGAACACGGACGAGGTCTCCACGCACCTGCAGAAGGAGCTTCAGGAGAGGCTTCAGCTGGCTGGCGTGCAGGTGATCGAGGCCCGGCTTTCGCACCTGGCCTACGCGCCGGAGATCGCGGGCGTGATGCTGCGCCGGCAGCAGGCGGCCGCGGTGGTCGCCGCCCGGCAGAAGATCGTCGACGGCGCGGTGGGCATGGTGGAGATGGCGCTCCAGCGGCTGGAGGAGCACGGCAAGATCCAGCTGGACGAGGAGCGCAAGGCCGCGATGGTCACCAACCTGATGGTCGTGCTGTGCAGCGAGCAGGCGGCGCAGCCCGTGGTGAACGCGGGGACGCTGTACAACTGAGGGGGACGGCGGGATGGCGGAACGCAAGTCGCTGCTGCTCCGCCTGAACCCGGCGCTGTACGAGGAGATCCAGCGCCTGGCGGCGGAGGACCTGCGGAGCGTCAACGGGGAGATCGAGTACCTGTTGCGCGAGGCCGTGGAGCGCCGCCGCCGGCGCCCCCTGAAGGAGGAGAAGACCGAGAGCGACTGAGGCCCTCGACCGGGTGGCGGCCGGACGGGCGGAGCGACGCGCTCCGCCCGTCGGCTGTTCAGCGGAAAGCTACCGGTCGCCCCGGAGATCGCCCCAGGTGTCTTGGCAGTACCTGAGGGCGAACAGGATCAGGAACACCCCGATGGCCGCGAGCAGAACCTTTGCCGGACTCATTTTCCCGATCCTCCTCAGTCGTCGACGATGGAGCAGAAGAAGCGGAACGCGATTAGGCCCAGGATCGAGCCGACCAGTACCGGCAGCGTGAACAGTCCGCTCATGTCTCCATGCTTCTCCAGGCGGGGCTGGATTCGGTCGGTGCCCCAAGGCGGACGGGACTTTCGGACCGCCGCCTCGCCGGGAGCGGCCTAGCGCGGAAGCGCGAGCGCGCCCTCCAGGATCTTGTCGACCGGGTCTGGGCCGTCGGCCGCCTGCCCCACCGAGTACTCGAGGGCTTTCAGTCTGCGCGTCGTCTCGCCCAGCCGCCTCCAGAGGAGAAGCTGCGTGGCGAGGATCAACAGCAAGAGCGCCACAACCAGGAATTGGAACAGCCGCGCGTCCTTCATGTTGATGGTCTTCGGCGTCTCACGCCGAGGCACCTGCGCGCGGCGTTGCCATCTGGAGGCGTCGCAGCGCGGCTCCCGAGCGCTTGGGAGCTTTGGGCTGTGCCCGTTCGAACCTTCGGCGCCGGCTGGAGGCGCCGATGCGGGAGCCGGGGGACCGTCCGCTGGGCGGCCGCTCGAAGGCCCCGGCGGGCTCCGGCATCAAGAGTCCTGGCTCCCGCACCGGAGCGAGACCTGTTTCCTGGGTTGGGCCGCCGGTCGGCTCAGCCGCCGTGGGTCTCCTTGGCCTTGTCGGCCTCGGCGGCCATGCGGCGGGCGGCCTCCCGGTCGGCCTCCATCTGCTCCACGCTCTTGGTCGGCACGCGGACGCCCTTGTAGTCGCGCGGGGGGATCAGCGGCCCGGCGGCCCATCGCCGCTTGGCCTCCGCGATGGCGGCGCCGTACTGCGGCAGCCACCGTTCCTGGGCGAGGAGCATCTCGTCGGCCATCTGCCACACTTCGGGCGGGGTGCAGACGGCGCCGGTGAGGGGGTCGAGCAGCATCGCTTGGCGCAGCCACAGGTCGTTGCCGTGCACGGCGGCCTCCATCCCCAGGCGTTGGACGCTCACGCTGGCGTTGCACACGGCGGCGCAGCCCATCGGCAGGTCGCCGACGATCGGCATGGAGATGCCGTTGCCGTCGACGTAGCCGGGGGCCTCGATCACGCAGTCCGGCGGCAGGTTCGTGATGCAGCCGCGGTTGACCACGTTGAAGTGCCCTCGGTACACGCGCCCGGTTTCCAGCGACTCGACGATGTACGACCCGTGCTCGGTGCCCCGGCTGGCGGGGTCGAAGCTCAGCGGCGGCTCGCTCATCCAGTTCGGGAAATCGTGCTCGAACCAGTTGCGGCCCTCGGTGCAGACGCGCAGGTAGCCGCCGGTCTCGCCGTTGATCCAGCTGGAGAGGGAGATCCAGTTCGGCAGCTCCTCGGGGCGCTTGCGGTACCAGGGCACGTATTCGCTCAGGTGGCCGTTCGACTCGGTGCTGTAGTAGCCGAAGCGGCGCATCATGTCGATGCGGACCTTCTCGTCCCTGCTGAACTGCGGGTGCCTCTCGAAGGCCTCGAGGAGCTCGGGCAGGAGGTCGCGGCCCTTGTGGCGCACCTGGATGTACCACGTCTGGTGGTTGATGCCCGCGCAGACGATGTCGACCTCGCTGTGGGGCAGGCCCAGGGCGGCGGCGATCTGACGGTGGCCTCCCTCGACGCCGTGGCACAGCCCAACGACGTTCACCCCGTGGCCGTACTTGCTGCAGGCCCACACGTTCATCGCCATCGGGTTGCTGTAGTTCAGGAACAGGGCGTCCTTGCAGCCGACCTCGGCGATGTCCTTGCACAGGTTCAGCAGCACGGGGATCGTTCGCTGGGCGTACATCAGGCCGCCGGGGCCGAGGGTGTCGCCGACGCACTGGTCCACGCCGTACTTCAGGGGGATGTCGATGTCGGTCTGGAACGCCTCGAGGCCGCCCACCCGGACGAAACTGAACACGTACTTGGCGCCGTCGACGGCCCGGCGCTGGTCGAGGGTCTTCTCGACCTTGGCGGGCAGGCCGGCGGACTCGATGTCCCTGCGGACGAGCTGGTAGGTCATGTCCAGGTTCCGCTCGTCGATGTCCATGAAGGAGAAGCGGGTGTCCTGGAGCTCGGGGACGGTGAGGATGTCGCGCACCATGCCGCGGGTGAAGCCCACGCTGCCGGCGCCGATGATCGCGATCTTCACGGCCATGACGCCGGCACGTTACCCGACTCTGAAGAGCCGCGGTCGGCGAGCCGATGATTCCCAATGGCGATGAACGTGTCCAACGTGCAGGCCACGCAGCGGGCGGTCGAGGCGGCGACGGGCGTCGAGGCCAAGAGGGCCCAGCTGCAGGTCCAGCTCCTGAAGAAGACGCTGGAGACCCAGCAGCAGCAGGCGGCCGAGCTGCTGAAGCTGCTGGAGGGCAAGGGGCAGGTTCTGGACATCCGCGCCTGAGTGCCCGCGGTAGAATGCCGCCGATGGTGGCGTGGGTTGTGGCGGCGGCCCTGTGCTCGCAGGGGGTCTTCAGCGTCGAGCCGGAGGACGGCAGCCTGCGCGGGGTGCAGGTCGGCACCGCGAGGGCGGGCTTTTCGGGGAGGGGGTACCTGACGGGCTTGGACCAGGAGGGAGACGCCGCCGAGGCGCGCTTCGAGGCGCGCAAGGGCGTGTTCCAGGTCGCGGTGCGGTACTGCTCACCGGGCCAGCCGAAGGGGTTCGACCTGAGGGTCAACGGCGTGGGCCTGTCGGGGATGCTGCCCGCCACCGGGAACGCTTGGCAGACTCGGGTGGTCGGCCGGACCGAGCTCCGCGACGGCTGGAACGCGTTGCGCGTGGAGAAGGGCTGGGGCTACTACGATCTGGACCGGGTGGAGTTCCGGCCGGCGCCCGCGCCGAGGCCGCCCCGCAGCGTGGCC
>DDBP01000193.1 GCA_002332795.1 Anaerolineales bacterium UBA2029 | reverse complement strand
AACTGACGACTGAAGGCTGAGAACTGAGAACTAAAGACTGATAACTCAGGCCGGGGGCCACGAGGCGCGTCAGCGCCGAGTGGGGCTGAGGTAAAGCGGAGCGCGGCAAAACTGCCTGACACATTTTGCACGCACCCCCGTGTCAATTTCTGCTTGACAAGGGCCGGGTTCGGGCGGATAATCGCGGCGGTTACGCCAGGTAACGTTGAAGGAAACGATGAACGACAGCGACGTACCCGATTCGCGTCCCCTCAGAGCAGGGGTAGCGACCACTATCAACCGCATACGCTCTCCCCTGCGGTAGGTCGCCCTGCTCGGCGGGCGCCTCCGCCGGGGTGTTCTGCAAGGAGGCGCTCGTCATGGAACCTCTCGTCCTCGATGACATCCTCGCCCAACTGCGCGTCGCCCTCGAGCGCGGTGACATCAACGCGGCCACAGCCATTGTCGAAGGGCTACGCCCCGCCGACCAGGCCGACGTGTTCTCCGAACTGGACGACGAGCATCAGATGGCGCTGCTGCCCGAACTCGATCCGACCGATTCGGCGGATATCCTCGAACGGCTGGACGACGAGGAAGTGGCCGAACTGGTCGCCGACCTGCCCACCGACACACTGATCCGCATTGTGGACGAAATGGAACCCGACGAGGCCGCCGACCTGTTGGGCGACATCCCGCCCGAACAGGCACAGGTCGTGCTGCAGGGTATGGAAGATGCCGAGGAAGTGCGCCCGCTGCTGCTGCACCCCGACGACAGCGCCGGCGGCCTGATGACCTCCGACTTCCTGGCCCTGCGCCGCCGCATGACGGCTGGCGAGGCGCTCAAGGCCATTCGCGAGTGGCAACCGGAATCCGAGACCGTCTACTGGCTGTTCGTGGTGGACGGGCAGGGGATTCTGTGCGGAGTGGTCAACCTGCGGCAACTGATCATCGCCGATCCCTCCACTCCGCTGGCCGACATCATGGATCCCAACGTGATCGCGGTCAACGTGGGCACCGACCAGGAAGAATGCGCGCGCATCATGCTGCGCGAAGACCTGCTGGCCCTGCCAGTCGTGGATGCGGAAAAGCGGTTGGTCGGCGTGGTGACGCTCGACGACGTGGCCGACGTGCTCGTAGACGAGGCTACCGAAGACATTCAGCGCATGGGTGGCGCGCAGCCATTGGGGCGTTCCTACCTGGATACGCACGTCTTCATGGTCATGCGCAAGCGCATCAACTGGCTGTTGCTGCTTTTCCTGACCGAAAGCCTGACCGGTACCGTGCTGCGGCACTTTGAGAGCGAACTGGAACAGGCCGTGGCACTGGCCTTCTTCGTGCCTCTGCTGATCGGCACGGGCGGCAATGCCGGCTCGCAGACTACCAGCACCATCATCCGCGCGCTGGCCGTAGGCGATATTGACCTGGGCGACGCGCTGCGGGCGCTGTGGCACGAATTCCGCGTGGGTCTCTTGCTGGGGCTGGGCATGGCCGCCGTTGCCTACGTGCGCGCCCTGACCTGGGGATCATCTTCATCGCTGGCGCTGACGGTCGCTGCCGCCATTATGACGATCGTGGTGTGGGCGAATGTGCTGGGGTCGGTGCTGCCCTTGCTGGCGACGCGCCTGCGCATTGACCCGACCGTCGTCTCCGGCCCGGTGATGAGCACGCTGGTAGACGCGACGGGGCTGTTCATCTATTTCACTATTGCGCAGGCAGTCATGGGGCTGTAGCTACTCTGCTGCCAGAGAACAGGTCATGGGAGCACAGTCCCAGGCTGTCCCCAAACTAGAGTGTCGCATTGGCCCCAATCACCCGTTCCAGCTTCGCCCATTGGTAAGTCAGGTCGCTGGTTGAGCACTGCATGATACAGGTATCGCTTCGAAGGCCCAATCTATAAACCGCAATCTTATTGCCGTTCGTCAGAATATACAATGGTGCCTTCAGGAAAAACGCATAGGAACGAACTTGTGCCCTGGCCCCGTCATCCAACTCCTGTCCGGGCACTTTCGCCTCGATCACCACAAATGGTTGGCCTCCGCGATAAATCACCCAATCGGCTTGCTTTGTTGAGCGTTCGTGACCAATCTGTACAGGGACCGGAACGCGAAGTTTGAAATTCTCAGGAGAGTACCCCAGGAAATTTACAAGAGGGCCTATAAACTTGACCTCTACTTCGATCTCGTTGCAATAAACGATCTCTCCGAGTGTCTTCAGCCATTCATCGCGTGTCTTGCGGAACGCATCAGCCCGATACTTTTCGCATTCAGCCAGCTGGCGGGGATAGAAATAGAAAGTCGCTACGAGTAATAGAGGCCACGAGAGGTAGATAACCCAGGAAAGCACCTCACCCATTTTCAGTACCCTCCAACGTCTGAAAGGGATGCTGTGATCCCGCCCCCTTGAGGGACCTGGAAGTGCGGCATCAGAATTGCGGGAGTGTATCCAGACGAAAGCACCAGAGCGATTGCACAATATCAGAATGTGCTCCTAATTGTATATTGAGCTGTGCTTGGGCGCTTCCGGCGGTGATGTCGGCTGGGAAAAGCAACAAGAGCAGCCCTTCGTTTAGCGGCTGCTCTGGGAACATACGAGGCATTGGTCGAAGTGCCAGGTGCCAGAAATAATTCGGGGCGGGGTGCGCTCCCTGCGATCAGCGCTTGCCCCGCCCTTTTTTCTTGCTCTTTTTGCCCCCGCCATAGTGCGGCTCGCCGACCGGGTCCATCTTCACCAGACGCGGGTAGAACTCCGCTACTGCCACCACCAGGTCGGATTGCAATGCCATCACCTCGCGGATGTCTTTATAGGCGTCGGGCGCTTCGTCCAGCCCGCCAGAGAGCAACTCCACGCCCTGGCTGGCCAGGTAGCGCTGCACGTCTTCCCACTTGAAGCGCGTCAGCGCCTCTTTGCGGCTCATGCGGCGGCCCGCGCCGTGCGCTGCGCTGTAGAGCGAGTCCGGGTTGCCCAGGCCGCGCACCACGAAGCCCGGCGCGCTCATGCTGCCGGGGATGACTCCCAGCAC
This sequence comes from Anaerolineales bacterium UBA2029, assembly GCA_002332795.1. Classification (GTDB taxonomy): domain Bacteria; phylum Chloroflexota; class Anaerolineae; order Aggregatilineales; family Aggregatilineaceae; genus UBA2029. Next base: position 2,231 of record DDBP01000193.1, on the reverse strand, counting down.
GTCTTTGCCCGCGGGCGTCGCGCCCTTGCGGTGCACAATGGCTTCCTGCCCGTCTACCACTTCCTTCCAGGCGAAGTTGTGATGATTCTCGATGCTGCCCAGCACAGGGATGCGCAGCACATCGGCGATCTGCCGGTGAATGACGGCGTGATTGGCGCTGGCGTACTTGCCCGCCAGGGTCATGGCCTCCCAGTATTCCGCGCCGGCTTCCTCGTCCAGTTCCAGCCAGGCCAGGTGTCGGAAGTCCTTGGGCAACGCCGCGCGCAGGCTCATGGCGACTTTGGTGTAGTGATCCGCCATCTCGTAGCCGAAGCGACGGCTGCCGCTATGGCTGAGCAGGGCCAGATAGGTGCCCGGCGGGATGCGCCCCGACGGCGTATCCAACGTCGAGTGCACATGTAGCGCCCCGAACTCGACGAAATGATTGCCGGAGCCACTGGTGCCCAGTTGCCGCCAGGCCAGGTCGCGGAAACGGCGGGCGACCGGGTGTTCGTTCCAGGCCGGGTCTTCCAGCACCTCGTGATCGCGCGGCGGATCCCATTCCGCGCCAGTGCCGAAGCGGGTCTGCTCTTCCAGCACGTCGCGGAAGAAATCGCGGCGTTGGTCGAGGATTTGCGGCGAAGCGTTGAAGACGGTCATGCGCATCCGGCAGGCAATGTCTACGCCCACCGCGTAGGGGATGACGCTGTTATGGGTCGCCAGCACGCCGCCAATGGGCAGGCCATAACCCTGATGCGCATCCGGCATCAGCGCGCCTTTGATCGCCACGGGCAGGCGCACGGCGCGTTTCATCTGTTCGAGCGCTTCCGGCTCGATGCCCTCCGCGCCCCACACACGATAGGGTGCCGCGTTGCTCAGGTCATAGCTGGCAGCGGGGCGCTCGCGACGGCGCTGCTCGTTGATCAATTCGCTGGCGAGGGGGCCGTAGATCGGGTCGCCCGCGTAATCTTCCGGCGCAGCCAGCACATCGGCCAGCTCGTCGAGTACGTCCGCTTCGGAGATGCCCTCGGCCTGCGCCTGTTCAGCGGCACGCAGCGCCAACCCGACTGCCTTGCCGGGCGGATAGCCGAGTTGCAGGATGGTGTTGCCGTCCATGTGCGGCCCTCCTCTTGCGCTCTTGCACACTCAGAAGCTCGCGCGGGCGGGGCGGTGGGGAAAGCGGTCTGTGCGAGAAGGAGCCAACACCCACAATGCCCTGCCGTGCATCGGACTTCCCACACAGACCGCCCCGAAACATGCATAGCCCGGCGACGCTCCTGCTGGATGTTCGGTTGTTAAGCTGATGATGCCCCTGTGATCCCTCAGCGCGCGACAATTCCACTACTCTTCCATACACCGGTCGCGGCGCTGTCTCATTCCAATACGGTGGGGCTATTGTCCAATGATCTCGTGACGATGCTGTTCGGTGGAATGGCATCCGCCATCCCCCGATCGTGTGTTGCTGACGGTCTGAGGGGACGGATGCGAGGCGGTCCGTGCGGTGCACGGTTCGACAAAGTCGGCGGCAGACTGTTTCACCATGCTTCTCCCTCGCTGTGCTGGCCCCGGCCAGCGTCTGCCACGCGCACACGGGCGAATGCCGCGCCGTTCCCGCCGGTCATGAGCGGGTAGAGCGCGCCAATCGTCGCCTGGGTGCCAGTCGAAATGGATGGCAACATGCTCGCACCTCCCCTGTGGCGCTACAACCATTGCCAGGAATGCCCCGTCGTCGCTCGCGCGTCCTGGCGATCCGCGCAAAAAGCGGGGCGTGAAACCTGTTGGTGTCTCACGCCCCGCTGTCGGGTCGAAGTCGGTGAGGCAGAGGTCGGCCCCTAGGGACATCCCTCTGCCCGGCGCAGGGCGTGAGCTTGCCAGGCTGTGCTAACAATGCTGTCAAAGAGCGAATAGTCTCCAGCGAGCCAGCGCAGGCTCTGCCAGGATTCGGCGTGACCCAGGGATAGCGCCATAGGCCGCCCCTGCTCGCAGCGTATGCTGCCTGTCTCGCCGCTGTTCACCGGTGAACCGGATTGCATGTTACCTGCCCTTCCGCGGAGACACTCTGGAGCACTGATGATGCTCCCGCTCTCGATGCGGTGCGGACGCCATCATAGCGTCGCACCAGCATTGCGCCAGCCAGACTGCTGACGTTTGCTCAGTGTATCATGGCTGAGGGAGAGAGTCAATGGCCGGATGGCCAGGGGCGCGTGCAAAGGGTGTCAGGCAGTTTGCCGCGCTTCGGTTTACCTCACCCC
>DDBP01000036.1 GCA_002332795.1 Anaerolineales bacterium UBA2029 | reverse complement strand
CCCGCCGCGCGGGAGAAGAGGCCGGGGGATGAGGACGAAAAGTGCATAACACGTTCCAGGCGCAGAACCGTTACAGTCCCTTCACACTTCGGTAACAGGTGCACGCTACGCTAGGGCGAAACGGAACTCACGACAAAATGGGTACGACCTTGCGCAGCCGGTTGCTGCTCTCCTACGTGGCGGTCTTGCTGATCTTGCTGGCGCTGGTGGGCTTCGTGTTGCTCGCCTTCCTGGCGACACGCCCGCTGCCCACGGACGAAATCATCAGCGACCTGACCGCGGTGCTGCTCGACGTGCGCGCCGCCGAAGGTGCGCGCCTGGGCGCGGGAGGGCAGCAGAGCGGCATGGGCTGGCGTGCCCGCCTGAGCGCTTACGAGCAACTGCTCACCGACTATCTGGAGGCATTGAGCGCGCAGCGCGGCGTGCGCGCTCTGTTGATTGACGGCGACGGCACCGTTCGTTACGACTCAAAGGGGGAACTGGCCGCCGGTGCGTCGGTCACGCTGGTGGAGCAGACGCCCCTGGTGCCGACCAACCGCATGCGGCTGAACACCCTTGTTCAGGGGCGTTTCCGCGACCCGCAAGGCGACGAATGGCTTTACGTGGCACAGCCGCTCTTCCCCGTGATGATGGAAATGTCTCTGGACCTGCCTTATCTGACGGTAGCAGCGCCAGTGCCACGCGCGACCCTGCGCGAGGTCTTCCGCGTGTTCGGCGGGACGTTTCTCAGACCGCTGGCGCAGGCAGGGCTGATCGCGCTGGTGATCGCTGCGGCGCTGTCGGTGCTGATCGCCGAATCGGTCGCCCGCCCCTTGCGGCGCATGAGCGTGGCAGCGCGACGCATCGCCAGCGGGGACTACCGGCAGCGCGTCCGCGTGGAAGGTCCGCGCGAGGTGCAGGCGCTGGCGCGCGCCTTCAACGACATGGCCGAACAGGTGGCCGTGGCGCAGCAGGCTCAGCGCGACTTCCTGGCCAATGTGTCGCACGACCTGCGCACCCCGCTGACCAGCATCCAGGGCTTCTCGCAGGCCATCGCCGAGGGCGTCGCCTCCGACCCCGCCGCCGCCCGCCGCGCCGCGCAGATCATTCACGACGAGACGGCGCGCCTGCACCGCATGGTCGAATCCCTGCTCGATCTGGCGCGGCTGGAAGCAGGACACCTGGAACTGCGGCGGCAGTCGCTGGCACTGGGCGATCTGCTGCGCGGGGTGGGCGAGAGTCTGTCGGTGAAAGCGCGCGAGCATCAGCTAGACCTGGTGCTGTCCATTCCCCCCGATCTGCCGCGCGTGCCAGGGGACGGTGACCGGCTGGCGCAGGTCTTCACCAATCTGCTGGACAACGCCATCAAACACACGCCCGCCGGCGGTTCGGTGACGCTGAGCGCTACCGCCACGCGCGACGGCGTGACGGTGACCGTGCGCGACACGGGAGAGGGCATCCCGCCCGAAGACCTGTCGCGCATCTTCGAGCGCTTCTACCAGGTAGACAAGAGCCGCCGTCGCAACGCCGAATCCGGGCTGGGGTTGGGGCTGGCCATCGCCCGGCAGATCGTCGAGGCGCACGGCGGGACGATCAAAGTCAGCAGCACCGTCGGCCAGGGGTCTACCTTCACCGTCTGGCTGCCGCTCAAGGCGGCTTTCTGAGCCGGACTCCGGTGCTCTCCGTTCCTGCTTTGTGAAAAATACAACCAGGTTGAAACTGCGGTTGCGCCCCAGGCGAAGACGGGGTTACACCACGGGGCCTTGATCGTCATGGTGAGGTCGTGTTTCAATAGGGCCACCTGGGTAAATGAGAATGGTTCTCAATTGCAAGAAGGAGGACACTGTGCACCGACTTCGTTCTGTTCTCGCCGTGGCCCTGGTCGTGGCAGCGTCGCTCTCGATCATCCTGCCCCTGCCCGACGAACGCGCGGGGCACCTGCTGAGTGCGGCAGAAGCGCAGGGCAACACTCTCACCATCTACTCCGGGCGCAGCGAAGAGCTGGTCAGCCCGATCATCGCTCAGTTCGAGCAGGATACGGGTATCCGCGTCGAGGTGCGCTATGGCGACACCACCGCTCTGGCCCTGACTCTGGTGGAAGAAGGGGCGAACTCGCCCGCCGATGTCTTCTTCGCCCAGGATGCGGGGTCGCTGGGGCTGCTGGCGAAGAAGAACCTGCTGGCCCCCCTGCCCTCGTATATCCTGGAGAGCGTAGAAGAGCGCTTCCGCTCGCCGGACGGGCTGTGGGTGGGCATCACCGGGCGCGCCCGCGTGATCGCCTACAATACCGAGGCCGTCTCCGAAGACGAACTGCCGGACACGCTCTTCGGCCTGCTGGATGAGCAATGGGCCGGGCGGCTGGGCTTCGCGCCGACCAACGCTTCGTTTCACGCGCACCTGACGGCCATTCGCCTGACCGAGGGCGACGACGCAGCGCGCGCCTTCGTGCAGGGGTTGCTCGACCTAGAGGCGCGGCAGTACAGCAACAATGCAGCGGCGGTGGCAGCCGTGGCAGCAGGCGAGATTGACGCGGCCCTGGTCAACCATTACTACATGTATCGCTATGTGGCCGAACACCCGGACGCGCCGCTGGCCAACTACTACTTCCCCGGCGACGACATCGGCAACCTGATCAATGTGGCTGGTGTGGGCATCCTGGCCTCGTCGGATAGCAAGCCGCTGGCGCAGCAGTTCATCGCCTATCTGCTCTCGCGCAGTGCGCAAACGTACTTCGCGGAGCAGACGTTCGAGTACCCGCTGCTGATCGGCATGGAAGCGGACCCGCGCCTCAAGCCGCTGGCCGAGATCGAGACGCCCGTGCTCGACCTGAGCGACCTGGACGATCTGCAGGGCACGCTCGATCTGCTGGACGAGGTGCTCAATCAATAGGCGCAGATACGTAGAGGCGTAGGGGTGCGTGCAAAGGTTGTCAGTGACTTTGGCGCGCCGGATGGCCCTCATCCCCCGCCCTCTTCTCC
>DDBP01000034.1:4655-4861 GCA_002332795.1 Anaerolineales bacterium UBA2029 | reverse complement strand
GCGTTGACGCGGATGTTGTAGGCGGCGAACTCCCGCGCGCACTCCTTGGTGAAGCCGATCAGTCCGGCCTTGCTGGCGACGTAGGCGGCGCGGTTTGGCAAGGGGATGTTATGCCCGGCGATCGAGGCGATGTTGACGATGACTCCGCCGCCTGCTGACCGCATCAACCGTCCGGCGATGCGGCTGGTGTAGAAGGCGGCGCTGAG
>DDBP01000034.1:4375-4559 GCA_002332795.1 Anaerolineales bacterium UBA2029 | reverse complement strand
GGTGTAGAAGGCGGCGCTGAGGTTCACTGCCAGCGTGCGCTGCCAGTCGTCGAGCGACAGTTCCAGGATAGAGGCTTTCGGCTCGATACCGGCATTGTTGACCAGGATGTGCAACCCGCCCATCTCCGCCGCGATCTGCTCGATCATACGTTGCACGGCGTGCGGATCGCTCACATCGGCGGGG
>DDBP01000034.1:0-4246 GCA_002332795.1 Anaerolineales bacterium UBA2029 | reverse complement strand
CGCGCGCCGGTTCGCCGAGCGCGTCTGCCGTAGCACGGGCGCTCGCCGCGTCAATGTCGTTGACGGCTACCGCCGCGCCCGCACTGGCCAGCGCCCCGGCAATGGCCTTGCCAATGCCGCGTCCTGCGCCGGTCACCAGGGCGATCTTGCCGGAGAGGTTGACAGAGAAGCTCATAGTTACCTCACAAGGGGAGCAATCAGCGATTAGCGTTCAGCCTTCGGTACGACGGTCACGGGATCACATGATACGGCTGGTACATGGGGGAGGTCACGGACGCCCTCCCAGGCTGAAGCTACACTCGCCCGCCGCGATGGGGCAGGTTGCCAGCGGGGCGCTCTCGTTCGCGCGGCGCACGGTGAAGACGGCGGCGGGATCGTCCGAGAGCCAGAAGTACCGGCTGGGCGCGCTGGTGCGGAACCAGCCCAGGAAGTGCTCGCAGACCGACGGGGCAGGGGCCATCTGTGTCCCTTCGCCCGTCACTGCCTGGTAGCAACCGCCTGAAGGCATTTGCGCGGGCGGCTGCGCCATCTCCGGGCGATTCCACAGCGCCGCTTCGAAGGTGAGCACCCGACCATCTGGCAGGGTTTGCTCGAAGACCAGCGCACTGATATCCAGCGTCGTCCCCGAAACGTTGATCAGCAGCACAGCTTCCCTGTCGTAGAGCAGGCGCACATCCGGCGCAGGCGTGGGCGTGGCCGTCGGGGTTGGCGTGCGGGTGGGCGTGCGCGACGGAGTAGGCGTCGGCGTGGCGGCGGGCGCGGCCAGGTAAATGCCACACTCACCCGCGGCGACCAGGCAAATGCCCAGCGGTGCGCTCTGATCGGCCAGGCGCACGGTGAAGGTGGTCTCTGCGTCACCCCCTTCCCAGAAGTAGCGGCGCAGGCTATCCAGCCGCACATAGCCCAGGAACTCCGGGCAGATGCTACGGTCGGGCTGTGTCTGCGTGGCGCTCTGCGTCACAAGCTGATAGCAGCCCCCGCTGCGCATCTGCGCGGGCCGGTCGGCCATGCCCTCGCGATCCCACGTCGTCGCGCGGAACAGCCGATCGCTCCCATCCTCGCGCGTCTGCTCGAAGATCAGCCCGCTGACGTCCAGCGCCGCGCCGGAGACGTTGATCAGCAGCAGCGCGTCCGGCGTGTAGAGCAGGCGCAGCGTCGGTGGCGGGCCAGCGGTGGGGCTGGGCAGCGTCGTGGGCGTGGCCGAAGGCGTAGGCGAAGTCGTGACGGTCGCGGAGGGCGTCTGCGTCAGGGTCGGCGTGCCTGTCGGCGTGAAGGACGGGGCGGCGGTGCGCGTTGGAGTGGCGCTGACTCGATCCGCTCCCACGGCGGGCACGACGGTGCCTGTGCCCGGCGCGGTTGGGGTGAGCGGCGCTTGCCGCGTGGCGGTCGAGGCGGGCGTGGGCGTGGCCGTGTTTGCCTGTGCGGTCTCCGTGGGCGAGGCGACCTGCGCGGCGGGAACGCCCGCCTTGCTCTCCTGGTCTCCCTGCTGCCCTTTCAGTGCGAATACGCCGGCGGCGACCGCCAGCGCGATCAACAGCAACAGGAGCAGCCGAACCCGACTGCGCCGCCTGGAGGACGTCGGCGCTGCCTCGGCCTGTGCAGGTGCAGCAGCCGTCTGCGCGGGCTGCGCCGAAGCTGTCGCGCTACCCGTACTCCCCGCCTGGCCCTCCGGGCCGTAGGACTGTAGCAGGTCCTCCAGCGCCTCGTCATCCAGCAATAGCTCGCCATCCTCGATGGCGCGCAGGGCTTCTTCGGCCTCTTTCTCCTGGCGGTGCTGCGCGAAGCGCGCCGCGACCCCGGAAGCGGGCGTTGGCAGCGGCGTGTGCCGCGGACGCGATGGGGTGGATGGGCGCGGCGGCGGCGGAGCTACCTCAGCAGGTGGTGGAGAAGGCTCGCGCGCGGTAGCCTGCCAGCGCAGCATCTCGGCGATGGTCGGCCCCTGACTCAGGCGGGCGGGCGCGTCGGCGAAGGCGCGCGCCAGGGCATCGGCGAAGGCGGCTCCCGTGCGGAAACGGCGGGCGGGGTCTTTTTCCAGCGCCCGCAGGATGACCTGTTCGACCGCAGAGGGCAGGTCCGGGTTGTGCAAGGAGGGCGGCGGGGGCGGCTCGTTGAGATGTTTGAGCGCCACATTCATCACCGAAGGGTCGTCGAAAGGGACGGTGCCGGTGGCCATCTCGTAGACGACCACGCCCAGCGAGTAGAGATCGCTCTGCGGCACGGCCCTGGCCGACGAGATCGCCTGTTCGGGCGCGATGTAGTGCGCGCTGCCAAAGGTATCGCCGAGCGTCCCTTCTGGTACGCTGAGCGCCAGGCCGAAGTCCATCAGGATGGCACGCCCCGTGCGGCGCTCCAGCATGATGTTGGACGGCTTCACGTCGCGGTGAATCACGCCCTGTTCGTGCGCATAGTCGAGCGCATCGGCCACGTCGCGCACCACGCGCACGATCTCCGCTGGCGGCATGCGCAGGTTGCGCTCGGCATAGCCGCGCAACAGAGCGCGCAGGTCGGCTCCTTCCAGCAAGACCTGCGCCATGTAGTAGATACCCCTGGAGCGCCCGAACTGATAGATGCCGACGATGTTGGGATGGCGCAGGCGGGCAATGGCGCGCGCTTCGGCCTGAAAACGGCGCGCATATTCGGCCTCGTCCATGGTCGAGGCATCGCCGCTGATCACTTTGACGGCGGCGTAGCGGTCGAGATTCTCGTCGTACCCCACGTAAACGCGCGACATACCACCCCGCCCAAGCAGGCGCAGGATGGTGTAGTCGCCCAGTTTTCTGCCGATGAGCGGATCGTGGGCCATGGAGACTCTCTTCTGCGTGACGAGCCACTTGCGGGCAACGATGGGCCAGGATGTAGTGCCAAGTATACCCCAGAGTGCCAGCCTTGAGAAAAGCGGGCGGAGCGTCTATAATCACAATTATTCGCTTTGCTATTCTGTTACAAGAAGAGGTTCCCATGCATCGGCGACTTGTGGCACTCCTGGGAATAGTGATCGCGCTGTGGACGACACCGGCGCAGGCGGTTCCGCCCGCTGCTGGCATCGAACAGCAATTGCTGGCGGCGCTGAACGGGTGGCGTCAGGAAGAAAAGCAACTCTGGCCGCTGCAAAGCAACGATCAGTTGACAGCACTGGCAAGGCAGCAGGCGCAGTACCTGCTCAGTCTGCCAGAGTTGCCCGACGACATCCATCTTGGCCCAGGCGGTAGCACGCCCCAGGATCGAGCGCGCGCGGCTGGCTGGCCCACTTACGGGCGACCGGAGCAGATCGCCATCGGAGAGATCGGGCAGGTCGGCCCTGGTGTACAGGAGGCGATCGAATTCTGGCAAAAGTCCGATGTCCATCACCGCACCGTGATGAATCCGGCCTACCGCGAGGTGGGCATAGCGGTGCTGCCACATCGCTTCGGGCATCTGTTCATCGTCGTCTTCGGAGCGCGGCCCAACGTGTTGCCCGCCCAGGTTGATCCGGCGCAGGGCCTGCTCTATCTCTCCGATGAGCGCTTTTCCGGCGCGGCGCGGGCCGGAGACTGGCTCTATCGGGCGCAAGAAGTGCGCCTGTTCGACGACGACGGACAACCGCTAACCGGCTGGCAGCCCTGGCAGCCGACTCTGCCGCTGCCCGCCGAAACCGGTGACCTGCTGGTGGTCGTGTACCGCACGGCGTCAGCAGAGACACTCGATGTGATTCACCTGGACAGGGACAGGGTTTTCCTGCCAGGGGCGATGGACGGTGCTCCTGAGGAGATAATGGCCGTCCCTTCTGTGACGGCTACGCGCGCGCCGATGCGTACGCCATCCGTGGCGACGCCGACACCCCGCCTGGCCACTGCGACACCCTCCGCTGTGCCCAAGGCGACGGGCACGCCGGATGCTCACCCGGACGTGCTGGTACTCTACGACGCGCGCAGCCTGGCGTTGATCAACGTGTCCGGCAGGGCGCTCGATCTCACGGGGCTGGAGATCGTCGGTGCCGACGAGACGCTCCCTGTGACGCGCTGGCAGACGCCCTGGCTGAGCGGCTCGCTGACGGCGTTTGCTTCTGGCGATTGCCTGCAGGTGTGGGCCTGGACGGAAGCGGACGACCTGCCCCTGCCCACCGGATGCCGCTATCGGCGGGGGGTGATCAACGTCGCGCCGGAAGCTCGCTTCTGGGCTGAGGGGGATTTCAGCCTGCGGGCGGGAGATCGCGTGCTGGCGACGTGTCGGGTGGGCGGCGGGACATGCCCCGCCACGCTGCCGCGCT
>DDBP01000143.1 GCA_002332795.1 Anaerolineales bacterium UBA2029 | reverse complement strand
CCGAAGTCGCGCAGGCCGGTGACCACGCCGCGCACCACGTCACCCTCGTTGAGCGTGGCCAGCAGGCGCGCTTTCTGCTGTGCCCGCCATTCGCGCTGCGCCTCGCGCTCCGAGAAGATCAGGCGGCGACGATCCTGATCGACCTCGATCACCTTCACGCCCAGGTTCTTGCCCACCAGTTCGTTGAGGGCGTCGCGGCGTTCGTTGCCCTGCAGACCGGCACTGACGGTGACCATGTGCGAGGAGGGGATGAACCCTTCCAGCGAACGCCAGCGCACCAGCACGCCACCGCGGTTGTGACCGGTGACGGTGACCTCGACGACTTCGTCCTTCTCCAGCAACTCACGGGCTGCATCCCAATCGTACTGTTGCAGGCCCATGTTGATAGACACGATCAGGTTATTGTCCACGTCGCGCGGGTTGAGCACATAGACCGGCACTTTCTGGCCCACCTTCAGCGAGCGACGGTACTCCGGGTCGAGCCGCTCCAGGTCTTGCGCGGTGACAATGCCATCTTGCTTGGCTCCCAGATCGACGATGATCTCGTTCGGCTCGATCTGCAGGATGGTGGCATTGCGGATCTCACCGCGGTGAGGCGGCTCGTAGTCGAACGAGGCTTCCAGCATTTCCAGGAAGCTTTCACCTGTTTCCCCCTCCGCAGGGGCTGGCTCCTGGGGCGGGGGTGTTGGCTTCTTGTTGTCCTCGAAGTCCATGCTTTGCTACCACCTTATGTTGGGAAGTTTGACCACGTAGACAGATCTGCCCCGCACAGCCGGTTGACGCGCCGTGCCTGGCAGGGGCTGCTACCACAGCGTGAAAACCTGCACCTGTCGAAAACCGAGGGGATCACCATGACGGTGTTCCACTGCATGCGCCATTACACTTAGTATATCCTGACAGGCCTGCTACAACAAGCAGCTAATTGTTCAATTTGGAGCAAAATCAATAGTTGTAATGATGACATGATAGGATGCGCCGCGCTGATTTGGCCTCTACAGGCCGCGGTGCATACGTTACAATAGCGCGGCCTGGGGTTGGCAGTGACATTCTGCGCGCGCGGGCGCGTATAAATGACGAGGCAACATGCATGATCGTTCGCGGGCGGGCCAGGCACCGGCTGAGGGCCGCCTTTGAGGAAGCACTGTGAATAACCGTCGTTCTGGGTCTCGTTCTTCGCGCTGGATACGCCGCACCCTCGAAGGCTGGCGAGAACTGCGGCGCACTCCTGTTCGTTTCGCGTTCCATCTGGCGCTGGCACGGCTGATCACGCAATGGCGCTCGCTGCTGACGATCGTCGCTGGCGCGGTGCTGACGGCGTGCATCGGCGCGCTGGTGCCGCTCTACACCACTGCAGTGGCCCAGGTAGGCATGACGCAACGCCTGGCGGAAGAACCGCCGCGCGACGTGCATGTCTCGGCGCACATCAGTCTGCGGGCCAACACGCAGTGGGCCGACGGCAGCACGCTGATAGACAAAGCCGTGCAGTCCACCGAGGCCGTGCGCGCGCTGGTAGACCGCGATCTCGGCGTCATCGAGGGCTGGGTGGACGAGGTGATCTTCTTCGGCGAGGCCGAAGCGACCGGCGTCGCCCTGCGCGATCGAAGCAGCGGAGAGTTTGTGCCGCTGACCGGCGTGCGCGCCCGCATGGGCTACTACAGCAGTTGGACGGGGCGGGTGCGCCTGGTGGACGGGCGTCTGCCGCAGGATACGCCCGCGGGCGGCGAGGATATCGAGATCGCCATCGGCCTGACGGTGGCCAGTGAACTCAACCTGAACACGGACATGGTGTTGCTGCTCGACCAGAGCATGGATGCCGAGGGCAACACTGGCGGCGGACACCCCAGCAGCCGTCCCATCACCGCGCGTATTGTAGGCATAGTCGCTCCGCTGGACGAGAGCGACCCCTTCTGGATGGATCCGTCGCCCATCCGCCTGCTGGATCGCGCCAGCGGAGCGGGATTGTGGGCCTACGATTTCGCCGCCCTGACGACCGAAACAGCGCTGTTCCGCATTGCCACCGGGTTCCTGCCAGATACCCCGACGCGCATCGGCTGGCGTGTGCTGTTCGCGCACGACAACCTGCCCTATGCGCGCATTGATCGGGCGCGGGCCGCGTTGCGTGCCTTCGAGCGCGACATGCGGGCGACTTTCACGCTCGCAGCGCCGACCGCTCCCGACCAGACCACGCGCCAGGACCTGGGCTTCAACTATCATACCCGCCTGATTGACTACGATCTCATCCGCAAAGAGCAGGATAACGGCATCCTGCGCGACTACGCCGACGAACAGGCGTTGCTGGGCGTGCCGTTCGCCATCCTGTTGGGGCAGGTGGGCGCGCTGGTGCTGTTCTTCGTGGTGGCGACGGCAGCCCTGGTGCGCCGCAGCGAGCGCCGCGAGATTGCCATGCTGCAGAGCCGGGGGGCATGGGATAGCCAGATTCTGCTGCTGCGCGGCATCGAGGCGCTGGCCATCTGCACCGCGGCGGCGTTGATCGCGCCCTTCCTGGCACAGGCATTGTTGACGGCGCTAGGGCCGAGCGTGGCCGGTACGCAGGAGTTCCCCCTGCCGCTCACTCCGGCGACCTTCGGCACGGCAGGGCTGGCCGCGCTGATCACCTTCCTGGCGCTGATGCTCTCGCTGCTGCCGGTGCTGCGGATGCCGCTGGTGCTGGCGGGCGGCGCAGCGGCGCGCAGCGAGCGGCAACACTGGTGGCAGCGCCTCTATCTCGACGTGATGGTGGCGATCGTGGCGCTGGTGGCACTGTGGGCGCTGGTGCAGCAGGGATCGCCGCTGAGCGACACCACCCTGGGTGACAAGCAGGCCGACCCGCTGATGCTGGCCGCGCCCGCCTTGCTCTTCGTGGCGTTGGGCAGCCTGGCGCTGCGCGCCTTTCCCACGCTGGCGCTGCTGGCGGCTCGCTTCGCCGCGGCGCGCCGGGGATTGCTCAGCGCACTGGCGGGCTGGCAACTGAGCCGCGAGCCGGTGCACTACGGGCGCATCACCTTCCTGCTGGCGCTGGCGGTGGGCACGGGCTGGTTCGCCACCAGTTTCCGCGCCACGCTCGCCAACAGTCATGGCGATCAGGCGCGTTACCTGGTGGGCACGGACGTGCGCCTGACCGAGCGCGACACGGCGCTCAACGTCAACCGCGCCCGCCCCGCCGACGCTTACATGGCGCGGGAAGGGGTTGTCGCGGCCAGCACGGCTTTCCGCGTGCGCAACACCAACCTGAGCACCAGTCTGGCCGGTGACCTGCGCGGCAGCATCCTGGCCATTGATCCCGACACCTTCGGGCAGACGCTTTACTGGCGCGAGGACCTGGGGCCGGTCTATTCGCCACGCGCGCCTGGCGATGCGCTCTCTCTGCCGCCGCGCGGCGAGACGCTGCCCCTGGTGCCAGCGCGGATCGGGGTATGGGTGCGCTTCGAAGTGCAGTCGTTCCGCCCCGGCAGCGAGGGCATCTACCGCGCCGACGTGAGCCGCCTGGTACAGCGCACCGAGCTATGGCTGCGCCTGCTGGACGCCGACGGCGCGTGGGTGAGGGTGCCGGTCAGACCGGTCGAGGTGGAGTATGTGCGGGTGGGGCAGGACACGCCCGGTCTGGGCGCGGCGGGTTTCGTGAGCACCGGTTGGGTCTACTGCGAGGCCGACCTGTCCGCGCTGGAATATCAGCCGGTTGCTCCGCTCAACCTGGTCTCTTTCTACTGGCAATATCGCAGCCCCAGCGCGCGCGGCGAGCGAGGTATGCGCCTGACGCTGGCCGACCTGACGCTGATCGGCGCAGATGGCACAGCAACGCCGTGGCCGGTCTTCGCCGACCGCACCTGGGAATTTCGCTACGACAGCGGGGCGCTGGCCGAGGGCGACGCCTCGCCCGGCTGGCGGGTGGCTGGCGAGCGCGCCGACGCGCTGTATGTCACCTGGCAGCAAGACGCGCAGCGTTCGACGGTGGGCGTGCTGCTCAATTACCCCGACCTGGGGCCGGTGGACGCCGTCGTCAGCCGCCGCGTGCAGAGCGAAAACGGCCTGACGTGGGGGCTGGACGCCGCGCCGTTCACGTTGCCGGGCATCGGCGGCAGCAGTGTGCAGTTCCGCGCCGTGCAGGTCACCGACTATTACCCTTCGCTCTTTGACCGCGCGCCGACGCTCAACGATCCCAAGGGCGACTCCTTCATGGTGGTGGACGTGCGCGAGCTGCTCTATCGGCTGAATCGTCGGCCCAGCGCCGCCTTCTACCCGGACGAAGTCTGGCTACGGCTGGGCGACGGCATAGACGCCCATAGCGAAAGTCAGGTGTCCGCCTTCGTCCGTTCGCTGGACGAGGGCGCGGCGGTCGTGCTGGGCGAAGTGACGCTGGCAGACGAATTGAGCCGGCTCAACACCGATCCACTGGCGCTGGGTCTGCTGGGGCTGATGTACCTGGCCTTCATCATGGCGCTGGCGCTGAGCATCGTCGGCCTGCTGACCTACGCCGGGCTGACGGCACAGGCCCGCCGCACCGAATTCGGCGTGCTGCGGGCGCTGGGGCTGTCGTCGCTGCGCGTGGTGCTGGCCCTGGCGTTGGAACAGGTCTTCGTGATGGCCGTGGCGGTGACGCTGGGCGCGGTGCTGGGCTGGCTGCTGGCCTCGCAGGTCGTGCCGACGCTGGCGCTGGGCGCGGCGGGCATGATCGCGGCGCGGCGGCGCTGGCGCGACCTGCTGCCGTTCTATGGGCTGATCGTCTATTTCGTGGGCATTCACCTGATGTTGCTGGCGCTGCCGCGCTATCTGTTCCCCACCTATCCGGCGCTATGGCTGTTCGGGGGAGCGCCGCTGGCCGCCATCGAACTTCGTCTGCGGGGCAGGGCTTGAACCGCGGAGACGCCGAGAGCGCAGAGGGGA
>DDBP01000274.1 GCA_002332795.1 Anaerolineales bacterium UBA2029 | reverse complement strand
AGCGGGAGGGGCTGTCGCGCAGCCAGCCGAGGCGCGGAACGCGCCTCCAGCGCCCCGCCGTACAGGCGAGCGCGCGCTGATCGTCGGAATCGTGCTGCTGGTGCTGGTCAACCTCCTGGTGACCGCCTACTGGCCGTTCATCGCCTACGATGTGCAGTGGGTCTACGGTTACAACGCGCGCCTCTTCACCCTGGAGGAGCGCATCCCCTCACGTATCGGCTATTATCCGCAGCTTGTCCCGCTGGGCTACACCTACTTCCAGCAGGCGTGGGCTGCGCTGGGACACGACGCCCTCAACGATCACGCTGCGCGGGTGCTGATTCCCTGGATCAACCTGGGCATGGTGCTCATGGCCTATGTGCTGGGGTGGCGTGTTTTTCAGCGGCGGCGCGTGGCGCTGCTCACCGCGGCGATCTGGGCGTTCTATCCGCATGTGGCAGCCTGGGCGGGCGCGGGCGACCTGGAGATCGCTCTGACGCTGTACATGACTGGCGCGGCGGCCTTCTTCATCGCGGCATGGCGCGGCGGCGACGCGCGGTTGGCCCTGGTGGCCGGCGTGCTGTTGGGCGGGGCGCTGTGGACGAAGCCCAATGCCGGTGCGCTGGCGCTCGGCGTGATGCTGATCGTGGCCGGCGAAGGGGTGCGCGTTCGGCTGCGCTGGGAGCGCTGGTGGCCCCGTCTGCGCCTGGCACTGATCATGGCGCTGGCGACCGTCCCGCTGGGCGCGCTGTGGTACGTCCGCAACCTGTGGCTGGGGCACCCTGCCGTCGTCTTCCCCGCCTCCTACTGGCACGACTTCGCGCAGCGTTCTGGCCAGGAACTGGGTTGGCCGCTGCTCCTGGCGGGGTTGGCGGCGGGCACGGGCACGCAGTTCGTGGCGCAAGGAGCTTAGGACGAAAGCGAGGCAGGATGTCTGAATCAATCCCTGAGAAGACGGCTCGTTACGTGCTCAACACGTATGCGCGCGCCCCGTTCGTGCTGGTGCGGGGACAAGGCGCGGTCGTGACTGACAGCGACGGCAAGTCCTATCTGGACTTCGCGGCGGGCATCAGCGTCAACGCGCTGGGGCATGCCGATCCCGAACTGGTCGCGGCGGTCAGCGAGCAGATGGCCCAACTGGGGCACGTGTGCAACCTGTTCTATTCGGCACCGCAGGCTGAACTGGCCGAACTGCTGTGTACGCTTTCCTTTGCCGACAAAGTCTACTTCGCCAATTCGGGGGCAGAAGCGATCGAAGCGGCTATCAAATTCGCCCGCAAATACGCCCGCGAGACGTTCGGCCCCGGCAAGACGGAACTGGTGGCCTTCAGCGGCGCGTTTCACGGGCGCACGGCGGGCGCGCTGGCGCTCACCGCTCGCGAGAAGTATCAGGCTCCGTTCCGTCCCTTGCTGCCCGGCGTGACTTTTGCACCCTTCAACGATCCTGTCGCCGCCGAGAAGGTCATCGGGCCGGAGACGTGCGCGGTGTTCGTCGAGCCGGTGCAGGGCGAAGGCGGCATTCACCCTGTCACACCCGAATTCCTGCGCACGGTGCGGGAACTGTGCGATCGCTATGGAGCGTTGCTTGTTTTCGACGAGATTCAATGCGGCATGGGGCGCACCGGCAGGTTGTGGGCCTATGAGCATTTCGGCGTGCAGCCAGATATGATGACCGTCGCCAAGGCGCTGGGAGGCGGCCTGCCCATTGGCGCGACGCTGCTCACCGACCGTGTCGCTCAGGTGATGGCCGTGGGCGATCACGGCAGCACTTTCGCTGGTGGGCCGGTGATCTGCCGCGCGGCACAGGTGGTGTTGCAGCGCGTCAGTCAGCCGGAGTTCCTGGCGCAGGTGACGGCCAAAGGGGAACTGCTGAAGGACCGGCTGTACGAACTGAACGCGCCGCACCTGGTGGAAATTCGCGGCCTGGGCCTGATGATCGGGGTGGAATTCGACCAGGACGTGGCCCCCTTGATTCAGGCCGGTCACGCGCACGGCGTCTTGATGATCAACGCCGGGCCGCGGGTGCTGCGCCTGTTGCCCCCCCTGATCGTCACCGAAGCGCAGATCGAACAGTTCACGACCGTATTGGGGCGCATTCTGCAGGAGACCTGGTCCTGATGATCATTCGCCATCCGTATCCTCACGAGGTCGAGACCATCCGCGCCCTGTTCGCGGCAGAAGTGGCCGCCGGGCTGATGTTGCCCCGCTCGCCGGAACAGATTTTGCAGCACCTGGACGATTGGCTGGTAGCCGAAGAAGAAGGGCAGATCGTCGGCTGTGTGTCGCTGGTCTACTTCAACGGCTCCCTGGCCGAGGTACGCTCGCTGGCCGTGCGTTCCGATCGGCGCGGACGTGGCCTGGGCCGTCAGTTGGTGGAGGCGGCGCTCGCCCTGGCGCGGGAGCGCGGCGTGCGGCGTGTACTCACGCTGACGCGCGCGGCGGGTCTGTTCGAACAACTGGGCTTCGCCCGCGATACGGTCGGCAACTTTCCGGAGAAAGTCTGGCGCGACTGTGCGCCGTGCCCATTTCGTCATCGCTGCGACGAGATTGCTTTGGTGCTGGAACTGACGCCAGGAGAAAACGACCATGACCTTCTATGCGCCCCTGGGGTATCGGCTGGCGGGGTTGGCCTGCGGGCTGAAGCGCGATGGACGCCCTGACATCGCCCTGCTGGTCAGCGACCGGCCCTGTGCAGTAGCGGGCGTCTTCACCACGAATCGCGTCAAGGCTGCGCCGGTGCTGCGCGATCAGGCGTTGCTGGCCCGGCCAGAGCCGACCGCGCGCGCTGTGCTGATCAACACTGGCAGCGCCAACGCCTGCACCGGTCAGCAGGGGCTGGCCGACGCGCACGCTTCGGCGGCGCAGGTGGCGGACCTGCTGGGGTGCCCGCCGGAAGAAGTGCTCACCCTCTCCACTGGCGTGATCGGCCTGCCGCTGAATATGGAAGCCATGGAGCGTGGAATCGCGGCGCTGATGCCAGCGCTCCGCCCCGACGGCTGGGCGGATGCCGCCGCCGCCATCATGACCACCGACACGCGACCCAAGTTCGCATCGGTGCGCCTGTCTTCTGGAGCAGTCATCGCGGGCATGGCCAAGGGCGCGGGGATGATTGCGCCACACATGGCGACGATGCTGGCGGTGATTGCCACGGATGCGGCGCTGTCAGCGGAGGCCCTGGATCGCCTGCTGCGGCGAGCAGTGGAGGCCAGCTTCAACCGGATTGTGGTGGACGGCGACATGAGCACCAACGACACGGTCCTGTTGCTGGCGAACGGCGCTGCGGGAACAACGCCCCCGGATAAAGGGGAATTCCAGGCGGCCCTGACGGCGCTGTGTGTCGAACTGGCGCAGGCCATCGTGCGCGACGGCGAAGGCGCGACCAAGTTCGTCACGGTAGAGGTGACGGGCGCGGCGACAGAAGCTGTTGCGCGGGCGGTGGCCCGGCAGATTGCCACCTCGCCGCTGGTCAAGACGGCCTTCTACGGGGCGGACGCCAACTGGGGGCGTATCCTGGCGGCGGCGGGCTATGCGGGCGTCGAACTCGATCCGGCCCGGCTGGCGCTATGGCTGCTCAGCGCAGAGGGGCAGCCGGTTATGCAACTTGTCTGTGGCGGCGAGCCGACCGCTTATGACGAACAGGCCGCCATCGCCCTGATGCGCACAGACACGTGGGGGGTACGCCTCGATCTGGGGCAGGGGGCGGCTGCCTCGCACGTGTGGACGTGCGACCTCAGTCACGACTACGTCACCATCAACGGCCACTATCGGACGTGATGGCCAATGGCCGTTGTGCATAGTGCCTCTCACTTGTATAGACTGTACAACGAGGCGTGCCTCGCACCATACTAAAATAGGGTGTGCGCGCTATCAGCAGCGCGCACACGCCTTCCCCTTGCCCTCGTTGATGCCCGGCGTGTCGTCTTGCTGATTGAGATGGCCTGTCTCTTTGTGCATGATGCCCGTATTGGGCGATGTTCCATCATTTGACAGTCCAGGGAAAAGTTGATAATTTAGAAAAAATGTCTAATCGTTATACAAAAGAACGAACAATCTTATTAGTAAGAGAAAGGAGGTGGGGTGCAGCTAATCCGGCAGCTCACTCCCTGGCTTGAGAGAGCATTTCGTATCGGCTCCATCCAAAGAACCTCGTTTAGTTCAGTCATCAAGGAGGAAATACCATGAAGAAAGTACGCTTGTTCGGCCTGCTGTCGGCGCTCCTGCTGATCTTGTCTCTGGCTGCGCCGTTTGCCTCGGCCCAGGAAGGGGGCAGCATTCTTGACCAGGTGCGCGCTCGCGGTTCCCTCATCTGCGGTGTCAATGGGGGGCTGCCGGGCTTCGGCTATCTCGACCCGGACACGGGGGAAATGCTCGGCTTCGATGCGGACTTCTGCCGCGCGCTGGCCGCGGCCATTTTTGGCGAGGTGACTTCCGACAATCTGGTCTTCGTGCAGACAACGGCTCAGGAGCGCTTCACGCTCATTCAGAACCGTCAGATTGACGTGCTCTTCCGCAACGCAACCTGGACCCTGCAGCGCGACGCCGAACTGGGCATAGACTTCGGCCCGACCACCTTCTACGATGGGCAGGGAGTCATGGTTCCGGCAGACCTGGGCGTGTCTTCGATTGATGACCTGAACGGCGCCTCCATTTGCGTGCTGACCGGCACGACCACCGAACTGAACATCACCGAAGCGATGGAGAAGCGCGGCTTCACCTACGAGCTGGTCAAGTTCGAAAAACCCGCTGAGACGATCGGTGGTCTGGAAGAAGGCCGTTGCGATGCGCTCACTTCGGACATCAGTCAGCTTGCCGGTCTGCGCAGCGGCACTGCCGATCCGGGCAAGTACGTCATTCTGCCCGATGTGATCTCTAAAGAGCCGTTGACCCCTGCCTATATCGAGGGCGACCCGGTATGGGCCGATGTGGTCAACTGGACGGTCTTTGCGACCATCCAGGCCGAGGAGTTCGGGATCACCCAGGCCAACATTGACGAGTTTCTGGCCAGCGACGATCAGGCCATTCAGCGTTTCCTGGGGCAGGGTGATCAGGCCAGCGGCTCGCTGCTGGGGTTGGACAACGACTTCGTCGTCAATATCATCCGGGCTGTGGGCAACTACGGCGAAATCTTCGAGCGCAACGTGGGTGTCAACACGCCGCTGGGGCTGGAGCGCGGCCTGAACGCGCTCTGGACGGACGGTGGTTTGATCTATGCGCCAGCCTGGCGGTAGAATGCGGACATTACGTTAGCCTGCAAGGCAACCCGGAGGCGCGGGCGCTCTGCGCCTCCGGGAATTATCCCCGATCACATGGCGTCTGTGCCTGACCCTGTGTGACGACAGGATCGAGCCATGCCCGATCAACGAACTTCCACCTTTGTCGCCGCCCGCCATGCGCCGGTCCCCTTCTGGCGCGATATTCGTTTCATTCAGGCTTTCTTGCAGGTCTTGTTTCTGGTAGCTGTGATCGCCTTCGGCTACACGTTGATTCACAATCTGGTCAACAACCTGGCCGACAACCGCATGGCGATCAACTTCCGCGTGTTCGACCGGCCCTTCGGCACCAACATCTCAGAGGGCACGACCAACTTCGATCCTGCCAGGACATCCAACTGGGAAGCGCTGTTCATCGGCTTCAGGAATACCCTGCGCGTGGTGGTGGTGGGGTTGGCGGGCGCGACCGTGTTGGGCGTGCTGATCGGCATCGGGCGGCTTTCCAGCAACTTTCTGGTGCGCTCGGTCACCATCGCCTATATCGAATTGTTTCGCAATACGCCGTTGCTGGTGCAGCTCTATTTCCTGTACCGTGGCCTGCGTGTGACCATGCCGGAGCGCATCCAGGACTCCTATAAGCTGCCTGGGCCGATCTACGTGAACCGTCGGGCGGTCAATTTTCCCGCGATTCAGAGCACTGACTCCGTCGAAATCTTCTACGTATGCCTGCTGGCAGGGCTGGCGCTGGGCATCGCGCTATGGGTGTGGCGGCTGCGCGTGCAGGATCGCACCGGTCAACCGGCGAATGTGCTGCGCTGGTTCGTGCCGACCGTGCTGCTCTTTGCGGCGGCTGGGTGGTTGCTGGCCGGCACTCCCTTCCGGGTGGAATCGCCCCAGCTCAGCCGCTTCAACTTCGAGGGTGGTGACAAGCTCTCGATGGAATACATCACCCTCACGCTGGGGTTGATCCTCTACACGGCGGCTTTCATCGCCGACATCGTGCGCGCGGGCATTCAGGCTGTCCCCTACGGGCAGATCGAGGCGGCGCGGGCACAGGGGTTCACCAACAGTCAGATGCTGCGCCTGATCGTGTTGCCGCAGGCGCTGCGCCTGATCATCCCGCCGCTCGGCAACCAGTATTTGAACCTGGCCAAGAACTCCAGCCTGGGCGTTGCCATCGGATTCTTCGATGTGTACAACATTGCCAGCATCATTTCTAACCAGACGGGGCAGTCGGTGGCTGTCTTCGCCATCATGATGGCGATCTATCTGGCGACCAGCCTGACGATTTCGCTGGTGATGAACGCGGTCAACTACAGTCTGCGCCTGAGGAGCCGGTGACATGAGCGGCCTGGCAAAGGATCGCGATTTCTATGTGGCACCGCCGGAACCGCCACCCAGCCGACGCCCTCCGATCACCGAGGTGGGGCCGCTGGGCTGGATGCGCGCCAACCTGTTCAGCAGCAAGGTGAACTCGGTGGCAACGGTGATCACCGCGGCGCTCATCGTGTGGTTCCTGTGGGTATTTCTGTCCTGGACGGTGCGCAGCGCTCAATGGGGTGTCATCTACAACAACCTGCGTCTGCTCACCAGCGGCCTTTATGACCGGCGCGAAATCTGGCGCATGGAACTGACGGCGGGCATCCTGGTTTTCCTGAGTGGCCTGGGGTTCGGCGTGTGGGGGCGTCTGCCGCGCAGTACCTTCCTGGTGGTCCTGTTTGTCCTGGCGATGCTTGTCGTTGTGCCGGTCATCGGCGCACAGGTGCCTCAGCCGACTATCTATGTGCTGGTCGAACCCCAGCGTGAACCTGCCAGCTTCGTCTTTGTCGGCCTGAAAGGTCAGGAAGTCTCGTTCACTTTCGATCCGCTCACTGACCTGGCGGATGCCGAAGAGAGGCTGGTGGGGTTCGTCGAGAATCAGTCGCGCACCGAATGGTCTACGCAGGCTTTCAAAGCGCGGGCGGGGGAGGTTGACCTGAGTCAGTATAACCTCTCTGTCTCAATGCGCCTGCTGGACGGGGATGGCAAAGTGGTGCCCCCGGCTCCGGGGTCGGCCAGCGGACAGTTCATCGCCGACCCGGCGGGCGGCACGCTGAAATACGTGTTGCCTGCCGATGACTGGTATGTGCTGGAAATGCGGCGCGATGACTCTGTCAACGGCGGGGCAGGCGATAACCAGGGCTATGCCTGGCTGCGGATTCGTGGGGTCGAGATTTTCCCCAGCCAGGAGGCAGCGGCGCAGCAGCGTATCGAGCAGTACGGCCCGCTACCCTCTGTCCAGCGAGCGCTGTTGGCCGAGGAAGCCGCCTATCGGTTCGAAGGCTCGCGTACCTTCAGCGAATTCATCAGCCTGCAGGTGCGGCCCTTCTTCAGCCATATTGCGCTGCCGTGCCTGGTGGGGGCGGCGCTCTTCTTCGACGCCTGGGTCATTGGCACGCTCGGCAAGCGCGAGAAGTGGGTACGGCGCGCGGCGCTGACGGGATGGATTCTGGCTGCTCCCGTGATCCTGATTCTGTTGCGCGGATTCGAGGGGTCACGGGTGCTGCCGCTGGTGCCGACTTCCGTGTGGGGCGGCCTGTTGCTGACCATTCTGCTGACGGTGGTGGGCATTACGGCGTCCTTTCCTCTCGGCGTGCTGCTGGCGCTGGGCCGCCGCAGCGAACTGCCCGCCATCAAGTGGACGTGCACCCTGTTCATTGAGTCGGTGCGCGGCGTGCCGCTGATCACCATCCTGTTCATGGCCAAGCAAATCGTGCCGTTCTTTGCAACGGCGCTGTCGAACATGGACCTGACGGTGCGCATGATGGTGGGCGTGACGCTGTTCAGCGCTGCTTACCTGGCCGAGAACGTGCGCGGCGGCCTGCAGATCATCCCGCACGGGCAAATCGAGGCGGCGCGTGCCCTGGGGCTGAATCCCTTGCTGACGACGACCTTCATCGTGTTGCCGCAGGCGCTTCGCGCTGTCATCCCCGCCATCGTGGGGCAGTTCATCAGCCTGTTCAAGGATACATCGCTGGTGGCGGTAGTGGGGCTGTTCGAGCTGGTGGGTATTGTGGATCGCATTGTCAGCGGTCAGGCCATCTACCGCCCCTATCAGCGCGAGGCCTATATCGTCATCGCCATCATCTACTTTGTGATCAGCTACGCCATGTCCGACGTGAGCCGCCGCCTGGAGCAGTCCGGCGCGGGGAGCATTCGCCGTCTGTGACAGCGTCTGCCCGATCGCTGGCGGTGAGACAGTCGGCCACGAGGTGAGGAAGACCTATGAGCGAAACGAAGTCTCCTGAACCGATCATCATCTGCCGCAACGTGAACAAGTGGTTTGGCAACTTCCATGTGCTCAAAGATGTCAGCCTGGAAGTGATGCCGCAGGAAGTGGTGGTGATCATCGGCCCCTCCGGTTCGGGCAAGTCTACGTTCATCCGCTGTATCAACCGGCTGGAGGAGCACCAGGAAGGTCAGATCATCGTAGATGGCATCGAGCTGAGTCACGATGTGCGCAACATCGCCGCCATTCGCAGTGAGATCGGCATGGTTTTCCAGCAGTTCAACCTGTTCCCTCACCTGACGGTGCTCGACAACATCACTCTGGCTCCGCGTTATGTGCGGCGGCAGCCCCGCCGTGTCGCCGAAGAACTGGCGCTGCAACTGCTGGAGCGAGTGGGCATCCCTGAACAGGCGCACAAGTATCCGGGGCAGCTTTCCGGCGGGCAACAACAGCGCGTGGCCATTGCCCGTGCGCTGGCCATGCAACCCAAGATCATGCTGTTCGACGAGCCGACCTCAGCGCTCGATCCGGAGATGATCAAGGAAGTGCTGGACGTGATGAAGGAACTGGCCCAAAGCGGCATGACCATGCTGGTAGTGACGCACGAAATGGGCTTTGCGCGAGAGGTGGCCGACCGCATCGTGCTCTTCGACGAGGGGCGCATCGTGGAGATGGGCACGCCCGAACACTTCTTCACCAACCCGCAGCACGAGCGCACCAAGCTGTTCCTGTCGCAGATTCTCTAGAGGCGCGGAGACGCGAGCATGACACCCGCCCGCATCTACAACCGGCTCCTGGTGCCGCTCGACGGGTCCTCGGCAGCGGAATTCGCCATCCGCTTTGCCTCTGACCTGGCCGTGAAACACGATGCCGACCTGGTCTTGCTCTATCTGGAGCACCTGTCCGGTCAGGCGGCAGACTCCAGTGCTGCACAGGATGGCGCGCGCGATCAGGCGTGGGTCAATACCTATCTGGAAGGGTTACGCAAAGACCTGCGCGCGGCAGACGTGCGCACGTACACGCAGCATGTCTCCGCGCATGACCTGGCCGAAGCGCTGTACCAGGTCATTGACTCTGAGCGCATCAGCGCTGTGGTGATGTCAA
The DNA here is from genome assembly GCA_002332795.1 of Anaerolineales bacterium UBA2029. Classification (GTDB taxonomy): domain Bacteria; phylum Chloroflexota; class Anaerolineae; order Aggregatilineales; family Aggregatilineaceae; genus UBA2029. Next base: position 6,178 of record DDBP01000274.1, on the reverse strand, counting down.
CGCAGGGGCGCACGGCCATGTTGCGCTGGCTCTTTGGCTCTGGCGTCGAACGGGCCATCAACAGCTTCCCCGTGCCGCTGCTGCTGGTACGGCCTATGTATCAGCGCATCGTCGTGCCTCTGGATGGATCGCGCTGGTCGGAAAGCGCGATCCCGCGTGCTGCCGAACTCGCCCGCGTGCACGATGCCGAACTGGTCTTGTTGCACGTCTATCAGCCCAGGAGCGGCGACTACGCCGGTCAATGGGCGCTGGCCGGGCAGCAGCAGATCGCCGATCAGGCATATGAGCAGATGCAGGAACAACTGATCGCGCTGCGCAACAGCCTGCGCCAGGAAGGGCTGCGCGCGCGAGAGGTGATCATCCGCGGCGGCAATCCAGCCCAGGCCATCTGCGATTACGTGGAGACGGAGGAAGGGATCAGCCTGGTGGTGATGAGCACGCACGGGCGTACTGGCCTGGCCCGCTGGCTGATGGGCAGCGTCGCGCAGCAGGTGATCAAGAACGCCCGTTGCCCGGTGATGCTGGTGCAGCCGGACAAATGAAACAGCCCCCTATAAGACCGCCAGGATGCAAGAAAAACGGGCAGGCGCGATACCTGCCCGTTGTGTTGACCTGGCCCAGGCGCTTACGACAGGGGTAGCCTTACCGGTTGGCGGCTCTCCGCCGAACGATAGACCGCTTCAACGATCTCCACGGCTTTGTAGCCGTCGTAGCCAGTGATGGCCGGAGCGCGCTTGTCGCGCACGGCAGCCACGAACTCGTCGATCATGGCCTGGTTGGGATCGGACCCCCAGTAGGCCCAGCGCGGGCGCGGCGCGTCCTTGCCGTAGACAGTCATCACCTGCCGGAACGGATCGAGCGTCAGCAGCCCGCCTTCGCCCACCAGTTCCATGGTCAGGCCGCCCCAGGTGGGGTAATGGGGGGGCTTGCTCCAGCTACAGTCAATCGTCGCGAACGCACCGTTGGCGAAGGAGAGCATGATCAATCCGCCGGTCTCCACCTCGATGCCCGGTTCCTGATAGAAGATATGGTTGAGTTCGGCGTAGACCTCCACGACCTCGCTCTGGAAGTACCAGCGCAGCAGATCGGCCACGTGTACTGTGTGATCGGCTGCCGCACCGCCACCGGCCAGTACTTTGTCCACGAACCAGTCGCGTGGGTAGGCGGTGTGCAGGCGGGGTAGCTGACCCTGGTTGGTGGCATTGCACCCGTAGATCGTCCCCAGTGCGCCGGAATCCACTACCTTCTTGGCCTCGATGACCGGCGCACTGAAGCGCATGGGGAAGGCGGTCATCAGCACCACACCCGCCCGCTGGCACGCCTCGACCATTGCCTGGGCATCGGCCAGCGTGATGGCAAGTGGTTTTTCCGACAGCACGGAGATACCCGCGGCGGCGGCCATCTCCGCCAGGGGGCGGTGACGCGCGTTCTCAGCGCAGATGATCACGCCGTCGGGCTTCTCGGCGATCAGCGCCTCGTAGCTGGGGAACCAGCGCGTGTCGTAGAGCGCGGCGAAGTGCTTCCCGCGGTCGGGGTCGTCGTCGGCGAAGCCGATCATCTCCACGCCAGGGATGGCGCGCAGGTTCTGGATGTAGGCTTCGGCGTGCAGATGGGCAAAGCTCATGATGGCGAATCGCATGGGGCACCTCCTACAACGTCACGCGCTGGCCCGTCCGGGCCGACTCGATGGCCGCGAAAGCGATCTTGAGGGCGGCCAGCCCATCTTCGGCGGTGACGCGCGGCGTTGTGCCATGCGCCAGCACGTCGTAGAAGTGCTTGATCTCGGTGATGTAGGGGTCTTCCAGCAGCGGGCTGGCGGGCACGGCGATGTCCGCGCTATCCCCTGCCGCTTTCTGTTGCAGGTGAATCCCCAGCGGCACCGAACTGCCCGCGGGGTGCTCGATCAGCCCGCCATCTCCGGCAATTTCCAGGCTGGTGCGGAACATGGGCGGCGGATAAGCCCAGCCCCCCTCGATGTGCGATAGCGCGCCGTTCCTGTGCCGCAGGATGGCCAGAGCGTAGTCGCCCGGCGCGTCGGGGCGGGCGCTGCGCACACTCCTGGCGAAGACGCTTTCGACTTCGCCAGCCACCCAGCGGGCGTAGTCGAAATCGTGGATCATCAGGTCGAGGATCATGCCGCCAGATTTTTCCGGATCGAGGAACCAGTTGTCGCTCTGCAGTTTCGGCTGGAAGCTGACGCGCTTGAGCCGCACCACGCCCACGCGCCCGATCTCACCGCGCTCGACGATGGCTTTTGCCTGCGCGTATTCCGGGAAGAAGCGTACCACGTGCGCCACCAGCAGGGTTACGCCAGCGGCCCGGCAGGCGGCCAGCGCTTCCTCGGCCTGGGCAACCGTGCGGGTCAGCGGCTTTTCGCAGAGGATGTGTTTTCCCCTGGCTGCCGCCTGCATGATCATGGCGTGATGCAGGTGTGTGGGCGTGCAGATGTCTACCACGTCCACTGCGTCCAGCAGAGCGTCGAGCGTGGGGAAGGAGCGTCCGCCGTAGCGGGCGATGAGCTTCTCGACCTGACTCTGGTCGAGCGAATGAAAACCGACGAGTTCCGCGGGAGTCTGGCTCCAACCGGCGGCGTGAAACGACCCCATGAAACCAGACCCCACAATGCCTACCCGTAACATCTTTGCCTCTCTTGTTGTGCAGCCTGTCCTGTCTTTGCCGGTGCCAACTCACTTCACCGCGCCCGCCGTCAGGCCCCGGATGAGCTGTCGCGAGAAGATGATGTACAGGATCACCACTGGCACGGCAGATAGCGTCAGCGAGGCCAGCACGGCGTTCCAGTCGCTGACGAACTGCCCCAGGAACGTCTGCGCGCCCAGCGTGACCGTCTTGTTGCGCTCCGAGGGAGCCAGGATCAGCGGGAACCACAGGTCGTTCCAGATGGGGATCATGTTGAAGACGGCCACGGTGCCAATGGCCGGGCGTACCAGCGGCAGGATCATGCGGTAGATGCGGTATTCGCTGGCCCCGTCAACCCGCGCCGCATCCTTCAGGTCACGGGGTACCTGTTTCATGAAGTTGGTCAGCACGAAGATGGCCAGGGGCAGGCCGGACGCCGTATACACCAGGATGAGCGCCAGCAGGGTATCTACGATGCCCAGCCTGACGCACAATCGCAGGATGCTGACCGTGCCCAGCCGAATGGGGATCATGATGCCCAGCGCCAGGTACAGGCCCATCAGGTTGTTGCCGGGAAAACGGTATTCGGAGAGCGCCCAGGCGGCCATCGTGCCGAAAAGCAGAATCAACGCCAGCGCCCCCAGGGTGACGATCAGGCTGTTGCGGAAATAGTCGGGGAAGTTGGCGCGTTCCCACACCGTCTCGTAGCCTACCAGACTCCAGGTTTCCTTATTGGGCAGGGCATAGGGAGTCTTGAAGATGGCCTTGCGCGTCTTGAACGAGTTGATCAGGATGAGCACAATGGGAAAGAGCGCCAGCGCCGTGTAGGCCAGCAGGATGGCGTGCGCAGCCATCAGTTGCGCCTTCTGGGCCGGGCGGAAGCGTCGCAGGAAGGTGGTCACGGGCGAAGACATGGCTTCCCTCCTACAGCTCGACCTGAGTGATGCGGCGCTGCCAGCCAAACATGTAGAGCAAGACACCAGCCAGGATGATCAGGAACATCACGCCGGCGATGGTCGCGCCCATGGTCGGGTTACCGGGCTGCAGTTGCTGCCCGAAGAAGGTGCGGTAGAAGAACGTGCCCAGGATGTCGGTGGAGAAGTTGGGGCCAGCGTTCACCTTCTGCGTGGCGTAGATCAGGTCGAAAGCATTGAAGTTGCCGACGAAGGTCAGGACGCTGACGATGCCCACCGTAGGCAGAATGAGCGGGAATTTGATGCGCCAGAAGACCCCCCAACCTGTGGCCCCGTCCACCCGTGCTGCTTCGATCAGCTCGTCGGGGATGCCGATCAGCGCTGCCAGAAAGAGCATCATGGGCAGACCGACCCACTGCCAGACGGACACCAGCGAGAGGGTGGTCAGGGCGGTGCTTTCCAGCCCCAGCCAGGGCTTCTTGGCGTATTGCTCCAGGCCAATGGCGGTGAAAAAGTCGCCAGAGATGCCCCACAGCGGGCTGAGAATCATGCTCCAGATGAAGCCAATCAGCACCACCGACAGGACAGTAGGCGTGAAAATCAGCGTGCGGTAGATCGTGCGCCCGCGGATATACGGAGAACTGAGCAGCGAAGCCAGCAACAACCCCAGCGGGTTCTGCACCAGCATATGGATGGCGAAGAACTTGATGTTGTTGAGGATGGCACCTTTCAGACGCGGTTCCCACAGGGGATCGGTGATCAACTTGTGGTAGTTGTCCAGACCGACGAATGTCTCGTGTCCCCGACCATCAGACGTATACAGGCTCAGGCGCAGCGAGTCCACCAAGGGATAGATCATGAACATGGTGTAGACGATTACCGCGGGAGCCAGAAAGACGATGATATGAAAGGGGAACCGCCGTCCGTCTCTGAATTGCGTGGCCAGCTTCATGGGGGAACTCTCTCCCAAAGTAAGGTGGCAACAAAAGTGAGGTGCCGATAGGCTCTACCGGCACCTCAAGACGATCGGCGATCTTATTTGGCGCGATTCTTCTGCGGCTCGTACCAGGAGGCCAGGCCTTCCTGCACCTTGTTGGCGGCTTCCTCAGGCGAGATCGTGCCGTTGAGCACTGCAGCGCTGTACTGCCACAGGTCCTGCTCGTTGTTCGGCTCGCCACGCGAGAGAATCTGGTAGGACGAGCGGATGGTGGACTCGCACTCGTTGCGCCAGCTCAGGAACTCCTGCGCCACCGGGTTGTCCACCGTGATCTCGTGATCGGACAGCGAGTAGAAGCCGGGCAGGGCGTTGGAGTAGAGCTGCGCGAACTCCTGCGTGGTCACCCATTCCAGGAACTTCAGAGCGGCTTCCTTGTTGGGGCTGGCCGCATTCAGGCCGATGGCAATGTCCACGTGATCGCTGATGTAGCACTTCTCAGCGCCGGCGGGCACAGGCGGCTTGAACGCGCCCATCTCCAGGTCGGGGTTGAGCTGCTGGAAGTAGCCGATATCCCACGACCCCGCCGGATAGATGGCGCCCTCTTCCAGCACAGCGAACAGGTTCTGCGCGTCCGGATAGGTCGGCGCCTGATACCCTTCGGGCAGATAGTCCTTCCAGCGGGCCAGGGCGCGGAACGCTTCCAGGAAGCCGTCTTCGTTGTAGCCGATGGTGCCGTTGATCAGGCCCAGGCGGCCTTCCTCACCCTTCCAGTAGTTGGGGCCGATGTTCTGGAAGCCCATGGTGGCAGCTTCCCACTGATCGTGCGTGCCCATCACCAGGGGGGCGTAGTCGCTCTCGTCCTTGATCTTCTGCAGCAGGGCCAGGAATTCTTCTTCGGTCTGCGGCTCGGTCAGGCCGAGTTCCTCGAAGATTTTCACGTTGTAGAGGAACCCATGGATGACCGATGCCATCGGCACGCAGAAGACCGTCGAGCCGTCATCGGTGATCCACGCGCTGCGGGCCACCGGGCCGAAGTGCTCCATGCCAGGTAGATCGTTCAGGGGAGCCAGATAGCCCTTGTTGAACAGTTCCAGCGACTTGTCGAAAGGACGGCAGGTGATCAGGTCGCCGGCGGTGCCACCCTGCAGCTTGGCGTCGAGCGCTGCGTTGTATTCGGCGGGGGCGGTGGGGGCGAAGATCACCTCAATGTCGGGGTAGTGGGCGTTGAACGCCGGGATGAGCACATCCTGCCAGATGACCAGGTCATCGTTGCGCCAGCTCTCGATGGTCAGTGTCACCTTTTCCTGCGCCTGCGAGACCGGCGTCTGCTGGGCGGGCACGAAGGCCACCACAAAAGCCAGGACAGCGATCAGACCAACAAGCTTCTTCATAGTCTTTTTTCTCCTTGTGTTACTGCAAACGAAGTGACACTCTCTGGTGGGCAAAGGTGCATTTCTGTCTGCTCAGGTCGTGATGGTGTTTCACCTCCTTCGCTGACACTGCTTCCATTGTAGCACAACCCCGGCTCGCGCGTCATGCAGTGAACGGGGCGAAAGGCCAATTCTACAGTCAGATTGTAGCGCAAGATTTGTTCGTCATCAATACAAACAAAGATCGGGGTGCGTGCAAAATGTATCAGGCAGTTTTGCCGCGCTCCGCTTTACCTCACCCCCACTCGGCGCTGACGCGC
>DDBP01000273.1 GCA_002332795.1 Anaerolineales bacterium UBA2029 | reverse complement strand
TTCGACCTCGTGCTGCACACGGGCCTGCGAATTCCACTCGTTGCCGCTCATCCACAGGCCGAAAGCCCACAGGGGCGGCAGCACCACCGGTCCCGTCAGCCGGGCAAACTGACCGATGATCTCCAGTGGCGAATCGTCAGCAAACCAGATCAGGGACAGAGTCTCGTCCGGCCCCAGATCGGCTTCCAGCACCCAGCGATCTGGCTGACTGGCGGCCAGGTCGAATTGCATCCAGCGGGCGCTGGCGACATACACACCGTACCCTTCGGAAGAGAGGAGGAAGGGAATGGGTAGGTAGGTGCGCTTTCCCTGGTTCTTGTACTGCTCGTAACAACGCACGTCGAGAATCTCACCGCGTTGATTGAGGGCATTGAAACGCTCGCCCAGGCCGAAGAACGCTTCTTCGGACGCGCAGGCGAAGGCAAGGCGCACCCGTCGGGCGCGCGCGCCATCGGTCAGCCATTCAACCGTTTGGATGGCAGGCAGCGGAGTGGGAAGCATGGGTAGCCTCTCGCCCTGTCCACGCTGGAGCGACATGGTCCACTGTCCCGCCTGGGCCTCGACCAGCGACAGGGTGTAGGGGGACGCCTGCCATGCTTCGCCGCGCAAGACATATTCCGGGGTGGTGTATCCGTCGGCTTCGATCCAGTAGGTGAGAGTATGGCCACATGCAGGCGCGGTGAGTTGTGCCCGCCAGACATCCTGCTCGATGGCGACCATCCGCTCCAGAAATTCTGCTCCGACCCCTGCTTCCCGTCGCGGCTGCCAGTCGGCAATCCGGTAGGCGGCGACGATCGGCCCGGCGACACCGTCCTGCCGCGTGAGAACGCGGACAGCCCTCACCTGGCCAGGCGGACGGGTGACAATGCCCACTTCAAAAGTTTCCCCTGCCAGCGGCTCGCGAGGAAAGCGCTCTTCCGGCAATTGTTCGTAGGGGTGTTCCTGTCCCCTGGGAGTGTGGATGATTTCCACCATGCTAGATTCTCTTTTCGAGTAAGGATTTGACGATCAGGTACATCGCGTGCGACCATAGCAGCGGGCATGCCACTTTGCCCCAGCGCTGCTGCCATTCGGCATAGTGTTCAGGATGAAGCAGATGATCGGAGACCTGTTCGGGCAGCGCGCCGTCGGGCGTGGCCTGCGCCTCGATCCAGGCCAGCAGGTCGCATGCTTCGGGCACGCGATCCAACTCAAGATAGACCCAGGCCAGCCATGCCGTCAGCAGAAGCCACTCTCCGCCGCCGTAGTACACATCATCCTGGTAGCGGTATACGCCGCCGCCCGAACGGTGCAGATCGCGCTCGATCCGGGCCAGCGTTTGGCCAAAGCGTTCGTCGGTGACTTCAACGAGGCGATAGGGCACTGCCGCCCAAAGCAGGCTGGCATCTACCGCGCTAGAGCCAAGGTACTTGACCAGATGGCCTTCGGGAGCGATTCCTGTTTCCAGCGTGAAGGAGCGGATATCCTCAGGTAGACTGTCAGGCACCAGGGCGGGGCTGTGACGCTGCACAGCACTCACCCCGCCGTAGAGCGCTGCCAGCGTGCTGACGTGAATACGCTCGCGGTGTTCTTCCCAACAATCGTAGTTGGGAGACTGCCACAGTGCTGCAATGTAGCGTACGGTTAGTGCTACCCAGGGTTCGAGAGTAGCCCACAGGTCGCGATCGTCGGTGAGGTCTACATGCGCCGCCAGCCCCCACAGCCAGGTGCCGTAACCATCGAGCTGGAAGTCCCACCAGAAATCAGAGCTGATCTCTCCATCGAGCGTGAAGCGCGTCGGCAGGTAGTCTGCTTCGTCGGGTGTCTCGTGGCGCTGGAGTTTTTGCCACAGCCGTTCGAGCCGGCCCTGCTGGCCCGCCAGCGCCCGTCCGACCCAAAGATAGAAGGCACGAGCGCTGTCGTGCCTGCCAACGCTGTCCATCGCGTAGGCGATCCATGTACCGTCGCGCAACCACGAGTAACGGTACTGCGAGAACGTCGGCGAGGCCACGTAAGCGCCGCTGGGCACTTGCCCGGCGAGGATCGTCTCCAGACTGCTTGCAATCAGATTCATAGCATCACTCAAAGGAGGCTGATGGCGGCCACACTCTCCGCCATCAGCCTCGGGAGAGCTACTGGATCAGTTTGTCGAGTTCTTGCTTGGCCATATCGAGCGCGGTCTGGGGATCAAGCTCCCCATTGGCAACTGCGTTGAGGAGGTTGTTGATCGTGTCCTGCATTTCATTCTGACGTTCGATCACCGGCGGCACGATCGGGCTTTCCAGCGCTGCAAAGACGGCTCGGCGATTGGCGGGCTTGTCAAGCGCCAGATAGGACTCGAAGTATTCGGGTTTGTCGAGCGCGGGGAGTTCCCAGCCGGTTTCGACGCGGATAGTGGCAGCTTCCTCGCTGGCGGTGAGGAACTGCGCCCAGGCCGCGGCTTCCTCAGGATGCTCTGTACTGGCGGCCACAGCCACACCGTTGGCGAAGAAATGATGCCCCTTGTTAGCCATACCCGGTTCAAGCTCGATGTCCCATTCGAAAGGCGCATCCTGAAACAGGGCGAACATCCAGATGCCCGTGACGACCATGCCCAGCTTGCCTTGCTTGAACAGATCTTCGTTCGAGACGCCCGCCATTTCGACCGCGTCGGGCATCACATCTTCTTCGATGAAGCTGAGCATCAACTCCAGCGCTTCAACGCATTCGGGTGCGTTGATCGTAGACTCGGACATGTCCTCGTTGAAGAACTGGCAGCCGTTCTGCCCGGCCTTCTTGTAGAACTCCCAGAACTGGATGGGCGAGTAAAGCCCCCAGATGTCGTCGCCCAACGCCCGGATCGCTTTGCCCGCAGCGACGGCGTCGGCCCAGGTCCAGTCAGGGGTAGGGTAGGCCACGCCAGCCTGGTCGAAGAGGTCTTTGTTGTAGAACAGCAGCACGGTAGAGAAGGTCTCTGGCAGTGCGCCCTGAATGCCCTTGTACTGGAATGCGGCCAGTGCACGCGGATAGTAGGGCGTTTCCTCAGGCAGATAGGCGCTCAAGTCGAGCAACACCTCGTTGGCCGCGTAGCTAACGAAATTCTCGTAGTTCAACTCGAACACATCGGGCGGATCGCCTCCTACGAAGTCCGCCTGCAGTAGGGTGAAGTAGTCACTATAGGGTGCGCTGGAGACCTCGACCTTGATCCCCGGATTTTGCGCTTCGAAGGCCTGGACGATGCGCGCCAGGTCCTCGACGTGATCGGGATCGGACGAGAAGTTGAAATAGCGGATCGTCACCTGGCTTTGGGCCAGGCTTGCCGCTGGCAACATGGCAGCCAGCAGGCTGACGATCACGAGCGCGACAAGCAATTTGCGAGACATGGCAAGGTTCCTCCAATCAACAAATCGTGCATGGGAAACGAAGGGTGGTCTATCCCTTGATGCCGCTGAGAGTCACGCTGCGAACAAACCACTTCTGAGCCAACAAATACGCGATGAGAATGGGCAGCACGGTGATCACTGCCCCCGCCATGACCATATTCCACTGTGTCAGTGCCCTGGGACCTCCTTGTAATTTGGCCAGGCCAACCGGTAGCGTCATAAAGACATCTTTACGCGCCACGAACAGCGGCCACAGATACGAGTTCCAATATTCCATGAAGCTGAGAACGGACAGCGTCGCGAGGGCGGGCCGGGACAATGGCAACACGATCCGCCAGAAGACGGTGAGATGATTGGCCCCGTCAATGAAGGCTGCCTCTTCCAACTCGCGCGGCATGCCCAGGAAGGATTGCCGCAACAGGAACACACCAAACGCACTGAACAGCCCAGGCAGGATCAGCCCTTGATAGGTGTTGACCCAGCCCAGCTCACGAACCAGGATGAACTGGGGGATGAGCGTCACCTGACGGGGAACCATCATCGTCAAGAGATACAGCACGAATACCAGGTTGCGCCCCCGCCATTCCAGCCGCGAAAAAGCATATGCCGCCATCGCCGACACAACGACGCGCCCTGCTGTACCCACTACCGAGACCAGGGCACTGTTCAGGAGCATCCGGTCAACGGGCATCAGCTTGAACAGGTCGGTGTAGCTGTTCGTGCTGAGAGGATCGGGGATGAACTGCGGTTCGGCCCGCAGAACGTATTCCACCGGTTTCAGCGAGGTGCTGACCATCCAGATGAAGGGAATCAGCATGACAAGGGCCAACATCACCAGGGACAGATACGCCAGCCCGTCCAAGAACGCTGCCGAGACCAGCGGGCGAGGTGCCGGGGTAGCTGCTATCGCTGTGCGGTTCATAGTTCGTAATGCACCCATCTACTCTGCAGCCGGAGTTGAATCAGCGTGACGGCGAAGATCACCGCAAACAACACCCACGACATGGTGGCTGCATAGCCCATGCGGTTGTAGCGAAAAGCGTTGTTTACAATCTGCTCCACCACGACGGTCGTGCCGCTGCGCGCGAAGCTCTCCGGCATCAGCCACGCCTGCTCGAATATCTGGAAGCCGTTGATCAGCGAGATGATCAACGCAAAAAACGTGGTCGGGGTGAGAAGAGGCAGAGTGATATACCAGAACGTCTGCCAGGGGCGCGCACCATCAATATGCGCGGCCTCATAGTACGTGACAGAGATACCCTGCAGGCCAGCCAGATACATGACAGCAATAAACCCAATGTCTTTCCAGACGCTGGCGATGATGATCGCATAGAGCGCCGTATCGGGATCGAACAGCCAAGCAGGCCCTCGGATGCCAACCTGGGCGAGCAAGTAGTTCAGCAAACCATAACGCGGGTTGAAAATCCACTTCCACATGAGAGCGACGACCACCCATGACGATACCACCGGGATGAAAGTCGCCGTCCTGAAAAAGGCCATGCCGCGCAGGGGCCGGTTGAGCAGCAGCGCTGTGCCCAATGCCAGCACAAGCACCGCCGGGATATAGAGGATGAGATAAGTCAGCGTATGTCCGAAAGCAGTCCAGAATTCCTGATCGTGGTAAAGCTCCTCGAAATTCCTGGTGCCGATATAGCGCGGCTCGGAGAGCAGATTCCAATCGTAGAGGGTCAGCCGGAGCGAATAAAGGATGGGGCCTACGGTGAATACCAGCAGACCAATCAGGCTGGGGGCCAGAAAGATCAGCACCCATCCCCATTTTCGTATGCCACGGTTACCGGCCACACGCTACCTTTCTTCAATGACTGAAAATTTCTGCTCAAAAAAACTACTGAGTGCTGACTGACGATTGGGAACTAACCAGCGGCGACTCAAACAGCTTGCCTACGACCAGGCTGGCGGCTCCCCTGGCCCAGGCCCGGTCGTCAGTCGCTTTGACCAGAATCTCTACGCCGTCGAGCAGGCCATTGAAGGTATGTTGGCGTAGCGTATTGAGCATGGGATTGAGGCGGTGCGCGCCCGCGCTGACTCCTTCGCCGCTGATGATGATCAGGTCCGGGCAAAAGAGGTTGACGACTATCGCCAGCCCCAGGCCTAGGTAGTAGCCGCTGCGAGCCAAAGCCTCATGCGCGGTCTTGTTTCCTTGTTCTGCTGCCTGAGCAATCGCTTCCAGGGTAGGAGGGGCACCCAGAGCAAGCTTCCCTTGCACAGTGCGGAAGATGGCTGGATCGGCGGCAAGTGCTTCCAGACATCCGCGTTTGCCGCAGTCGCACAGAGGGCCGTCGGGCACCACGGTCACATGCCCCAGTTCGCCCACGCCTCCTTTGTGTCCGCGATAGATCGCGTGATTGATCACCACGCCCAACCCTACGCCGCGCCCGATGGTCATTACGGCGAAATTGGCCACATCGCGCCCAGAGCCAAACAGTTGCTCAGTGATGGTCAGCGTATTGACATCATTGTCCAGGTAGACGGGTAGCCCCAGATATCGCGACACCCGGTCAGCGAGCGGGATGTGCTGCCAGTGGAAGAACGGCGAATAGTGCACGATGCCTGTCTCGCCGTTGATCACACCGGCAAGACCGATGCCCACGCCGCGCACTTTCTCGCGGGTGATGCCGGTATCGTAGAGCGCCTGAATGACGATCTGCGCCAACGTCTCGGCGATCGCATCCGGCGTGTGGACACCAGTGAGAGGGTGCTCGACGTAGTTGAGCACGGTGGTTTCCAGGTCGCAGATTGCGCCTACGACGCGGTTTTCCATGAGTTTCAGACCGACCACATAGCCGGCGGTGGGATTCAGCCGAAGCATCACCTGGCGGCGACCACCAGTATAGTCGCTCTCGCCCACCTCGTAGACCCAACCGGTGGTAAGCAATTCGTTGACGATTTGCGAAACGGCTCCCACACTCAGACCGGAAAGCTCGGTGAGCTGTGTGCGCGAGAGCGGCCCCTGACTCCGGATGATGTTCAGAATCAGGTTGCGGTTCATCGCCCGCATTAGCTCTCGATCACCACGTCGTGGTTTGCTCATGGCGACTTTCATCACTCAGTGAAATAAGTTGTTTCCAGAGTATACCAAATCGTTTGGCTTGTCAAGAACTTTGCTCTGGAAAGTGGATAAGTTCACGGGTATAGGAAATCTCGGACAGGGTGGGAACTGACGTTTATGCATCTGACACTGGTTCCAGGCAAAGACAAAGAACTTGACGGCGCGCCGCAAGGCACGAATGCAGCGTGAGAGGCACCGCAAGCGGCGCACGAGCCGCGCCAGGTCATGCCTTCACTCTGCGTCATCCCCTTCGACCGAACAGATTTGGCTTTTGTTGCTGAGGCCTTGCTGCTGACCAGGAGTGTAGATCAGGGCCTCATAGAGGGTATGGACATCCGAGTAGTACTGCCGGGCTGGCGGGCTAGAGGCTGCTATGAACTTGGCACCAGAATTTCCCCTCACCCCTAAATCCCCTCTCCCTCGCGAGCGGGGCGAGGGGACTTAGCGGACCTCGCACAGGTGTTCCCCGCCTTGCGTGGGAGAAGGGGCCAGGGGATGAGGGGGAAAAGTGCATAACACGCTCTGGGGCGATTCGGGCAACTGTTCCACAAAAACAGCCGCCCGTCTATCTGCCAGACGCTATACCCGCCGGCTTGCGGGCAGTGATGCGCCCGCTGAACACCGGCAGCGCTTCCCCGCCGCAACAGGCGTCCAGCCCGGCCTCTTCCGCCCCGAACTGCCGCTCGACCTGTATGTCCACGAAACCCGCCGCCTCCAGCGCCGCCACGTATTCCGCCACGGGCAGCGCTCCGCCCACGCAAGCTCCCCAGCTTTCCAGATCAGCCCGCAGCGATTCCGGCAACGGGTGCTCGGCCAGGACATCGCTCACGCTCAGCCGCCCGCCGGGTTTGAGCACGCGGAAGGCTTCGCGGAAGACGGCAGGTTTGTCCGGACTGAGGTTGATCACGCAGTTGGAGATGATCACATCCACGCTGGCATCGGCCACTGGCAAATGCTCGATCTCGCCCATGCGAAACTCGACGTTGCTCAAGCCCAGCCGTTGGGCGTTGGCGCGCGCTCTGTCGAGCATCTCCGGCGTCATGTCCACGCCGATCACGTGACCGCCCGGCCCCACGCGCTGCGCCGCCAGGAAACAGTCCAGCCCTGCGCCGGAGCCGAGATCGAGCACGGTCTGCCCAGGCTCCAGGCTGGCGAGGGCCAGCGGATCGCCGCAGCCCAGCGACAGTCCGGCGATGTCGGCGGGCAGGTCGGCGACCTCAGGCGACTCATACAGCGCGACGGTGGCAGGTGTATTGCTGGCAGTGCCACAACACGATGACGACCGCCCGGCAGCGATGGCCCCGTAGCGGGTGCGCACTGCGGCACGCAGTTTTGCTGCGTCAGCGGCGTTGGATGGCGAAGTCATGGAAAAAAACCTCCTGTGAGCATAGACATATGTACATGCATCAATATGAAAGACGACAAAAAGAAAAGCGGGCGCTCAGCGCTCCTCCGGCTGCACCACCCGCAGCGGATACCCCGGCGCGAACTCCTCCGCCACCTGACAGCAGCCAGCCACGATCTGCTCGTGGTTGAGCGTGTAGAACACCTGCTTGCCGCGTCGCTCGCTGCGCACCAGTCCAGCCCGCTTGAGCACCGCCAGATGGTGCGACACCGTCGGCTGCGAGACGTTGAGCGCATTGACGATGTCGCTCACGCTCAACTGCCGACAGCAGCATAGCGCCATGATCTGCTGCCGCGTCTCGTCGGCCAGCGCCTTGGCGAATTCCACCTTGTCCATCGGCCATCTCTCATATTGATGATCGTCTATGCAAAAGTGTAGCAGAAGCGAACCAGCACGTCAAAAAGGGGCGCGTTTCAGTTGTTGTGGAAATCATCACAGAGAGCACAGAGGCGAAACCTTTCTCCTCTGCGCCCTCGGCGTCTCTGCGATTCAAGACCATCGCCCGAAAAATGAAATGCACCCAAATGCCTCAACCCGATCTCCTCATCCGCCCCGATTGCGCTATAATCGTCTTGTTGGCGTACACAACAGATCACCAAGGGGCGTAAGGTGTCCGTTCGACAACCTGTTTATCCATTCACTGCGATCGTCGGCCAGGAGCGCATGAAACGCGCGCTCATTCTCAATGCGGTCAATCCCAGCATCGGCGGCGTGTTGATTCGTGGCGAGCGCGGCACGGCCAAGTCCACCGCCGCGCGCGCGTTGGCCGCGCTGCTGCCGGAGATCGAGGTCGTGGCCGACTGTCGCTTTAGCTGCGATCCCAATCACCCCGAATGGCTGTGCGACGAATGCCGCGAGCGCGTGGCCCGCGGTGAAGAACTGCCGGTCAAGCGGCGGCGCACCCGCCTGGTTGATCTGCCGGTCAGCGCCACCGAAGACCGCGTGGTGGGCACGCTCGATATCGAGCAGGCCATCCAGAAAGGCGAGCGCCGCTTCGAACCCGGCGTGCTGGCCGCGGCCAATCGCGGCATCCTCTACGTGGACGAGGTGAACCTGCTGGACGATCACGTGGTAGACCTGCTGCTGGACTCGGCAGCCATGGGCGTCAACGTCGTCGAACGCGAGGGTATCAGCTTCCAGCACCCGGCGCGGTTCATCCTGGTGGGCACGATGAACCCCGAAGAGGGCGAACTGCGCCCGCAGTTGCTCGACCGCTTCGCCCTGTCGGTGGACGTGGCCGGCCTGTCCCGCCCCGAAGACCGCATGGCTATCCTGGAACGGCACATCGCCTTCGATGCCGACCCGGTCGCCTTTCGCCGGGCCTGGCAGGCCCAGGAAGATGAACTCTCCGAGCAGATCGAGGCCGCGCGGCAGATCGTGGACGAGGTAGAATACTCGCGCCGCGACCTGTTCGTCATCGCCAACCTCACCGCGGGCCTGGGCGTGGACGGTCACCGCGCTGACCTGGTGATCCTCAAGACCGCGCGAGCACACGCTGCCTTCGAACGTCGCCTGCAGGTGACCGAGCGCGATATCCTGCTCGCCGCCGAACTGGCCCTGCCGCATCGTCTCAAACGCGGCCCCTTCACCGAAGCCAAGCTCTACGAAGGGGAACTGGAGCATCGTCTGGAACAGATCGCCGAGGACTACTCCGAGGAACCGGCTGATCTGCGCGCTGATGTAGACCCGGCGAGTACGGAAAAAAAAGTGAGGCGCTGACCGAGCCTGCCGGTCAGCATGAGGAAGACATCACCCAGAAACCACCGGAGCCAGGGCCGCAGGACGTCTTCCGGGAATCGCTGGAAGCGCGCTGGTGGGAAGGTGGGAAGCAAGTCGAGCCGGGCCAGGAGTTCACCGCCCGCCGCCTCGATACGCCTCTGGATCGCCTGACGCGCAAAGTGCGGGGTCGCCGCAGCCGCACCCGCACCGAGCGCAAGAACGGGCGCTACATTCAGGCGCGCCCCGCCGGCGACCGTACCGACGATATCGCCTTCGATGCCACGCTGCGCGCCGCTGCCCCGTTCCAACTGCGCCGCAGCCAGGAACGCCGTGCCAATCGCCTGGCCTACGCCATCCACAAAGAGGATTTGCAGCGCAAGGTGCGCGTGCGCAAGTCCGCCAACCTGATCCTCTTCGTGGTAGATGCGAGCTGGAGCATGGCCGTCGCCGAGCGCATGAACGCTACCAAAGGCGCGATCATGTCCCTGCTGACCGATGCCTATCAGCGCCGCGACCGCGTAGGGCTGATCGTCTTTCAGAAGGATCGCGCCCAACTGGTGCTGCCGCCCACCAACTCGGTTACGCTGGCCAAGAAAGCGCTGGCCGATATCCCCGTCGGCGGCAAGACGCCGCTCTCCGCCGGGCTGTACCTGGCCTTCCAGGTCTTCCAGCAGCAGAAGCTGGCACACCCCGACGTGATGCCGCTGATGATCCTGCTCACTGACGGGGCGGGCAACGTCTCCATGACCGACCTGCCGCCGCAGGAAGAAGCGCACCGCATCGCCGAGTTGATCCGCGACGCCGACATCCGCAACGTGACCATCAACATGGAACACGCGGCCTTCGACCAGGGGTTGGCGCAGGAACTGGCCGAACACCTGGGCGGCCCCTGTTACACCCTGGCCGAACTGCACGCGGAGTCGCTCTACGAGGCGGTGAAGCAGGAACTCGATCAGTGAGACGATGCTTGCCGTCCGGCTAGGCCGACTGGGTGACGCGCCCCAGCGCTGCGTCAATACGGGCCAACTGCTCGGCGGGTGTGTCGGCGCGGAAGCGCAGGATTACATAGGCGCGCTGCAGCGGGTTGCAGAAGCAATATTGACCGGTCTCCGGGCGCTGCAGCATGCCTTGATCCACCAGCTTCTTCAGTGTGTGATCAATGTCCTTGTCTTCGCCCACCCATGCCGTCAGGTACTCCTGAATGCGCGCCCGTGTGAGCGGCTCCTCCCGTGCCGAAGCCACGATGTAGGCCACCTGCAGGGCGCGCTCCGAAGTCTTGATCTGCTCGTAGGCTTCGGTGAGCGACGGCGGTGAATTGCGCACTGCCTCGCGGATCGCCGCCGGCACATCGCTGGCGCGGATCGTCCAATCGTGCCGCTGATTGTTGCGCGCCTGCGCCACATATGCCCGCACGATTCCTTCGCACAGCCGGTGTGTGTAGAAGGGGAAATTGGCCGAATAGCGCACGATCTGCTCGACGGCCTCCGGCTCGTACCGCAGACGCAGCGCCGCAAAGCCATTCACCGCGATCTGACGAATCTGCTCGTCGGTCAGGCGCGGCACATGGATCGCTGTCAGGTTGCGCTCGATGGAGGGGTGCACGCTGATCAAATCGTGCGTGCTGTCGCCGATGCCCACCACGATCAACGTCACCGCGAGCCGGTTGTCGGAGATTTTCTTGATCAGTTCGGGGAAGAAATGGCGCGTCTCCTGGTCGGTAATGCGCTCGTAGTCATCCAGGATGATCACCCCGCGCTTACCGTGCAGATGATCCACCACCACCTGCGGGCTGAGCAGCGGTTCCACCAATGGTTTGGCAGCGGTAGTGGTCTCCGTATGAGACTTGTCCTCCAGCTCCGCCACGTAGAGGTTAACGCGCGACTTCTCGCCGGAGGTAGAGGTCGTCTGCACTTTGGTCACGATCTTCTCTACCCCCAGGCGGGGCAGGATCGCCCCTAGAATATGCTGGTAGGTATCGCTCTCGCTCACCGAATAATAGATGGGGGTGATGCCCTGTAGCGAAGGTAACTCCCTGCACAGCTTTTCCGATGCCAACTGCGCCAGCGAGGTCTTGCCCACGCCACGCTCGCCGTAAATGACGATGGCCGATCCCAGGTGCACCAGCGCACCGCGAATGTCTTCGATCAGATCGTCGCGGCCTTGCAGGAAGCGAATTTCGCGCACGGGCGAGCGCGGGGTGAACACCAGCGGCAAATCGCGCTCGATCAGGTCGCGCACGGACGCCGGCCTGATATGCGGTTCAGGCAGTGCCAGCGCCTGCTGCAATATGGGCGCGCGGCGAAACCGCCGCTTCATCTTGCCCCAACGCCGCTGCGCCGCCCGTAGAAACAGTTGTAACGATCCCAACGCGCCCTGCTCCCCCAGTCATTCCGCTCAGGCAGCAGCGCCAGCGCGCCGCTGCAAAGCTATTATATGCGGCCCGCACATCCGGCAAAAATCGTTGATAGACGGCACGCCCCACCCG
>DDBP01000271.1 GCA_002332795.1 Anaerolineales bacterium UBA2029 | reverse complement strand
CGCAACTGTCTGTGAGCGTAGCGTCATGCTCAAAAGCTCCTTACGCACAGGTTGCAGGCGGTGTCCGCACACCCCCACAAGTGTAGCGGAGAGTGCCATCTCTTACAACCGGTTGATAGACCAACCGCGCTCCGCCTGCGAGTGCTTGTGACAATTGTGACAAACGGCAGAATGGAGACCATCAGTTGTCAATTGACAGGTTTGGCGACGCCGTGATAAGATTTTTAAAATTTATGAATAATATCGTAAATATCGCCAGGCAGGGAGCGAGACAGACGCGATGCAACAGACCAGACGCTACATCCTCGAAATCCTCAAAGAACGCAAAGAAGCCACGATAGACGAGATTGTCGCGGACCTGAGTGCGCGCATCGGCAAGATCACGGCGGTGACAGTGCGACACCATCTGGAGATTTTGCGGGGGGACGGTCTGGTAGCTGCGCCGACGGTGCGCCGCCGTAGCGCACCGGGTCGCCCGCAGTACGTCTACACGCTGACCGAGCGCGCCGCTGATCAGTTCCCCAACAACTACCAGGGGCTGGCAGCGGGCCTGCTGGAGCAGCTCAAGACGCAGCTCCCTCCTGCCGAGGTAGGCAAAATCCTGGATGGCGTGGCGCAAGCCATGGCCGAACGCGCCATGCTGCCCGATGCTCCGCTGGAAACGCGCCTGGATCATGCCGTGGCCTATCTGCAGCAGCACGGATACACGGCCAGTTGGTCGCACAACGGCGAGGGCGTAGTCCTGTCCATCACCAATTGCCCGTATGAGCAGGTATCGTGTACCACGCCAGAGCTATGCAAGATGGACAAGAAGCTGGTAGACACCCTGATCGGCATGCCGACACAGCGCATCAGTCGCCAGCTCGATGGGGACGACTCCTGCTCGTACCTGATCCCTCGCCAGGACTGACCCGCCGCGACCAGCGTTCCGCACGCCAACCGCCAGCCTTCGCGTCACGCGCGAGGGCTTTTGTGGTTTGTGACGGTTTCGTGCACATCGTCAGGCAGGCGTCGGGTTAGAGGCCGCGGCAGGCGCTAGAATCGGAGCATGAATCGCTGGCGGAATTCCGAGCACCGCGCCGGGCGCTACGCCGCGGCGCTGGCCCTGGGTCTGGGCGCGTTGACCTGGGGCATCGCGCTGACCCTGGTGACCCTGTCAGTGCGACATGGCGACGACGCGACGCCCGTGCCCGCCGTGGCCGACCTGCCCACGCTGGCTGCCCAGGTTGTCACGCTGACGCCCACTCCAACCAGCACACCTACCCTCACCCCTCCTGCCACCCCAACCGCGACGCCGTCAGCGACCCTCATCGCCACGGAAGACCTTTCCGCCCGCGCCCCGTTGCCCACACAACCCCCAACGCCGACCGCCTTCGTCGCCGCGGAAACGGCACGCGATCAGGCGGTGACGCAGACCAGCGCCGGCTGTGCCCCGCCGCCGGGCTGGGAACGCTACGTCGTGCAGCCGGACGACACGCTCTTCGCCTTCGTGCTCGGCGCAGGCGGCACGGTGACAGTGGACGATCTGATGGCGGCCAACTGCCTGGACAGCCGCTATCTGCGCGTAGACCAGGTGATTTACCTGCCCCCAGGCGCGGCGGAGAATGCGCCGCCGTCGGTGCCTTCCGGCCCGGCTACCGACCTGGGTCTGCGCGGCCCGCGCACGCCCAACTGCCCATGCACAATCGTGGTGCGCGAGGGCTGGCGGCGCGAGCAGATCGCCGACGCCATCAACGCCACGCAGACGCTCTTCACCGGCGGGGACTTCCTGGCCGCGACCGGGCCAGACGTGGCCGTGCCCTTCGACTTCGCCATGGAGCGCCCGCCTGGCACCTCGCTGGAAGGTTTCCTCTTCCCTGGCACCTACACCGTGCAGAACGACACCACGGCTGAGCAGTTCCGCGACATGCTGCTGAGCGCCTTCGCGGCGAACGTCAGTCCGCAGATGCGCGCGGATGCGGGAGCGCAGGGCGTCAGCTTCTACCAGGCGCTGATCATCGCTTCGATCGTGCAACGGGAGTCGCGCGCGCCAGAGATTCAGCCGCTGATCGCCAGCGTGCTCTACAACCGCCTGCGCGACGGCAACCGCCTGGCGCAGACGGTGACGGTGCAGTACGCGCTGGGGCGGCCCGGCAACTGGTGGCCGCGCGTGACGGCCAGCGGCCTGGAAGTAGACTCACCTTACAACAGCTACACGCGCCGCGGCCTGCCGCCGACGCCGATTGACAGCCCTGGCCTGTCGGCCATCAGGGCGGCGGTGTATCCGGCGCAGACCGAATACCGCTACCACACAGCAGCGTGTGGCGGCGGGGTGGCCTTCGCCGTCACCTACGAAGAGCACCTGGCCAACGTCAACTGCGAGTGAGCATTGCGGAGAAAGACAATGGTTGCCCGGTCTTGAAGCTTTCTCCGCGGCGAAGGCTCTTGCCCTCAGCGCGCCAGCCAGTCCCTGGCCGCGCGCGGCAGATCGGCCAGCCGCCCGCGCACCACGGTGCAGCCCGGCAGACTGTCCAGGAAGACCTGCCCGTAACGCTTGGTGATGACGCGGTTGTCGAACAGCGCCACCACCCCGCGATCGGTCTTGGTGCGGATCAGCCGCCCGAAGCCCTGGCGGAAACGCAGCACGGCATCGGGCACGGCGTATTGCATGAAGCTGTTCTCGTACTGCTCCGACCGTGCCGCAAAGATCGGGTCGGAGGGCACGGCGAACGGCAGCCGCACGATCACCACCACGCTGAGATCATCACCGGGGATGTCCACCCCCTCCCAGAAGGAGCGCGTCCCCAGCAATACCGCCCGCTCTGTGCGCACGAAGCCTTCGACCAGCGCCTGGCGGCTGGTGCCGTCGCTCTGGTCGAAGACGGTGATGTTGCCCAGCGCCAGCCGCGGTGCGATGGCCTGGGCCGTCTGCCGTAGCTGAGCGTAGCTGGTGAACAGGCCCAGCATCCGCCCCTCTGTCGCTGCCGCCAGCTCGATCAGCCCACGCTCGACAGCCCGTTGATACTCGTCCTTCTGGTTCGGATCGGGCATATCGGTGGGAATGAAGATCAGCGTGGAAGTCTCGTAGTCGAACGGCGATCCCACTACTGCCGTGCTCATATGATCCGCCGCCAGACGGTCGCACAGGTAGTCGAACGAGCCGCCCGTGCGCAGGGTGGCACTGGTGAGGATCACCACGTCCTTGGTGTCCCAGATGTGCTGCCGCAGCAGGGGGCCGACGTGCAGCGGCGCAGCATGGATGGACAGCCGCGTGCCGTCCTGATCTACCTGCGCCCAGTAGATCATGTTCTCCTGCGGGCTGACGGAGAACGAGTGCAACTGCTCATGAATCTCCGCCAGTTGCCGCGCGGCAGCCTGCGTGCTGGCCAGGATGTCGTCGAGATTGCGCACGTCGAACTGCTCCAGCCCAGCCAGTCCGCGTGCCAGTCGCCCCATGGCATCGGCGATGGCCTTGGTGAACTGACTGAGCACTTCCCAGGCATTCTGCACCTGCGCCCAGTTGGGTTGCTGGCGCAGTGCGTCGGTGATGCGCACCTGATTGGAGTATTCGCCCGCCCGCAACTGCCCCGACGATTCCAGGAAGCGCAGCAGCGTCTCGAAATAGCGCTCCACATGGTGCCCCATCGAGCGCAGCGACTCGCTGACGATGTTGACGAATTCCTCGATCTGTGTGAAGTACTTGCCCGGCACGCTGCCGCGTGTGCTGCGAATCACCTCGCCCAGCAGACCACGTCGCGCGTCGCCCAGTTCGTCCAGCCGCCGTTGCAGCGCCGTCTGACTGATCTGGAACGACAGGCCGTTGGTCGTCGCGTCTTCCAGGTGATGCGCCTCGTCTATGATCAGGTGACGGTACTCCGGCAAGACGCGATTGCCGATCTGCACATCCGCCAGCAGCAGCGCATGGTTGACGATGAGCACATGCGCGGACTCCGCCTGCCGCCGTGCTTTGTAGAAGGGGCAGGCCCCGCCCATTTGCTCTTCGCAGCGCTCCAGTGTACACCCCTCGTCCTCGGCGCTCAGCCGCGACCAGATGGCGCTCTCCTCATAGCCCCGCAGCGAAATCTCGTTGCGGTCACCGGAATCCGATCCCAGCAACCACACCAGCACCTTGGCCAGCATCCGCGCCTCGTCTACCGAGGTCGGGCCGCGTCGCCGCAGCGCCGTCAGCCGACGCGGACACAGGTAGTTACTGCGCCCCTTGAGCACAGCCATTTCGAAGGGGATGCCCAGCGCCCGTTGCAGCAAGGGCAGATCGCGTTGCAGCAACTGATCCTGCAGGTTGATGGTGGCGGTGCTGATCACCACGCGCTCGTTGTTCTGGGTGGCCCAGAAGATGGCGGGTAGCAGATAGGCCATGCTCTTGCCGACGCCGGTCGGCGCTTCGATCATCAGGTGATCGTTCTCGTTGAAGGCGCGTGCCACATGCCGCAGCATGGTCACCTGTTCAGGGCGGTGCTCATAGGCGGGGAACGCTGCGGCGATGTCGCCGTCCTCTTCAATCAGGCGTGCCAGCCGGTCGATGTCCAGGGGTCGCCGCACCGGGTTGGGTCGTAACGGTCGCCAGGGCTGACGGTCCGGCGGGAACAACTGCTCCACGGTGATCGCCCGCGAACGCTGCGGCGCGGTGAAGGTTGTGCGCATTCGTTCCTGCAACGCTGCACCAAAGACGTGCCCGGCAGACCAGCCCGCTTCGCGCGCCGCCCCCACGATCTCGGTCAGCGTCTCCACGGGCAACGCCAGCGTCAGCTCCCACAGCAACCAGTAGAGCCGCCCGGCAGCCTCGGCATCGGCCAGGGCGCGGTGCGACTCGCTTGTCTCCAGGCCAAACTGCGTCGTCAGACCGTTCAGGCTGTAGCGGGGCGCTGTCGGCAGGAGCACCGAGGCCAGGTCATAGGTGTCAATGGTAGGGTTGTCCAGCAGCAGGCGCTGACGCGCCAGAAAGGCCAGGTCGAAATCCACTTTGTGCCCCACAAGGGGGTGTGCACCGATGAAGCTGCGCAGGCGGGGCAACACTTGATCAAAACGCGGCTGCCCGATCAAATCTTCGGTGCGAATGCCGGTGATGGCGGTGATGCGTTCCGGCACGCCTCGCCCTGGATTGATCAACGTGCTGAACGTGTCTATCAGCTCGCCATCTTCAAACTTCGCCGCCCCAACTTCGATGATATCGTCCTCGTCTGGGTTCAGGCCGGTCGTTTCCAGATCGAGGGCGACAATGACTCCGCGCATGGTGTGCTCCGTTCTAAGCAGACTATCGCTGCCGAGGGGCTATTGTAGCACACCTGCGCGGGAGTTTCGCCGGTAACTTTACCCAAATCAGGGCGGCTCATCCGCCGGAAATGGTCGGCAACAGCTTAACGCGATCGCCCGTTTGCAGCAGCACGTCGTCCTCGATCAGCTCGCCGTTGCGCGTGACCAACACCTCCTCCGGCTGCAACCCGCACTGCACGATGGCCTGACGCACCGTCTGACCGGCGCGCACCCGGAATTCCCGGCGGCGAAAGGTCAGGACGGCGAACTTGTCGGCGTCGTCAGCAGAAGAAGGGGCAGAAGTCACATCGCTCATGCTGGCAGTCTCACTCTTCGATGACAGGTCACCGGCGATTATAGCAGAGGCCCGCCCTCGCCCGCAGTGCCCCGATTGCTACCCCCCGCCAACTGCCCCTGTTGAACACCGCGAGTCTATGCTAAGGTTACAGGCAACCGCATATCGCGCGGTTGGGTCGGCTGGCATTACGGTGAAACACCATGAACACGGTCATCGGTCTACTGGCTGTCTTCGGGCTGGTATTTGTCAACGGCGTCTTCGTGGCAGCGGAGTTCGCCTTCGTCGGCGCACGGCGGACGCGCATCGCCCAACTCGCGGCAGAAGGGCACACAGGCGCGCGCGTTGCCCAACGCGCCATTCAACGCCTGGATAGCTACATCGCCGCCACGCAATTGGGCATCACCCTGGCGAGCCTGGGTCTGGGCTGGATCGGCGAACCGGCGCTGGGGCACCTGGTGGAATCAGCTCTGGAGTCGCTGCTGCCCGCCGATGTGTCACACGCCCTGGGAGTGGGTTTCTCCTTCGCCGTGGCCTTCTCCATCGTCACCATGCTGCACATTGTGCTGGGAGAACTGGCTCCCAAGTCCATTGCGCTGCAACGGCCCGAAGGCACTGCCATCATCGTCGCCCGTCCCGTGACCGCTTTCATGCACCTGTTCCGCCCGGTGATCTTTGTGATGAACAGCATCGGCAACGGCGTGGTGCGTCTGCTGGGCTTCGAACCCGCCAGCGGGCACGAGCGCGTCCATTCCGCCGAGGAACTGCTGATGCTCGTCCACTCCTCCCGCGAAGCTGGCTTGCTGGAAGACACCGAGGAACGCCTGTTGCAGCGCGCCTTCGACTTCAGCGACCTGTATCTGCGCGATGTCATGCAGCCGCGTGTCGAAGTCGAGGGCATCCCGGTAGACGCGCCGCTGCCTGTGGTGTTGCAGCGCGTCGCCTCCGGCACCTATTCGCGCTATCCCGTCTACCAGGACTCCCTGGATCAGGTGGTGGGTGTCCTGCACGCCAAAGACCTGTTCGACGCCATCGTGCACCAGCCCGACCTGATCTGCGGGGAAGCGCCCTTCGACCTGCGTTCGGTGCTGCGCATGCCGCTCTACTTCCCCGAAATGGCCAACGTGGGCCGCGTGCTGGAGCAGATGCAGCGAGCCAAAATGCCCTTCACAGTGGTGGTAGACGAGTTCGGCGGCATGGCGGGCATCGCCACCATGGAAGACATCCTGGAAGAGCTGGTGGGAGAAGTGCAGGACGAGTTCGACGCTGAAGCCGCGCCCACTGGCGGGGACACCGCCGCGCCCATCGTGGACGGGCTGACCACGCTCAGCGACATTGCGGAGCGCTTCGGCGACCCCGGCTGCGAAGTGCACTCCGCCACCATCGGCGGCTATGTGGCCGAATGCCTGGATCGCATCCCCGTCGTCGGCGACCGCGTCACCTATGGTGCCTACGACGTGATCGTGGTGGCCATGGACGAAATGCGCGTGGCCCAGGTGCAGTTCGTGCCACGCGCCTCGACCGATGCGGCGCTGCCAGAGTCATCCTAGAGCGTGTTATGCACT
>DDBP01000155.1 GCA_002332795.1 Anaerolineales bacterium UBA2029 | reverse complement strand
GTCCTCGTTGTGGAAGTACGGGAGCGGCTTCGTCAGCTCCGGATCGTCGTAGACATCCATGACGATCGGGTCGAAGCCCAGCTCAGTCCAGATGCGCACTCCCGCCTCATAGGTCAGCTTCCCATAGGCCAGGAAGTCTTTGGCCAGTTGCAGCTTGTCTTCGTCAATCTGATCGGTGATCGCAGTGCCCGTGCCGCCGCCCATGGAGCTGGCGAAGGTTCCCGGCTTGTCCGGCCAGATGGGCATGGGCCGAACGGCGATCTTGCCTTCCAGGTCGGGCATGAAGTTGGTGAAGCGGGTCATGTACCACTGCGGCATCCACATCGAGGCGAACTTGCCCTCGTTCATGGCCGCGTAGAATTCCTGGGAGTGTACTTCCGAACCGGGGGCAATCGCGGCGATTTTATGCACGTGCATCAGGTCGGCCATGAACTGCAGCGCTTCGGCGTTCGCCGGGCTATCCACGATCAGGTTGCCATCCTTGTCGTAGACGCCGCCGCCATTCATCAGCATCAAAGCGCGGCCAGGGAAGCAGCCGATCGTCTCCAGCGGTGCCATCATGACCTCGCCGTTGGTCGCCTCGATGACCTTCTTGCCCGCGGCGATGTAGTCGTCCCAGGTCTTGATGCTATCTATGTCCACTCCGACCTGGGCCATCACCTCGGTGTTGTAGTACATGACGTAGGTGCCCACGTGATAGTCAATGCCGTAGACCTTCCCGTCCTTCTGGTAGATCATGCGCGATTCGACCAGCTTGACGGGCGCGTTGGCCACCAGGTCGGTCAGGTCTTGCAGGTGAATATCACCCTTGAGGAAAGGCCCCCAACGGCTGATTTCAATGTCCACCAGGTCTGGTGCACCCTGGCCCGATTGCAGGGCGAGCAGCAGCTTGTCGTGCATATCGGCCCAGGGGTAAATGGTGGGGGTGAGGGTGATGGGGCGATCGGGGTGTTCGGCGTTCCAGTGATCGGCCTGAGCCACCCAGTAATCCGCGTGATCCTGGACGAACGTCCAGAAGGTCAGTTCGGTCGGTTGGGCCTGGGCGCGGGTCGTCTGGACCGCTGGAGCCATGGCCACCAGGAGAACCACTACGAGGCTGACAAAAGCGAACCGTTTGAACATTTTTCCCTCCAACCAGCTTAATCAAGCGTACAGACGAGGACGGTAATCGAGTGCGGCTCGAATGTGTAGCTGAACTCCCTCCTTTCCGCATTGACCGATACGCTGCTGACGCCTACCTGATGAGGCCGGTCGAACGTGTTTTCCGCCTTGATGTCCGGGCCGTTGACCACGAATCCCTGCACCGGGCCGGAAAAGCGAGCCGTGTCCAGGGTGATGGCGGTCTCCATGGCCTCGGTCTCGCTGCGGTTCACTACATACAGCGAAAGAGACTTGCGCGGCTCGTCGAGCGTGGCGGCCACGTCCAGCACGCGCAGGCCGCTGTAGTCCCCTGCACTGAAGGTCTCTCCCTGCCAGAACACATCCAGGGCGATGCTGCCACAGGTGCGGCTATAGAGTTCAAAGGGGTAATAGATGGTTTGCCGCACCAGGCTGTCGGGGCGCGTGAGGACGGGGGCAATGACGTTCACGATCTGCGCCAGATTGGCCATGCGCACCGTCGCCGCATGGCGGATGAAGGCATTGAGGTGCAGGGCGATCACCAGCGCGTCTTCCAGGTTGTAGATTTCCTCCAGGCCGTTGAACTGCGGGCCAGGGATGGGAGTAGTGCGGTACCAGACGTTCCACTCGTCTACCGCCAGCGCAATCGGGCGTTTGACCCGCTGCTGGAAGCGCAAGGCGCGGATCAGCCCCTCGAAAGCGCTCAGCCGATCCTCGATGATCTCCGAGGTGGCCATGTAGGTTGGGAAGTCGTTCTGTTGGTTGCCAACGTACCAGTGAATGGAGAGGTAGTCCAGGTAGTCCGCCGCCTGTTCGACCAGCAACTGCGCCCGCTCGACGAACGTGCCATCCCAGGCCGACGTGACCGAGGCAACGAGTTTGATGGACGGATCCACCCAGCGCATCACCTTGCTGAATTCAAGATAGGCGCGCGCGTATTCTTCCGGCGTCTTCATGCCGATCTGCCAGGGGCCGTCCACTTCGTTGCCAACGCCCCAGAACTTCACGCGGTGCGGTTCCGGGAAGCCGTGTTGCCGACGCAGCCGGACAAGCGCAGTGTCCCAGGTGCCGTTGCAGTATTCGACCCAATCGCGGGCTTCGCGCAGGTCGCCATCGCCGCAGTTCACCACCAGATACGGCTCGGCGTTCAGCTTGCGGCAGAAGGTGATGAATTCGTTGGTGCCAAACTGATTGGACTCCACCGACCCCCAGGCCAGGTTGCTGCGCGGCGGGCGTTCGTCGAGCGGGCCAACGCCATCGCGCCAGCAGTACCCCGAAACGAAGTTCCCTCCAGGGTAACGGATGATCGGCATGTGCAGCCGACGCAGCGCTTCCAGCACGTCCGTGCGCAAGCCCTGCTCATCGGCCAGCGGCGATCCCGGCTCGTAGATGCCGCCATAGATGCAGCGTCCCAGGTGCTCGGCGAAGCCGCCGAAGATGTGACGGCTGATGTCGCCCAGACGGCGATCCGGATCGATCTTGATCTGATTCACAGGGGCATCTCTCCTTGGCAAAGGGGCGGTTGTGAAGGCGTTTCATGTCGGCTAAGATTGTCTGCGGGGTCAGCGCCGTGCAGGAGGCCCGTCATGCCGTCTGTGAGACGCGCTTCCTGCCCGTCGGCAGTCATCAGTTTGGTGGCTATTGGTCTCAAGTAATGCGTAACAATCAAAGTCTGCACTGGAACCGGCCTTTGCCTGATAGCACGTGCCGTAACAGGCAAGGAAGCCGGCGATCTATGGACTTCCGCATGGTTCCAGAAGGCTACTGGTCCGGCAGGACGTGGGAAAGAAAGAGCATTTCGGAGAACAGGGGCGCTGAATGAGAACAAGGCCGACCACCTTTATTACTACGTAACAATTGACTTCAATCACACTCTAGCATGGTTTTCTGACAGAGTCAAGCGGGGCAGGGCCTGTTGCGCGGTGAGCTTTCGCACTTGACAAAGCCTGACCAGAAGCATCTATAATACGAAAAACCCGATTCCGTCAGCGGAGATGAAGGGCGGCTGTATCAATGACCAGGAAACGCGCTACACAGGCGGATGTTGCCCGGCTGGCTGGTGTCTCGCAGACCGCCGTTTCCCAGATTCTGAGTGGCCTGGAAAACGGGGCCAGCAACTTCCGGCCAGAAACGCGCCAGCGAGTGCTACAGGCCGCCCAAGAGCTGGGCTATGTGCCCAGCATGATGGCCAGAGCACTGCGCACGAATCGCACCATGACCATCGGCGTGGTGCTCAGCTTCCTCACCGACGAGCTGTCGTTGCGCATCACCCGCGGCATTCACGAGATCGCCACCGAACGCGGGTATGGCCTGCTCATCGGCGATACCGAACAGAATCCCGACCTGGAAAAACGGGTGCTGGAGCAGTTTCAGCAGCACCAGGTGGATGGGCTGATCTTCGTGGATAGCTGGAGCGACCCGGCGATCTACCTGAACGACGAAGCCTACCCCCCCATGATCTTCGTGCAGTTGCGTCAACCCATGGTGGAGCACAACTGCGTGGGCATAGATAACATCCGCGGCGGATACGATGCGACCCGGCACCTGCTGGACCTGGGGTATCGCAAGGTGGCGCACATCAGCGGCCCCGAACACTGGGCTTCGGCAGCCGAGCGTCTGAAGGGCTACAAGAAGGCCCTGGAAGACTACGGTTTTCCCTACGATCCGTCGCTGGTTGAATTTGGGGACTGGGAAATCTGCAGCGGCACGGAGGCCACGCATCAACTGCTCAACCGCCATCCAGAAATTGACGCCATCTTCGTGGCGAACGATCTGATGGCGGCAGGCTGCATTCAGGCGGCGGTCAGTCGGGGGCTGCGCGTGCCGCACGATCTGGCGATCGTGGGATACGACGACCGCTACCTGGCCGAGGCACTCACCCCGCCGCTGACTTCCTTCGCCTATCCGCTCAATCAGATGGGGCAGAAAGCCGCGCACCTGCTGATCAACCGGCTGCTACGCCGCAAGGCGCGCTCTGTGCCCTCCGTGACGGTCGCGGGCAACCTGGTGATCCGCGCCAGTTGCGGGGCGGTGTCCTCGTAAGCCTCCGGCTGATGGCTGATCTCGCCCTTCGGCAGAGCAAGCGTTAAGGCTGGCTCGCCTGGTTGACCTCACCCTCAGCCTCGCTGCGTTCGGCTCGTCAGCGCCGGGCGGGGGTGAGGCGAAGTTAAGGGCAGCTTCCTGTTCGAGAGGCGCTCAACGGCTGTCCGCCCCTGAAAAACAAAGGGAGAGGGGTTTCGTGTGCCCCTCTCCCCCAGATCAACGAACGCAGCGGATTACTGGCTGGTACCCTTGACACCGGCCAGCAACTGCGGCGGCGTCACTTCGTCGGGCGAGGTAGCCTCTTCGGCGTTGCGGGCCTGGAACCAGATTTGCTTGGGTGTGGCGACTTCGCCCTCTTCCAGGAAGACCGAGCCGTCCTGGAAAGTGAGCGGGCCAACCCACAGGTTGATGCCGCCCTCCTGGCCCTGCGCACCGGCGGCCAGCCCGGCGATGAACTCATCCAGGGTGGCCTTTTCCTCGTCAGTCAGGCCATTGCCATAGATATAGCCCACCGCCGTCGTGTCGGGATTGTTGATGTCCGACCAGTCCGGGCCGTTCCAGTCCCACGAAGGCTGCCAGGTGCCTTCCTGCACGGCCTTGACCGCCTTCAGGTAGGCCGGCCCCCAGTTGAAGTAGGGCACGCCCAGGCAGATGTCGGGGGCTTCTTCGCATGCGCCTTCGTAGTCATAGGGGATCGCCCACACCCTGGCCCCTTCCGCGGCACGCTGCTTGGCCACCACGATCGCCTCGGTGGTGTCAATGCCGGAGATCAGCACATCGCGCCCCTCATCCAGGAAGGCATTGGCAACCTCGGTCGGGTCGAGCGTCACACCAGGGATGTTGAACCAGAAGCCGATCCAGGTGACGGCGAAGTCCAGCGTATCGGGGTCCAGGCCGCGATACTTCTCGTAGCAATAGCGCGCGCCCAGATAGACCGAGTTGGTCAGGCGGATCGTCTCCGGATCGATCAGCGGGCCGACGTAGCCGATCTTGCCCGTTTCGGTCTTCAGGGCGGCGGCGCAACCGGCGATCATCTTGCCGTATTCCATCTGCCCCATAATGTTGCCCACATTCGCCGGCGCAATGCCCCACAGCGCATCGTCGCCGGAGATGTTGATGAAGGCCACATCCGGATAGAACTCAGCTACAATGCTGGTATCTACCTCGAAGTCCGCCGAGGTGGTGAAGATGATCTTGGCTCCCTGGTTGACCATGTCTTCCACGACCTGGTCGAGCGTGGTCTCCGGGCGGGCTGCCGCATTCAGGCTTTCCAGGGCGATCATCTTCGCGCCGGGCAGATTGGCCTCCACATATTGCCCGGCGGTGTAGTGCGCCTGGCTCCAGCCGCGATCATCTTTGGGACCGACAAGGATCACGCCGAAGACGATCTCGTCTTGCGCGACGGCGCGCGGCGCTGCCGAGATGACCCCGCCCGCCACCAACGCTACCAGGACTGCCAGAACTGCCAGTTTTTTGAACATACGCTCACTCCTCGAAAACATCAGTTGACGGAAGTTGCCCTGCCGCAGCAGGACCGCTCTATCCTCAGTTTAGTGGAAAAACGGGGCGGCGCAACTGTATCGCTCTGCAGTTTTGCACATAGCCGATCTGCACAAAAGAAGTCGGCCAACCTTTGCCTGCGCCTCTCCACCACAATCCCTGTTCTTTCAGCATCGGGCAGAAGGGCGCAATTCATAGTATAGTTTTCTTGAAAACAGAGTATTATCCCGTGACCAGCGCCCATCCGACTCTGCTCGTGTGCCCGGAACCTGCCCTATGACCGCGCCCCTGTATGTGTTCGTCAGCTCCAAGATGCAGGAACTCGCCGCCGAGCGACAGGCGCTGCGCGAGCTGATCCCCGCGCTGAGCAACGACGTGGTGACGCTGCAGGCCTGGGTGTTCGAGGAAGACGCTCCGGCAGCCGATCGCTCGATCCGCCAGGTCTACCTGGACGCGCTCAAGCGCTCGGCGCTCTACATCGGTCTGTTCTGGAACGAACTGGGCGAATGGACGCTGGACGAGTTCGAGCGGGCGACGGAATGGGGCATTGATCGGCATATCTACGTCAAGAATGTGGCCGCCGAGCGCCGCGATCCTCGCCTGCAGGCCTTCCTCGACGCGCAGAGCAACGTCATCTCCGGCATCACGCCCAAATGGTTCACCACGGTCGAGGACTTGTGTCAGCAGGTCAGGAAATCCATCGAGGTCTGGCTGCGCGACCGCCTGCTACGGCGTCCCGGCGACACTGCCGCGACGCTGGCCGAAGTCAGCGACGATCTGCCCGATTTGCCGCCCCGCCTGGTCGGGCGCGACGCGCTGCTGGCCGAGCTGCGGTCGTTGCTGGAAGGGGGCGCGCGCGTGTTGTTGCAGGGGTTCGGCGGCATGGGCAAATCGGCGCTGGCTGCCGCGGCGACCGCCGCCTGGCTGGACGAGGATCGCGGCAAGGTGCTGTGGCTGCGCGCCGGTAGCGAAGACGCCGACACCATGCTGGAAGCGCTCGCCCGTCCGCTGGACAACGCGCAGGCAGTGACCACCGTCACCGGCGCAGAGAAAGCCAAGGCCCTGCGCCGGCTATTGACCGACGCTCAGATATCACTGATCGTGCTGGACGACGTGTGGGATGGAACCGCGCTCAGTCAGGTGCTCAAGGCCGTACCGCGTCAGGTGCCGGTGCTGGTCACGGCCCGGCAACGCTACGCCCTGGATCACATCATCGAGGTCGGCAAGCTGGAGGCGGGCGACGCCCTGCACCTGCTGAGTCAGCACGCGGGTCAGCCCTGTGATGACGACGCGGCCCGCGAGTTGTGCCGTCAGGTAGGGTATCATCCCTTCGCGCTGGAAATCGCCGGCAAGACGTTGAAGGTGGATCGCATTCGCCCCGCCGATCTGCTGCGGCGCATCGCTGCGGCTCCGCACGCCCTGGCCATGCCGGAGGACTTCGCCGAGGAAGGCCGCACCAGCATCAGCGAACTGTTGACCGCCAGCCTCTACGCCCTGGACGAACCGACCCGCGAAGTTTTTCTGGCGTTTGGTGCGCTGTTCGCTCCTCAGGCGACTTCTGCCCTGCTGGCGCGCTACATGGGGCGCGACGAAGACAGCGTCCGCGAGGCGCTCATCACGCTGGGGCGGCGCGGGTTGGCCGACCGGTTGCCGGAGTCGGCGGCTGACTTCGCCTGCTATCGGGTACACGATCTGGCGCATAGCTACGCCAGGGCCGTGCTGACCGGACGCGGTGCTGATCCGCTGGCGGTGATCGAAGCGTGTCGCGCCTATGCCGTCGAGCACGAGGGCGACCTGACCGCCCTGGATGCCGAAATCAACAATCTGCTGGGGGCCGCCGACGCCGCGCGCCAGCACCATCAGCCCGATGCGCTGATCGCCATCATGCAGGCGCTGTCTGGGCCGTACCTGACGGCGCGGGGACATACGCTACATTTCCTGGAACTGCTGGATGCGGCCATCGAGGCGGCGGCACGCCTGGGGCCGGATCACGACGAGGTGCGGCACTATCTGCTGGGCAAGCGCGGCAACGCCTTCTACGACCGCGGTGACCTGCCCCAGGCCCTGCACCATTATCAGCAGGCGCTTGACCTGGCGCGCGCACTGGGGCGGCAGGATCGTCAGGCGCTGCTGTTATGCGCGGTCGGCAAGGTGCTGGCCGATCAGCGCGACGATCGCGCCGCGGCCCATTTCCAGGCGGCCTACGAGATCGCCAAGGCCCTCGACGACAGCTTCCTGCTGGGCTTTGTGCTGGAGCATCAGGGGTATCATGCGCAGTCGCAGGGGGACTTCGGCGCGGCCCGCGACTATTTTGCCGAGGAAGTGACTCTGGCGCAGCGCATCAACGATCCGGAGACGCTATTCTACGCCCTGCTGAATCTGGGTTCGACCGAGCACGACCTGGGTCAGTGCGAGGCGGCGCTCGAACATCATCAGCAGGCGCTGCAGATCGCCCGTGACCTGGACAACCGCATCTGGACGGCCTATGCGTTGCAGTCCATGGGCGAAGACTATCACCGGCTGGGCCATGACGCGCAGGCGCAGCAGTGTTTTTCGCAGGCGCTGACCCTGTTCCGCGAATGTGGCCTGAAAACCAAAGCGGACGAAGTCGAGGCGACCATGAGCCAGGCCGGTTATCCCATCGAATAGACCATCGGAAACGGCAGACGAGTGAGTAGAAGGGAAGCGAGATGAACAGGGTTAGGGTTATTTCGCAGTGCAGGACGATGTTGTTGATCGCTCTCAGCGCCGCCCTGGCCGTGACGGGCTTTGGCCCGGTGAGCGCCCAGGGCAACTACAGCGTGGTGATCCTGGTCGTTGACGATTTTGGGGACGTTGACCTGGCGACGCTCGACCCCGGTCAGTTCGGCGCGACGGACTCCTGCACCATCAGCCTGGAAGGGCAGGCCTACGCGGTGCGCGGCGTCTCAGCGACGCCCCTGACGCAGTCGCACGGTGACTTGGTCACTCAGCAGCTCGAACAGTTGCTGGACGACCTCGGCGCGAGCGACTTCATCGCCCTGGCTCCGGTAGATATCCAGGGCGTGTCTACCGACGTCGCCGCGCAGCGCATCGTCACGGCTATCGAGGAGCACCCGGCGGACTTTTACGTCATCAACATGAGCTTCGCCATCATTCCGTGCGAGTACCTGCAGGCCTTCGCGCAATACGAAGCTCAGTTGCTGGACTCCCGCAAAGGCAAAGACGAGAACCGTTACCGCAACCTGTTCCAGCGCGCCGTCATCTTCTACAACGACACCGTGTTCCCGGCCATGTCGCAACGGGCACAGAATTTGCAAGACCTCGATCCGCTGCAAACGCTGTTCGCCAGCCTGGGCAACCGCGCCATTCCTGTGGCAGCGGCGGGCAACTTCGGCCTGGATTTCCCCTTCTGGCCGGGGGCGTGGAATCAGGTGGTGAGTGTCAGCGCCAGCAAGGGGCAGGGCTTTCATGCCAGCCCGGCCTGGGACAAGAAGTCGGACGCGCCGCTGCTCGACGCCGAGGTCGAGCGACCGGGCAAGAAGAAGCGCATCTCGAACTATGGCGAGGTGATGATGCCGGGCGAGTATGGCAGCCCCGGCGGAGCGGTTTCGGGCACGTCGTTCGCCGCGCCCCGTCTGAGCGCAACGCTGGCTCTGTACCTGTCCGCTGTGGGGCCGAACAATTGCCGGAACGCGAACGGCGGCCCGGCGCTGGCCTATGGCAACTGGAACAATCTGGCCCTGCAACAGGCCGCGCAGCAGTATTGCCCGGACCTGCTGCCCTTTCTACCCTGAGTTCAGGGGCGGACAGCCATC
>DDBP01000156.1 GCA_002332795.1 Anaerolineales bacterium UBA2029 | reverse complement strand
CCGAGACTGGAGAGGGGGCAATGAGGCGCGTCAGCAGCGCCAAGTGGGGGTGAGGTAAAGCGGAGCGCGGCAAAACGGCCTGACACATTTTGCACGCACCCCGTGCGGAAACGGGTTTGACAAGCACGGTTGAATCAGCGACAATTCTGACGCACTCGCTCGATATGCTGGGTCTCCTGTGTGGAGCGTGACGCGATGATAAAAGAGGTTTTGAAGGACGCTGAGGAGCGCATGAAAAGCGCTCTGGCTGTGCTGGAAGACGATCTGCGCGGGATGCGCACTGGCCGCGCCTCGACGGGGCTGGTCGAAAAGCTGGAGGTCGAATACTACGGCACGCCGACGCCGCTCTATCAACTGGCGACGCTATCCGTGCCGGAGCCGCAGATGATCATGATCCGCCCGTTCGATAAATCGTCGCTCAAGACCATCGAACGCGCCATCCTGGCCTCCGACCTGGGCCTGACGCCCAACAACGACGGCACGGTGATCCGCCTGAACATCCCGCCGCTGACGCAGGAACGCCGTCATGAGTTGCAAAAACTGGTCGGGCGGCGGGTGGAAGAGGCGCGAGTGGCCGTGCGCAATGTGCGGCGCAGCGCCATTGACGACCTGCGCGAGTTCGAGAAAGAAAAGCTGATCTCCGAAGACGAGAGCAAACGCGGGCAGGAAGAAGTCCAGAAGCTGACCGACCGTTACATTCAGCTCATCGAAGAGGCCGGCAAACGCAAAGAAGCCGAGATCATGGAACTGTAGAGCGCGACATCCGCCCGGCGCGGTGAGCGCGGAGCACAGGGAACGAATGGCCAACGAGGTCGTAACCCTGCCGGAGAAAATCCCCTATCATCTGGCCATCATCATGGATGGAAACGGGCGCTGGGCCAAGGCGCGCGGTCTGCCGCGCCTGGCCGGTCACCGGGCCGGGGTGGAAAACCTGCGGCGCATTCTGCGCGCCTGCAGCGAATTCGGCATCAAAATCCTCACTATCTACGCCTTTTCGACCGAGAACTGGGGTCGCCCGGAAGCCGAAGTGCGCGGGCTGATGAACATCCTGGAGACGGTCATTGACCGCGAACTCAAACAACTGCACGCCAACGGGGTGCAGTTGCGTCACATCGGCGACCTGGCCGGGCTATCGGAGCCGCTGCAAGAGAAAGTGCGCCGCGCCATCGAACTGACGCGCAACAACGACAAGCTCATCCTCAACGTGGCGTTCAACTACGGCGGACGGCAGGACATCATTCAGGCAATCCGCCGCATCGTGCAGGATGGCGTGCCTGTCGAAGAAATTGACGAGATGCTGGTAGACTACTACCTGTACACGGCGGGGCAACCCGATCCCGACCTGGTCATCCGCACGGCGGGCGAGATGCGGCTGAGCAACTTCTTGCTGTGGCAGGCGTCCTATGCCGAGTACTACGCCACGCCGACGTACTGGCCCGACTTCGATCGCGAGGAGTTGCTGAAGGCCCTGTTTTACTTTGCGCGGCGCGAACGCCGGTTTGGGCTGGTGCCACAACCGTAGCCAGAGCGCCTGCCTCACTCTCTGCACCAGGGAATCCAAATGCTCAAGACGCGCGTGCTCACTGCAGTGGTAGCGCTGCCTCCTCTGATCGCGGCCATTGTCATCGGCGGCTGGGTGTTCGCCGGGGTCGTGCTGGCCGCGCTGCTCATCGGCGGACTGGAATACGTGCACCTGCTGCGTCAGCGCGACTATCACGCCCCGGTCTGGCTGGTGCTGGCGCTGATCGCGCTGCCCGTGCTGGCCGTGTGGTTCGATCACGCCGAATGGCGCGTGCCAGGGCTGGCGTTGCTGCTGGTGCTGGGCACCGCCTACGACATCTGGGGCGTCGAGCGCGAGCGCCCCACCCCGTTGATCGCCGTGGCGCTGGCCGTCTTCGGCGGCATTTACCTGGGCTGGCTGGGCAGCTATCTGATCGCCGTGCGCAAGCTGCAAGAAGGCGCGTACCTGACACTGATGCTCTATGGCTGCGTGGCTTTTTCGGATAGCGCGGCCTACTTCGTCGGGCGGGCCTGGGGACGTCACCGTCTGTCACCGCACGTCAGCCCCAAGAAAACGTGGGAAGGGTATATCGGCAGCATCGTGGGCGGGGCGATCTTCGGTGCGCTGGCAGGGGGCCTGCCCGATACGCAGGTGCTCACCTGGGGGCACGGCGCGATCATTGGCCTGCTCATCGGGGCCTTGGGCACTCTCGGCGACCTGGGCATCTCGGCCATCAAGCGGCAGGTAGGGGCCAAGGACTCCAGCAACCTGATCCCCGGTCACGGCGGCATCCTGGATCGCACCGACTCGGTGCTGGTGTCGGCAGTCATTGGCTACTACTATCTTGTTTGGTTTGTGTTTTAGGGCATATAATAGAGTCAGGGTGTGTTTCAGGTGTAGGGGCGCGCGAGAGTGCCCTCATTCCAATCGGCATGTCCCGCCTGTTGCCGCGCAACGTACCCCCCACCTGAAAGACGGCTCGCAGAGCACAGGCGGTTGACCGAGGGCCTGCACTGTGCTATATTTGCAGTGCTCGCTGTTCTAACGCACTCTACTCCTATTTGCGTGCCCACAGCTCGTGACACTTTCCTGTCCTCAGATGCTCTGATGTGATACTGGGCGCAAGGCTGACGACATCGGTGCCAGTGCGCTCAGAAGGGATTGTTACCTGCTTAGCCGTTACAGCTTGTCAGCATGACATCAAGGCGGTCGCATTCCGCCCCATCAACCCCGCTCGGAGATCCCGAACATGGATATCGCAGAACTCGAATCTCAAACGCTGCAGGCCCTGCGCGAAATGGCGCGCGAAGCCAACATCCAGGGCTATAGCCGCCTGAAAAAGCAAGACCTCATTCTGCGCTTGCTGCGCGACAAAGCCGAACGCCAGGGCCACGAACTGCGCGGCGGTATTCTCGAAATCATTGACGATGGCATCGGTTTCCTGCGCTCGGACCATTACCTGCCCGGCCCCGACGACATCTACGTCAGTCAGACGCAGATTCGCCGCTTTGGGCTGCGCACAGGCGATATGGTCATCGGGCAGGTGCGCCCGCCCAAGGACTCGGAGAAGTACTACGGGCTGCTGCGCGTAGAAGCCGTCAACGGGCTGGACCCCGAACAGGCCAAGCGCCGCCCGCGCTTCGACGACCTGACGGCCATCTTCCCCAACGAGCGCTACAACCTGGAAACCAACCCGCGCATTCTCTCCACACGCCTGCTCAACCTGATCGCCCCCATCGGGCGCGGGCAACGCGGCCTGATCGTCAGCCCGCCCAAGGCCGGTAAGACCACCGTGCTGAAGGAAGTGGCCAATGCCATCAGCCAGAACTATCCCGATGTGCACCTGATGGTGGTGCTGATCGGCGAGCGCCCGGAAGAAGTCACCGACATGGATCGCTCGGTAGATGCCGAGGTGATCAGCAGCACCTTCGACGAGCCGGTGACCTATCACGTGCGCGTGGCGGAGATGGCGCTGGAACGGGCCAAGCGCCTGGTAGAGTCGCGCCAGCATGTGGTGATCCTGCTCGACAGCATCACGCGCCTGGCACGCGCTTACAACCTGGTGGTGCCCCCCAGCGGACGCACGCTCACCGGTGGCCTCGACCCGTCGGCGCTCTATCCGCCCAAGCGTTTCTTCGGCGCAGCGCGTAACGTCGAAGAAGGCGGCAGCCTGACCATCGTCGCCACCTGCCTGGTGAAGACCGGCAGCCGCATGGACGACGT
>DDBP01000044.1 GCA_002332795.1 Anaerolineales bacterium UBA2029 | reverse complement strand
GGAGAGGGGACTGAGGGGTGAGGGGCAGCAGAGCGTGGCCAACTGCCTGACCTGCTTTGCACGCACCCGAAGGGCATCATACGCTCTATAGACAGGTACAATAATCTCTATCACGTCTCTAATTGAGCGTAGGGTGCCGCTGTGGTATCATCTGCTTAAACCAAGAGCAGGTCAAGCGTCGTCGCGCGCTGCCAGAGTAAGCATAGGAGCAGCCATGCCAGACGAAACCCCTTTGTACAACGAGCCAGACCAGCCCTCGGTAGATATCAGCTATGAACTGGCCGGGGGGATTATGCGACGCTGGGTCGTCGTCCGGCATGCGACCGTCTGGCGTCCCCCGACGGACGTTTACGAACAGGACGACCGCCTGATCGTGGTGGTCGAGATCGCGGGGATGCATCACAGCGATATTCAGGTGATGTTGCAGGGCCAGCGGTTGATCATCAGCGGGGTACGCGAGCGCCATACCGCCCGCGACTGCGCCTTTCACCAGTTGGAAATCCCCTATGGGGAATTCCGCACCGAAGTGAGCCTGCCCTGGCCGGTGCTGCGCGATGAGGTGACGGCCAGCTATCGCGACGGCTTTTTGCGCGTGGAACTCCCGCATGCTCCGGCTCAGAAGATACAGATTGTCTCAGTGGACGAGGAATTTTCCAGCGAGCGCGACGCTACCGACGATGAGGGAAGCGACCTATGACCAATCCGGATGATCAGGTAGAGCATCCCGCCCAGCCAGAAGTCGCCTCTGCTGCCGAAGCCGAGCAGCCGCGCGACGTGAACGTCACCGAGGGCGCGGCGGACGAGGAGAAGAAGAGTCAGGCGCGGCAGGCGGAGGGGCCATCGTTTGCCCTGCCGCCGGAACTGCCCATTCTGCCGCTGCGTGGCCTGGTGGTCTATCCGCACACCACCATCCCGCTGACCGTAGGGCAGCCGCGCTCGGTCAAGCTGGTGGACGACGCCGTCGCCGGCGACCGCATCATTGGCCTGGTGGCTTCGCATAACCCGGAACTGGACACGCCCGGCCCCGACGAAGTGCATACCTGCGGCACGGTAGCCCAGATTCACCGCCTGTTCCGCGCCCCCGATGGCACGATCCGCCTGCTGGTGCAGGGCATGGCGCGTATCCGCATTGACGAGTTCACCGCCACGCAGCCTTACCTGAAGGCCCGCGTACACCTCGCGCCGGAGACGGTCGAGGAAGGGCTGGAAGTCCAGGCGCTGATGCGCAACGTGGTCGAGCTATTCGGGCGCATGGCAGAACTGGTGCCCAGCATCCCCAGCGAGCTGATCAATGCCGCGCTGAACGTGGACGACCCGTTGCAACTGGTCTACGCGCTGGCGACGTACATCCGGCTCGACCTGGCCGATCAGCAGAAGCTGCTGGAACTGGACTCCGTGCTGGAAAAGCTGCGCACGCTGATGACTATCCTCAACAAGGAACTGGAGGTGCTCGAACTGGGGCACCGCATCCAGAGCGAGGCGCAGTCGGAGATCGAGAAGACGCAGCGCGAGTACTTCTTGCGCGAGCAACTCAAAGCCATTCAGCGCGAACTGGGCGAGGGCGACGAGCAGGCCGTTGAGATCGAGGAGTTCCGCAAGAAGATCGAAGCGGCGGGCATGCCCGAAGAGGCCGAACGCGAGGCCCGCCGCGAACTGGATCGCCTGGCCAAGCTGCCCACCGCCGCTGCCGAGTATGGCGTGATCCGCACCTATCTGGACTGGATGGTCAGCCTGCCCTGGAACATTCAGACCGAGGACAATCTCGACATCGCCCATGCGCGCGCCGTGCTCGACGAAGATCACTACGGGCTGGAAGACATCAAGGAGCGCATCCTGGAATACCTGGCCGTGCGCAAGCTGCGCCAGGAACGCGCCCAGGAACTGCAACAGCAGACCAGCAGCGACTATATCCGCCGCGAGCGCGAAGGGGCCATCCTGTGCTTTGTGGGGCCGCCGGGCGTGGGCAAGACCTCGCTGGGCGCGTCCATCGCGCGGGCCATGGGGCGCAAGTTCACGCGCATGTCGCTGGGCGGCATCCGCGACGAAGCCGAGATTCGCGGTTTTCGCCGCACCTATATCGGCGCGATGCCAGGGCGCATCATTCAGACGTTGCGGCGGGTGGAGAGTCGCAACCCGGTGATCATGCTCGACGAGATTGACAAGCTGGGGCACGACTTCCGCGGCGACCCGGCGTCGGCCTTGCTGGAAGTGCTCGATCCGGAGCAGAACTTCGAGTTCCGCGATCACTACCTGGACGTGCCGTTCGATCTGTCGCAGGTGCTCTTCATCACCACCGCCAACACGCTGGACACGATCCCGCTGCCCCTGCTCGACCGCATGGAGATCATTCAGCTTTCCGGCTATACCGAGCAGGAGAAGGTGAAGATCGCCCAGCAATATCTGGTGCCGCGTCAGCTACGCGAGAACGGCCTGCGCCCCGGCGAACTATCGCTCACCGACGCCGCCTTGCTGGAGATCATCCGCAACTACACGCGCGAAGCGGGCGTGCGCAACCTGGAGCGTGAGATCGGGCGGGTGGCCCGCAAGGTGGTCACGCGCATCGCCGAAGGCAAAGCCGAAGCGGTGGTGGTGGATCAGCCAGACATTCGCGAGTTGCTCGGTCACCCGCGCTACGAGTATCAGACGGAGATCGAGGATCGCATCGGCAACCTGCCGGGCGTGGCTATCGGCCTGTCGGTGACTATCTTCGGTGGCGATATCCTGTTCGTCGAGGCGGCGGACATGCCCGGCAACAAGAGTTTCCAGTATACCGGTCAGCTTGGCGAGGTGATGCAGGAAAGCGCCCGTGCTGCGTTCAGCTATGTGCGCTCCAAAGCGGCGGAATTCGGCATCCGCCCCGACTACTTCGACAAGCACGACATTCACCTGCACGTGCCTGCCGGAGCCGTGCCCAAAGATGGCCCGTCGGCGGGGGTGACGATGGTCACCGCGCTGATGTCGCTGATCACCAGGCGACCCGTGCGGCGCAACGTGGCCATGACTGGCGAGATCACCCTGCGCGGGCAGGTGTTGC
Source organism: Anaerolineales bacterium UBA2029 (assembly GCA_002332795.1). GTDB lineage: Bacteria > Chloroflexota > Anaerolineae > Aggregatilineales > Aggregatilineaceae > UBA2029. Next base: position 300 of record DDBP01000044.1, on the reverse strand, counting down.
CGGTCGGCGGCATCAAGGCCAAGGTGCTGGCCGCGCACCGCGCCGGGCTGGATACGGTGATCCTGCCCCGCCGCAACGAGCCGGACCTGGAAGACGTGCCCGAAGAAGTGCGCCAATCCATGACCTTCGTCTTCGTGGACGACGTCACCGAGGTGCTCAATGCGGCGCTCCTGCCCCCGGCACAGCCGTCGGACGGCGCGGGCGCAGAAGTCGAGGCGGTCGCTCAGGCGGAAGCGGCGGTTGCGACGGATGCCGAACCGCTGGGAGAACGCTAGAGCGTGTTATGCGCTTTTTGCCCTC
>DDBP01000276.1 GCA_002332795.1 Anaerolineales bacterium UBA2029 | reverse complement strand
TCATCCGCCCTGCCCGGTCCTGGCAGGCCGTTTCGGCAGCTCAGTCGAGCGTAGCTGATCCAGATCATCGGTGCCCGCGGCCTGATATGCGCGCTTGAAGAGCACCAGCGCGAACGCCTGCACCCCGAAGCCGATCACGATCGCCGTCAGGATCAAGGCCTGCGGCAGGGGATCGGCGAACGGCTCGACCGGACGAACAGCCCCTTCTGGCACCAGCGGCGGTCGGCCCCGGATGACGCCGTTGACGGTGAAAATCAGCAGGTTGGCCGCATAGCTCAGCAGAGACAGCCCAATGACGACCTTGGCCAGGCTGCGCCGCAACATCATGTACAATCCAGCGGCATACAGCGCGCCGATGACGACAGCCAGCACGACTTCCATGCTCACTCCTCCTCCGCCAGGGCGAAGATGATGGTCAACACCACGCCGATCACCGTCAGGTAGACGCCGATGTCGAACAACAACGGTGTGCCCAGTTTGCCCACCACCGGCAACGGGCGATCCTCCCACTGCGCGGTCATGAAAGGGTCGCCCACCAGCACGGCGATCAACCCGCTGACGACTGCCGTGAGCAGGCCCAGTCCCATGAGACGGCGAGGCGTGCCAGGTAACAGTTGCCGGGCGCGTTCCACGCTGAAGGCCAGGGCGTAGAGCGCGAAGGCCGAGGCTGCCACCAACCCTCCCACGAAGCCGCCGCCCGGTTCGTTGTGTCCGCGCAGCAGGGCGAAGATCGAAAAGAGCAACAGCAACGGCAACAGGTAGCGAATGGCCGTGCGTAAGACCAGCGAATCCATGGGCGCTCCTCCCTCAGTCTCCAGCCGCCGCATCTGGTTCCGCCGGATTCACGATGACCGCCTCCAGCTCGCGCGTATGAGTCGGCACCGCTTCCGCCTCGCGCGACGGGCTATGCGCCGGGCGCAGCTTCAGCAGGGCGAACACCCCCGCGGCGGCCACGGCCAGCACAGTGATCTCGCCCAGCGTATCCAGGCCGCGGAAATCCACCAGGATCACGTTGACGATGTTGCGCCCTTTGGCCAGCGTCACGCTGTTTTCGGCGAAGAAAGAGGCCACGTGTACCCGCGACGGATCCGCCGTCACGATCAGTACCAGCAACGTCATCAGCGCGCCCGCGCTCAGGGCTATCACGGCGTCGCGCCAGCGCTCGGACCGGCTGGTCAGGACAGCGAAGCGCGGCAGGCGGTAGATGACCAGCACGAACAGGAAGACGGTCAGCGTCTCTACGGCGAATTGTGTCATCGCCAGGTCGGGCGCGCCGAACAAGACATAGAGCAGAGCCACGCCGTACCCCACCGTCCCCAGCGACACCACCGCCGCCAGCCGCGAGCGGGTCTGTGTGACCGCGTAGGTCGCCACCAGAATCACCGCCACCAGCGCCACCTCATAGACGCGCACGTCCGGCGCGCGCAGGACTCCGCTCAGGTCGGTCCTGGTCAGGGCGGCGTAGCCTACCAGAGCCACCGTCGTCGCCACGATGGTGATCAGGTAGAAGCGCAGATAGCCGTTCTGCAGGATGCGTGTCTGCCGGTCGGCCAGCCACAGCAAGCCGTTCAGCGCGCGCCCATACCCCCGCTCCGGACCGGCCCGCCCGCCCAGGTCGAGCCGACGCGCCCAGGGCAACACTCTGTATCGGAAGATGTAGACAGCCGCGCCCAGCGCCAGCGTCAGCAGACTGAGCGCCAGCACCAGGTTGAAGCCCGGCCACAAGACCAGTTCGACTTTGGCCGGAGCGCCCAGAATCGCTTCCGTCGCTGGCTCGATGGCATACTCGGCCAGCAGAGCGGGCCACAGCCCGAAGAACACGCTCAGCGCAGCCAGGGTCAGCGGCCCCAACCACATGCGCAGCGGCGCTTCGTGCGGACGACGCGGCGTCTGCCCGCGCGCGCCGAAGAAGGGTCGGACTGCCACCAGACCGGCAGCGACCACCATCAGTACACTGCTGAGCATGGCCAGCGCAGTCAGCAGGGCAGACAGGTCGGGCGCTTCGTGAGCCGCCTTGTAAAAGACTTCTTTGGCGACAAACCCGAACAGGGGCGGCAGACCGGCCATCGAGGCCCCGGCCAGGGCCGCCGCCGTCCCCGTGAGCGGCATGGCCCGCCACAGGCCGCTCAGGTGCGTCACGTCGCGCGTGCCCGTCTCGTGATCGAGCGCTCCGGCGACCAGGAACAAGGCGCCCTTATAGAGCGAGTGCGCCACCAGCACAGTGACCGCGGCCTTGGCCGCCAGTGCCCCGCCGATGCCCAGCAGGAATACCAGCATGCCCAGCGCGCTGATCGTCGAGTAGGCCAGGATGCGCTTGAGGTCTACCTGTTGCCAGGCCAGGTAGGCACCCAGCAACATCGTCGCTGCGCCCACGGCGATCACCGTTGCCCGCCATGCCATCGTGCCGCCCAGCGCGGGGCTGAGCCGCGCCAGCAGATAGACCCCCGCCTTGACCATCGTCGCCGAATGCAGATAGGCGCTGACAGGCGTCGGCGCTTCCATGGCATTGGGCAGCCAGAAATGGAAGGGGAACTGCGCGGACTTGGCAAACGCGCCCAGCAGCACCAGCGCCAGGATCGCCGGATAGAAGTCGTCGGCGCGGATACGCTCGCCCGCCGCCGCCAGGTCACTGAGGGTATTCGTGCCGGCGACCTGTCCCAGCAGCACCAGTCCAGCCAGCATCGCCAGCCCGCCGCCCCCCGTCACCAGCAGAGCCTGCAACGCCGCCGCTCGCGATCTGTCCTGCGCATGGTTGAACCCGATCAACAGATAGGAACTGATGCTGGTCAGTTCCCAGAAGACGAACAGGGTGATCAGGTTGTCCGCCAGCACCACCCCCAGCATGGAGGCCATGAAGATCAGCAAATACAGGTAGAAACGGCCCAGCAGGGGGTCTTTGGCCAGGTAAGCGCTGGCATAGAGCACGATCAGCGCGCCGATACCACTGATCAGCAGGGCGAAGGTGACGCTCAGCCCATCCAGGTAGAAGGCCAGGTCTACCCCCAGCGAGGGTATCCAGGCGACCGTCTCGGACAGCACCTCGCCCTCGGCCAGGCGAGGTAGCTGCGCCGCAAAATAGGCGGTCAGGGCGGCGGGCAACAACGCCAGCAACCCGCCTGCCCACTGCGCCATGCGGCGGTGTAGCCAGGGCGCGGCCAGCGCCAGCCCAAAGCCGGAAAGCACGGCGATTGTCATCGTCGTCTACCCCCTCATGGATTGACTTACAGAAGCGGGTGAAGTGACACCACTTCTTACAGAATATACGACAAACCGCGCTGGCCCAACATCAGAAATTGATCGGGGGACATTAGAGATTCGTGAGACCTGTCGCTCACCCCCCATAAATTGGGAGCCGCAGCAGCACAAGGCGCTTTGCTATGTTCTTAAACGCATCTGTGAGCATGCATCCATTCACACTCTGACCGGAGGACGATCGAAATCATATGCTGGCTCAAACGCGCACTGAGCAAGAGCTACCATGGCATGTTCAGCCGGGCGAAGCAGTCCTGGATCGGCTGGGGGTAGACCCTGCCCGCGGCCTGGATAACAATGAGGCCACCCGGCGGCTGATGCAGTTCGGCCCCAACGAACTGCAGGATCGTGGGCGCAAGGCCCCCTGGCTCATCTTGTGGGAGCAATTCACCAGCACGATGGTGCTCATCCTGATCGCTGCCGCAGCCGTATCGGCTGTGCTGGGCAAGCCTCTGGAAACAGCGGCCATCTCAGCCATCGTCGTGCTCTTTGCCCTGCTGGGGTTTGTCCAGGAATACCGTGCCGAACAAGCCATGGCTGCGCTCAAGAAACTGTCGGCCCCGATGGTGCGGGTACGACGGAACGGCCAGGAAGTTCAGTTGCCAGCACAGTCCTTGGTTCCCGGAGATATTGTCTTACTCGAAGCGGGGAATCTGGTACCCGCCGACCTGCGCCTGATCGAAAGTGTCAACCTGCGCCTCCTCGAAGCGGCGCTCACCGGCGAATCCGAACCGGTCGAAAAGCACAGTGCTCCCCTGGCAAACCCCGCGCTCACCCTGGGCGACCGCACCAACATGGCCTACCTGGGCACACAGGTCGCATATGGCCGGGGGACAGGCGTCGTCGTGGCAACCGGCATGACAACCGAGCTGGGGCGCATCGCCGACCTGATCCAGGAAGTCGAACAAAAGCCAACCCCCCTGCAGCAGCAGCTAGACCAGGTTGGTAAGTCGCTGGCATTGGGTGGCGCAATCGTGGCAGGTTTGGTGCTGCTCATCGGTGCTGTGCGCGGCGAACCTGTCAGCGACATGTTCCTTACCGCAGTCAGCGTGGCCGTAGCCGTAGTTCCCGAAGGGCTACCAGCAGTAGTCACGGTGACCCTGGCGCTGGGCGCACAGCGCATGCTGCGGCGGCGCGCCCTGATCCGCAAACTGCCCGCCGTCGAGACGCTGGGATCAGTCACCGTCATCTGTTCCGACAAGACTGGCACGCTCACCGAAAACCGTATGACTGTCACCGTAATTGACGTAGCCGGGCACTATCTGGAGCTGGCCGGTACCGGTCGTCACCCCACCCCAACTCTGGTCAGCGGGCAGCCGACCGTTGATCTGCTGAAAGCACAACCCCCATCCGTGGGGCTGGTGCTTGCCGGAGGCGCGCTGTGCAACGATGCCTCGCTCACGCCCGATCCACGGACTGGCCGCTACATCCCCGTCGGCGATCCTACGGAGGGCGCACTGTTGGTAGCCGCCACGCAGGCTGGCCTGACTCGCGCCGCTCTGGAAGCATTTGCGCCCCGTGTCGCCGAAGTCCCCTTCGACTCGGAGCGCAAACGCATGACGTCCGTCCACCGCCTGCCACAAGATGCCGCCGACTGGCCGCCCGCGCTGGCCCCTCTGCGAACACTGGGTACGACACATGTAGCTTTCACCAAAGGTGCAGTAGATGGCTTGCTGGACATCTCCAGCAGGGTCTGGGATGGCAACGGCGCTGTTCCGCTGGACGCTCACTGGCGCGAACGCATTCAGGTTGCCAGCGACGATCTCGCGCTCAAGGGAATGCGTGTGCTCGGACTGGCCCTGAGGCCGCTGCCGAGTGCCCCACCCGCCAACGGCCATGATCTGGAACGCGACCTGATCTTCGTCGGACTGATCGGCATGATCGATCCACCTCGCCCGGAAGTGCGGCAGGCCATCGCCACCTGCCGGGAAGCGGGTATCCGCCCGATCATGATCACTGGCGATCATCCGCTGACAGCCCGTTTCATTGCCTACGACCTGGGGATTACCACTGACGGGCGTGTCAAAACCGGTCAGGACCTCGACCGCATGTCGCCCGAAGAGCTGTCAGCCGCTGTCCGAGAAGTATCGGTCTTCGCCCGCGTGACCCCGGAACACAAATTGCGTATCGTCGAGGCGTTGCAACGACAAAACCAGGTCGTCGCCATGACAGGCGACGGGGTGAACGATTCTCCCGCGCTGAGAAAAGCCGATATTGGCGTGGCCATGGGTATTGCAGGCACCGACGTTTCTAAAGAAGCAGCGCAGATGGTGTTGCTGGACGACAATTTCGCCACCATTGTCGCTGCCGTTGAAGAAGGCCGCGCCACCTACGACAACATTCGGCGCTTCGTCAAGTTTTCCATCGCCGGCAATGTGGGTAAGGTGATCGTCATGCTCTTCGCCCCCCTGTTTGGCATTTCGGTAGCCCTGTTGCCGCTGCAACTGCTGTGGCTCAATCTGCTCACCGACGGCTTGTTGGGGCTGGGAATGGGCATGGAACCTGCCGACAGGCGCATCATGCAGCGGCCCCCGCGCGCCCCTGGCGAGAGTCTTTTCAGCGCTGGCCTGCGTCGCCATGTATTGTGGGTGGGTACGTTGATCGGCTCCCTGGCGCTGGGCATCGGTGCCGCGTTCTATCACATAGGGGAGAGCGAACAGCGCACCTGGCAGACCATGATTTTCACCTCCCTGGCCTTTCTGCAGATTGGACAGGCACTCGCTTCGCGCTCGACGGAAACCTCCTTTCTTGCGCTTGGGGTGCGTTCTAACCCGACCTTGCTCGCCATGGTGGTCATCGTGGTCGCGCTGCAATTGATCGCCATCTATGCGCCGTTCCTGGACGAATTCTTCAGGGTGACACCGCTCAACGCCGCCGAGCTGGCCCTCTGCGTGGGGTTGGGAGGCGTCGTCTTCGCAGCCATCGAGATAGAGAAATGGCTCTTGCGCAAACGCGAACGCACTTTGCATTAGCTAACGACCATATCGCAGGTATAGAACACCAGGAGGTAACCCATGAAGTGCCCTGTATGTCAGACGACCGATCTGCTCATCACCACCCGCGAAGGCGTAGAAATTGACTACTGCCCGCAGTGTCGCGGAGTGTGGCTGGACCGCGGCGAACTTGACAAGATCATTGACCGCACCCTGGTCGAACGGGACGACGACCGCGACGACGATCGCCGTACTCGCGAAGACGATTGGGAGTACAAACGCGACCGGTCGCACAAACCCCGCAAACGCCGCTCATTCCTCAGCGACCTGTTCGAGTTCGACTAGTCAAGCCCGCCTCCGCAGCCTCATGGGGCGAGGGAGAACGCGCAGCCCTCGCCCCGCTGCCACAGTGAGAACACCTTGCGCCATAGCCCAAACGCGCACATACTGTAAGCTCATGACAAGAGTCCTCCCTCGCACAAGGAACTCGCGATGCCTCTGCGCCCGTTCAAGCTGCCCGCCGATCTCGACGTGCTCGTCGAACTGCTCCCCCCGTCGTTTCAGTATCCGGAGAACGAGACCTGGAGCATCCGCCAGGACGAAATAGAGGGCATGGTAGATAGCCTGCGCGGCATTCGGCGCATCTGGCCTGTCGTGCGTCTGTTGCAGGCGCTGCATCCGCCCCTGCGCGACGCGCTACGCGGCTTCATCTGGGAAGAAGACGGGCAACCGGTGGGTCTGGCGAACGTGTTACGCCTGGGCCATACCGACCGCTGGCTGATCGGCAACGTGGGTGTGCTGCCAGACTACCGACGGCGCGGTATTGCGCGACAACTGGTTCAGGCATGCGTGGACTACGCCCGCGAGCGCGGCGCGGCATCCGTCGTGCTGGATGTAGTCGCTGGCAACGAGCCTGCCTGCCGGCTCTACGAATCCCTGGCCTTCACTCACTACGACGATCGCTACGAGTTCAATCGCGCCCCCGATGGCCTGCCAGATGTGGTGCCGTTGCCCGCCGCCTACCGCCTGACCCCTTGCTCCCCCCACGACTGGCGTCCGCGCTACGAACTGGCGCAGCGCATCACGCCGGAGACCGTCTGCCGCTATGTGCCGGTCGAGGAGGGACGTTTCCGCCAGCCGCCGCTGTTGCGCCTGATGGCCCCTCTGTTCAGGGCGGCTGAGGGAGTGCAGGTGAGATCGTTCATGGCGCGCTGCGCGGCAGATCAGCGGGTCGTGGCCAGCGCGCGTTGCGTCATGCGGCGTCGCCGCGGCGGCAACAACAGCCTGCAGATCGAACTCGACCCGGCTCATGCGTCGCTCGCTCCGCATCTGATCACGCAGATGCTGCGAACCGTCGCACCGGCGGGATCGCCGCACCCGGTCGAACTGCAGTTGCCGCGCTGGCAGTCCGCCCTGGCAGACGCGGCACGGGAAGCGGGCTTCAGCCTGCGCTACGAATACCGCTCCATGGGGCTGCTCCTGCGCTCTTGAGAGCGGACGCTCCCTGCATCAACCTCCTTCAGGGGCGGACAGCCATTGAGCGCATCTCGGACAGGAGGCTGTTCTTAACTTTACCTCACCCCCGTTCGGCGCTGGCGCGCCTCCCT
>DDBP01000115.1 GCA_002332795.1 Anaerolineales bacterium UBA2029 | reverse complement strand
AAGTGCATAACACGCTCTAGTTCTCAGTGCTCGATGCTCAGCTTTCGGCGATCGGTCTCTGGCAGGGACAGCAGAAAAGATGGGCATCTGTCCGTCGCAAACGACCGGCTGACCGACGACTTTAGTGATCAGTTTTCAGTGATCAGTGATCAGTTCTTGCGTTTTCGGCGATCGGTCTCTGGCAGGGACAGCAGAAGAGATGGGCATTTGTCTGTCGCAAACAACTGACTGATTACTGACAACTGCGCACTGACGACTGATCACTGACAACTGATCACTGATCACCGAAAACTGATCACCGTTCACTCCAGGAACGAACCCATGCTGGCAATTGGCGACATTTACGTTCACCTGATCAGCGACGGCGTCGTGTGGGTGGACTCCGGCGGAGCGTGGGGACTGGTGCCGCGCCCGCTGTGGAGCCGCTACCTGCAACCCGACGAGCAACACCGCGTGCCGATGATCCTCACCTGCCTGCTGGTGCGCGCCGCCAGGCGGACGATCGTGGTGGATACGGGCCTGGGCGACAAACTCCCGCCGAAAGCCGCCGAACGATGGGGGCTACAGCGCCCGCAAGGAGGGCTACTCGATGGGCTGGCGCGGCTGGGCATTGCGCCGGACGACGTAGACCTGGTGATCAACACGCATCTGCACGCCGACCACTGTGCAGGTAATACCCGTCACACCCCCGACGGGCAGGTTGTCGCCACCTTCCCCAGGGCCGCATACGTGGTGCAGCGTCGCGAATTCGAGGACGCCATGCATCCCAACGAGCGCACCCGCGCCACGTACTTCGCGGAGAATTACGCGCCGCTCTATGAGCGCGGTCAGCTACGCCTGCTGGACGGCGACACCGACCTTGTGCCCGGCGTGCGCGCCGTACTCACGCCAGGGCATACGCCCGGCCATCAATCGGTGCTGTTCGAAAGCGGCGGACAGACCGCGCTGTTCGTCGGCGACCTGGCCAGCTATGCCATTCAGTTCGAAAAGCTGGCCTGGATGACGGCCTATGATGTCGAGCCGCTGGTCACCCTGGAGACCAAGCGCCGCTGGCAACAGTGGGCACTGCAGACCGGCGGCCTGCTGATCTTCCAGCACGACACGCAGGTCGCCGCCGCGCACTTCGTGGCGCGGGAAGGCGGCACAGGCATATTGCAGCCCGTGCCTGTCGAATACGCCTGAGCTTCCGGACGTGCTCCGGTGCCGGGCGCAGAGATGCCGCAGGGCAACCCAGGTTGCCAAACGCTCCACAACGACTATGCTAGGGAGCAAGAGGGTAGATAGTGCTGACAGACAGAACACGCGACATGAGACCGACGCGCTGGGCCTGGATGGTGCCAGTGTTACTGGTGTTGGCGGCGCTGGCGTGCAGCGTGCACGTCACCACTGCGCACTTCGAGAACGTGCGGCTTTACCGCGAGCCGGACCGGGCCAGCACTGCCGCGCGAGCCTTCGACAGTGACGAGACGATCTATTGCCTGGCTGACCTGAAGGAGGCCAAAGGCGTCTCGGCAGTGCGCGCCGAATGGGTCTTGCTGCCACAGCAAACGCCCGCTGCGCCACAGGTCATCGCCACCCAGAAACAGGATGCCAGGGACGGGCTGGTGATATTCGCCGCGACACCGCCCGCCGATGGCTGGCCGCCCGGCTCGTATCGCGTGGAACTATACGTGGACGACTACCGCACGGCGACGCTCGATTTCGTCATTCGCGGGTAGCCAGCAGGGTGAGTGCCCGGCGGCGACGCCCAGCAGAAAGGGGGACGCCATGAAAGCGGTCTTGCTTCATCAGCACGGCCCGGCAGACGTGCTGCAAGTGGTGACCAACCATCCAGTGCCGGAGCCAGGGCCGGGCGAAGTGCGTCTACGGGTGCGCGCTGCTGCGCTCAATTACCTGGACATCTGGGTGCGTAACGGCTGGCCGGGCATCAAGCTCAGCTACCCGCACATCCCCGGCGCGGACGCGGCGGGCACGGTGGATGCCGTGGGCGAAGGGGTGAGCGACTGGCGTCCCGGCGACCGCGTCGTCGTTGACCCCACGCTCAGTTGCGGGCGGTGCGCCTATTGCCGGGCCGGTCAGGAGAATCGGTGTGTGCACTTCGCCCTGCTCGGCGAGCACGTCAGCGGCACCTACGCCGAATACATCACCGTGCCGGCGCGTAATCTGCTCGGCCTGCCGGATCACGTCTCTTTCGAGGAAGCGGCGGCGGCTTCGCTGGTCTTCGTGACCGCCTGGCACAGCCTGATCACGCGCGGCAATCTGCGCCCCGGCGAGACGGTGCTGATCGTGGGCGCAGGCGGCGGCGTCAACACGGCCTGCCTGCAGATCGCCAAACTGACCGGCTGCACGGTATACGTGGTCGGCAGCACCGACGAAAAGCTGGAGCAGGCGCGCGCCCTGGGCGCAGATGTGGTCATCCGCCGCGACGTGGAGGGCGGCTGGTCGCGCGCCGTCTATCAACTCACCGCCAAGCGCGGCGTAGACGTGGTGGTGGACAACGTCGGCGCGGCGACCTTCCAGGACAGCCTGCGAGCGGCGGCGCGCGGCGGACGTATCCTCACTGTCGGCAATACCAGCGGGGCGCAGTTCGAGATAGACAATCGCTACGTCTTCGGCAAGCACCTGAGCATCCTGGGCAGCACCATGGGGCCGCATACGGATTATGTGACCGTCATGCAACTGCTGTTCAAGGGCAGGCTCAAGGCGGTGATCGGCGCACGTTACCCGCTCGAAGAAGTGCAGCAGGCACACCGCGCCCTGGAGGCGGGTCAGCATTTCGGCAAGATCGTCCTGAGCGTCTGACACTATCTGGAGAACAACATGAGTGCCGCCGACCGCCCCCGCTGTGACTGGGTGCCCCTCGCCGACCCGCTCTACGTGGCCTATCACGACCTGGAATGGGGTACGCCGACACACGACGACCGGCTACTGTTCGAGTTTCTCGTCCTGGAAGGGGTGCAGGCCGGGCTGAGCTGGGGCCTGGTATTGCGTCGGCGCGAACATTACCGGCAGGTCTATGACGGTTTCGATCCAGCCCTGGTCGCCCGCTACGATGAGGCCAAACAGGCTGCGCTGCTGGCCGACCCCGGCATCATCCGCAACCGGCTGAAAGTCGCTGCCGCCGTGCAGAACGCGCGCGCCTTCCTGCGCGTGCAGGACGACTTCGGCAGCTTCGACCGCTACCTCTGGCAGTTCGTGGATGGCCGACCGCGCGTCAACGGCTGGCGGACGTTGGCCGAAATCCCCGCCGAAACGCCCGAAGCGCGAGCCATGAGCAAGGACCTGAAAGCACGCGGGTTCACCTTCGTCGGGCCGACCATCTGCTATGCCTTCATGCAGGCGTGCGGGCTGGTCAACGATCACCTGGTGTCGTGTTTCCGCTACGCCGAATTGACTGGCGGATAAGGGCAACCCAGTGCACCTGGTGTAGAAGAGGATCACATGGAAGCACGACGGGCCGATCCGATCCGGCTGATAGCCTTGCGACTGCGCCAGGGCGAGTTGCGGCAGGTAGTGCAGCAGCCGGGCGTCAACGAGGCGGTGCGCGTCACCGTGCAATATCACGACGGGCGGCACCCCAATCAGGTCGGCACGCTCACGCGCGGGCACGGCCCGCAGTGTACCCTTCTGGTAGTCTACGACAAACCCAACAAGGATGTCCGTTTCTCCTACGTCGTTCCCCTGGAACGTTACCTGGCGCTGCTGGCGGCGTGGCGACGGGCGCGCTTCGACACCCTCGACGATCAGCCAGACGTGCCTTTCTTTGGGGTAGACCTGTGGCTGGTGGAGCGCGCCTCCGGCAGCTTTTACCACGACATTGTCATTCAGCCAGAGAGCGCCACAGGCCCACACGGTGACATCGTGCGCGCCCTGCGCGAGCAACTCAAAGAGGCGCTCCGCCCGGTAGGCGTGTGAGCGCACCAAAGGGCGGATTCCAGCGCACAGTAACGCGCCTGCACCCCTTCACACAGCCATGACGAACACAGTCCAGGCTATTGGCGGGCCAGCCAGTTTGTGGCGCACAGGCTGTACAAATTCACGCCGGAATGGGGTATAGTAAGGAATTGCCCCTGGAGCGCTATTTCCGCGACGCCAAGATCACCGAGATAGATGAGGGCACCAGTCAGACTCCAGCGCGTGGTCACCGCGCGCCAGGAACTGGGATTACGTTGAGCGAGGCGACGTGGACAGGTTGAGGAGTGGTTGATGCAAAACGAGAACTTCGCACAGGGCACGCCTGAACCGCCCGCCGAGAAGAAACCAG
>DDBP01000340.1 GCA_002332795.1 Anaerolineales bacterium UBA2029 | reverse complement strand
GCTCGTTTCAGTTTACCTCACCCCCGGCCCCGCTTCGCTCGGCTCGCCCCCTCTTCACACGTGGAGAGGGGCAATGAGGCGCGTCAGCGCCGAGTGGGGGTGAGGTAAGTTAAGTGTTCGAGATGCGCTCAATGGCTGTCCGCCCCTGTGCCTCATTCGGGGGGCAGGTCGGGGTTGACAGGCACAAAGTAGAGGATGGGCAGTGGATCGCCCAGGGCGAAGTACGTATTCCACAGCGTCTGATAGGTGCCGTCGCGGGCCATGTCCTGCAACGTCGAGTCGATCAGGTTGCGGAAATCGGCATCGCCATAGGGCGCGGCGAAGGTGATGGGCCGATCGTCGCCGTATTCGGTGGGCAGAATCCTGACTCCTGCCCCGTCGCCCGCCTGGCGCAGCAGCCCATTCAGGCGCAGACTGTCGCCGAAGATGGCGTCTACGTTGCGCGCGACCAGCAGGGTATTGATGGCGTCGGCTTCGCGCTGAATGGCGAAGGGATCGTTGAGATTCTGGCTGACGCCGAACATCTCCGCGTACTTGCGAATGAGATCGGCATCGCCCGGCTCCTCGGCGAAGTAACCCACCCACCAGCCGGTGCCCAGCATATCGGCAAAGCCGGTGTTGATTTGCGAACCCTGGGGCACCATCAGCCGGTCCCCGTGCGTCAGGTAAGGCAGGGAGTATTCCAGCCGCAGGGTGGCGTCCCAGGCCGGGCTAACGCCCACGGCCAGATCGGCCTGCCCGCCAGCGACCAGCGTCGCTGCGCTTTGGGGCGGATCGGGCAGATATTCGACGGTAGCGCCCCAGCGCCGCGCCATTTCCTCGACCAGCGCCCGGTTGAGATCGTTCATGATGGCCCAGTAGGCGGAGGTCTCCTGGCCGGCGGGGACAATCCCAGCCACGCGCACCGGTTGCCCCTGAGCAATGCGTTGTTGCACGGAGACTTCGGGGATGGGCACGTCGGCGGGGAAGTCGGCCAGAGCGCGTTCGTCTTCATAGAGACGCTCATAGACAGGCACCAGGACGTCGAAGTTGACCGGGTCTTCGGCGAACCAGGCGCTGAAGATCTCGTCCAGCCGACCGCTGGCTTTCAGGCGTTGCAGCGAACGGTTGAGCACGTCACGCAGGTTCACGTCGTGACGGCGCACGATCATCGCATGGTATTCTTCCAGCACGGGTTCGTCAATCAGGCGCATCCCCTGGCGACCAGCGCGGCGCAGACTGTCGAGCGTGCCGACCATGCCCTGCACTTCGCCAGCGGCCAGCGCGTCGAGCGCGGCGCTCTCGCTGAAGTACGGGCGCACGTCAAAGCTCACGCCGTGCTGTTCGCTCCACAGACGCAGGGCGTGTTCGCTGCGGCTGCCCAGAGTCACGCCGACGGGTTGCCCGGCCAGGTCTTGCAGAGTCAGGTAGGGCGCTTCGGTCAGCACGACCATGCGCTCGGCGTTGAGATAGTAGGGGTGCGTGAAGTCAAACCAGGTCTCGCCGTCACGGGTGTGGAACTGCTGCCCGGCCAGCACATCTACCAGCCCACTGAGCAGGGTTTCGCGGGCGTTGTGACGGGTCACCTGCACAAATTCGAGCCTGATATTCAGTTCGATGGCGATGGCATTGAGCACATCTATTTCGTAGCCGACGACCTGTCCCTGCTCGTTGAGCCAGGCGAAGGGATAAGCGTTGAAATACGTCCCGACGCGCAGCACGCCGTCGCGCTGTACGCTGGCCAGCCCTGACTCCGAGGAAAGCGACAGCGGGGCTGGCGTGACGGTGGGCAACGGCGTGGGCGGCACCAGCGTGGGCGCGGGCGAAGTCGGCGTCGGTGAGGGGAACGGCGTAGCCGTCGGCGGGACGGGAGTATCCGTGGGCGGCGGCGTAGGGGAGCCTTCCTGTGCCCCTGCCAGTTGATGGGTCAGCAGCAGGCCCAGCGCGAATCCCAGCACAGCCATCAGCGTCCAAAGCCGGATCGTTCGTTGTAAAGCAAGTGTCTGGGGCAACATGGCTATCCTCTGTACAGTCCGTGGGCGGTGATGTAGTCCAGGACGCGGTCGGGCACCAGGTAACGGATGCTGCGCCCCGCGGAGACGAGATCGGCGATGGCCGAGGACGCGAGATCAACGGGAGGCGCAGGAATCCAGTGCAGCCGGTCGCGCAGGCCCGGCAGCACCGCTTCCAGGGCGTCCAGGTCTGGTTCGATGTGCGGGCGGTGCATCACGCCGAGCCGGGCCAGGGTGAGCAATTCGGCGGGGCGCGACCAGGTGGGCAGGTCGCGCAGGGAGTCGCTGCCCAGGAGCAGGTACAACTCCGCGCCGGGATGTTGTTCCCTTAGCAGGCGCAACATGTCTACGGTGTAGTGCGGGCCGGGGCGGTCCATATCCAGTCGCGACAGGGCAAAGCGCGGGTTGTCGGCAATGGCCAGGGCGGTCATGGCCAGGCGATGTTCGGCGGAGGCGCGGACGGCGGCGGAGCGCTTATGCGGTGGGTCGGCGGCGGGGACGAACAGGACCCGGCTCAGCGCCAGGCAATCGGCGGCAGTCTCCGCCAGGATCAGGTGGCCCAGGTGGGGTGGGTCGAATGTGCCGCCGAAGACTCCCAGGCGCTCGGCGGATGCGCGCGCAGGGTCGGGCATCATCCCTCGCTATTGCTCGACTTTGAAAGGCAACTCGAAGGTGTAGGCATCCGCGCACTCGTAGCGGAATTCGTAGCGGTAGTCAGGGCGCAGCAGGCGGCGCGGGTACTCGGCGTAGCCGTGCAGATGCTCTCCCGGCTCATTGACCGACAGGGTGACCGCCGACGGCATGTACTCGTAGCTCTCGGCCTCGCCGATGGAGAGCAGACCGCTCTGCGTCTCGTGCAGGCAGCTCTGGTTGGGCGCGAAGGTGACAGGCGGCGCGGTGGAATCCGGGGCGCGGGCTACGTCGAAGAAGATGCGGACGGTCTGCCCGTCCAGTTCCACATATTCCAGGGTGACCCAGACGGCTTCGGTCTTGAGGCGCTCGTTGATGGGCAGCAGAGTGACCGTGTCCGACGTGCGCAGCCCTGGCTCGACCATCAGGATCAGGTCTTTGCCATACTGGATGAGGTCGGTTGTGTGGTAGGCCAGCGAGCGATATTCCAGCCGGAACAGCGTGCCGTGCAGGTCGAAGAACAGATCGCGCCCGTTGATGCGAACGGTGAGCGTATTGGAGACCCCGTAGTACGACGTGGGGTTGAAGGCATCGTCCGGCTCGCCCGTGCCCAGCAATTCCGGCATCTTCACGTCGGAGGGGACGCGAAAGGAGATGTTTCCCTGGGCGTCAATGCGCACGCTGAGAAGCTCCGTCTCCTCTTCTTCCTCCAGGACCAGGCCGCGTGGCGACGAGTCGTTGCAAGCGGGCAGCAGCAGAGTCAGCAGCAATGCGACGCCTAGCGCAACGCAAGCACGACCGATCATGACTCCCTCCTGCGAGCAGGGGCAGCGCCGGAACCCATAGCCCGCTGCCGGGCTATTCGCCCCATTCCAGTTCCATATCTCCGATGTAGACGGTGTCGCCGGGTTTGATACCTGCCTGTTCGAGCGCCGCGGTGATGCCCATCGTCTCCAGGATGCGCTGGAAGCGGGCGACGGCCTGATCGTAATCCCAGTAGGTCATGGCGACGGCGCGTTCGATGCGCTTGCCCGATACGCGAAATTCGCCTTCGCCCAGCACAGTGACGGTGAAAGCGAGGGGGTCGTCTTCGAGCTGAAAGACGGGACGTTCGGCCACCGCGGGCGGTTCAGGAGGCAGGCTGTCCAGTATCTGGGCAGCGCGGTAGACCACGGCGCGCACGTTCTGACCGGTGGCGGCGGAGATGGCCAGGGCTTCGTAGCCCAGGCGGGTCAATTCGTCGCGCACTCTGGGCCAGATGGCCTGCGCTTCGGGCAGGTCGAGCTTATTGAGCACCACGATCTGCGGCTTGGTGCTCAGTGCGTCGTCGAACAGCGATAGTTCAGTGTTGATCTGATGAAAGTCTGCAATGGGATCGGAGGAAGCGCCATCGAGCAGGTGCACCAGGACGCGCGTGCGCTGAATATGGCGCAGGAAGTCGTGGCCCAGACCCGCGCCGCTGTGCGCTCCCTCGATCAGGCCGGGGATGTCGGCGA
>DDBP01000341.1 GCA_002332795.1 Anaerolineales bacterium UBA2029 | reverse complement strand
CGCTGATCGTGCTGGAGCGCAACGATGCGCTGGACGAGTTCATCAACACGGGCGTGCCGCTCGATGCGCAAATCAGCCCTCAACTGCTGCTGACTGTCTTCTGGCCCAAGACGGAACTGCACGACGGCGCGGTGATCATCCGGCGCGGGCGGGCAGTGAGCGCCGCGTCGGTGTTGCCGCTGTCGTCGGGGCGCAACCTCAGCGACCGCAAGCTGGGCACACGGCACCGCGCCGGGCTGGGCATCAGCGAAGTGTCGGACGCGCTGTGCGTGATCGTCTCGGAGGAGACAGGGCGTATCTCTGTAGCCAATCGCGGGCGCATGATCCGCCGCCTGGACGCCGATCGGCTGCGCACCATCCTCAGCGCTTTCTATACCAGCAGCCGCGCTCAGGCCCCTACCTGGCCCTGGACTCCGCTGTGGAACCGCGCCCGCGACGAACTGACGCGCCTGCGCAACCGCGACGGCTCCGGTCGCCGCGCCGCGTGAGGGGCACAGAAGTGAGGATGTCCATGGCTGCCAAGCGTTGGGTGAAGAGTCTGTTCTACATCACCCATATTGACAATGTGCCTTCGATCCTCCAGCGAGGGATTCTGTCGCATCGGCGGATGGAAGACGAAAGGGTTCCCTTCACCCCCATCTATGACGACCGGATTGTTGCACGCCGGCACGATAGAATGACGCCCGATGGAAAAAGCTTATGGGATTACGCGAATCTTTTCTTTCAACCCCGTAATCCCATGCTCTACCGTGTGATCAGCGAAAAGCAGAAAGACCTGCTTGCCATCCTTGCCATCAAGCCACAGGTGCTCGATCTCCCTGGAGTCCTGGTCTCTACCGGTAATGCCGCTCATCATCTTTCCCGTGTGCTTCCCGTGGACGGAGGACTGGAAGCGCTCGCCGAAATACGCTCCGTTCTCAAGAGCGATTGGTGGAAAGAAGAAGACGGCTCAAAACGCAAGATTATGGCCGAGTGTTTGGTGCCAGACTTCATCCCGCCAGAGTATATCCACTCGATCTACGTGGCGAGTGAAAGAGCAGTCGCCGAACTCCGTGCCAGAATCCAGACCAGGTTGGATATCATCCGCGAACCGCACATGTTCTTCCAGCCGAAGTTGATCATCCCTGTCGTTGAAGGTCAACTGTACCTGGTCGATGGGGATATGTTCTTTTCTCAGATGCAGACCTTGACTATTAGTGTGAATACTGTAGGCGTCATGGGTAGAGGGCTGGCATCGCGAGCGAAATATCAGTTCCCTGATGTATATGTTGAATATCAGGACGTGTGTCGAAAGAAAATTCTTCAGATGGGTATCCCCTATCTTTACAAGCGCGAGATGTCTCTGGAGTATGATTTGATAGATGAGCCTTTGCCTGACCACGATCTGAACGCAAACAAATGGTTCTTACTCTTTCCCACCAAACGGCATTGGCGAGAGCAAGCTGATCCCGCGGGGATCGAACAGGGACTGGAGTGGATCACGAGCCGTTACAAGGCTGAAGGAATACAGTCTTTGGCGGTACCTGCTCTTGGCTGTGGCCTGGGCGGACTGAGTTGGGCTGAGGTTGGCCCGCTGATGTGCCGCTATCTCGCCCATTTGGACATCCAGGTGAGCATCTACTTGCCCCGTGAAAAGATGCCACCCAGCGACCAACTAACGGCCAGCTATTTGCTGGGCAACCCCTAAGAGTCCCATGCGCACCCATTCCTTGTTTCAGTCGTTCGTCAGCAACCTGGGGTGGATGGCCATCTCGGTGCTGCTGGCGTTGATGATCTGGGTGGCGGCCAACATGGCCAACAATCCGGTCGAGCAGAACGAGGTGCAGGCGGTGCCAGTGCGCATCGAGCTGCCCGAAGGGTTCGTGCTGAGCCGCTCGCCCGACATCACCGCTGTCACTGCCGTGGTGCGCGCCGAGCGCAATCAATGGGACCTGATCACGCCGGGCGATATTCTGGTCACCGCCGACCTGCGCAACCTCAAAGAACCGGGCGAATACCGCATCGAACTGGAAGCGGAGGTTGCCTCACCATTGCATGGGCGGGTGGTGGCGCTGCGTCCCAGCACGCTGACGCTGAAGATTGACTACGAAGTCGAAAAGCGCGTGGCGATCCGCGTGGTGGTGACGCGCGATCCGCCCCTGGGCTATACCTACCCGTCGGACCTGACCTGTAGCTCGACCGAAGCGCTCGTGCGGGGCAGCGCCGAGCGGGTGGCCGAGGTGGCCTACGTCGAGGCGCGGCTCGACCTGGCCGACGAATTGAATCCGGTCACCAAGGTCGTCAGCCTGATCCCTGTGCAGAACAGCGGTCTGCGCGTGCGCGATGTCGAACTCGACCCCGCCAGTGTCTCCTGCGACGTGCCCATTCAGCCGCGCGAAGATGTCTTTCAGATGCCCGTGCAACCCAAGATCACTGGCAACCCGCCGCCCGGTTACAATGTGGTACGCTACGCCGAGATTGTGCCCGACACGGTCGCCCTCACTGGCGACCTGGCGGCGATCCGCTCGTTGCCGGGGCTGGTACGCACCGCGCCGATTGACCTGACCAACCGCACGGAGACGTTCACGACGGAAGTGCCCGTAGACCTGCCCCCAGGCGTGAGCACCGTGCCCGAAAACCAGATCATCAAGGTCACCATTGTCATCGAACCGCAGATCAGCACGCGGCAGTTCGAAGACGTGCCGGTCGAAGTCACCGGTCTCGATCCCACGCAATTCCGCGCGACGGGCCTGGCCGATACTGTCACTGTCTTCGTCAGCGGGCCGCTCAACCGCCTGCCCAACCGCGAGAATCTGCGCGTGGTGGTCAACCTGAGCGGCCTGCCGGTGGGCAATCATCAGGTGACGCCCCAGGCCATGCTGATGGGGTTGCAGGACACCAGCGCGCTGAGTGTGACGGTCAGCCCGGACGAGCTGAGCGTGACCATCGAAGCGCTGAATCCCACCCCGACGCCCAGCCCGGCGCTCACGTTGACTCCTGGCAGCCCGTAGCCGGACATGCGCGGGTAGCCAGCAACCTTGAGACAACCTGAACAAGTCTTTTATGGCGTTTTAATGGCGCGGCGCTATGGTGATGCATGAGGGCGCTATGCCCGCTGCTCAAGCGTATCGCCAGGACCGCGCAAAGACCCGTATGCTCCCTACCCCCACCTGATCCACTGCGCTGTCCAGCGATACACCCAGGGAAGGAGTCCCCGCCCCTTCCCTCTTTTCTTTTCCATCCCAGTTAACGGACCGCCCGTCTTTTTGCCGCCGCCCCAAGTTGCATTACAATGCAGGATGATGCACAGTCTGCCCAACCATGTGCCCCGCGTGGGCGCTTGAGGAGCGCATTATGCGTAGCCGTTTCGCTCATCCTCGCCTCGCTGGCGTGATCATCGTGTTGATCCTGGCCGCGCTGGCCTGCAACCTGCAGATCGGCGGTCAACAGGGGCCAGGCGGCACCGCTTCTCCGCCTGTTCAGCGCCCGGTCGTGGAGATTCTGGAACCGCAGCAGGGACAGACATTCACCGTGGGGCAGAGCGTGCCCGTGCGGGCGCGGGCGACCAGCCCCTCCGGCGTGACTCTGGTGGAGCTACTGGCTAACAACGTGCGCGTGAACAGTCAGGTGCCCGCCGAGGCCGTCGGCCCCACGGTGGTAGAAGTGGTGATGGACTACAAGCCCGACCGGCCCGGCACGGTGATCCTGGCAGTGCAGGCCTATAGCGGGCAGATTGTGGGCCAACCGGCGCAGCGCTCGATCACCGTCTTGCCGCAGCTTTCGCCAGGGGAAGGGGGCGCGGGCACGCTTCCCGCCCTGCAGCCCACGCCGACCGTCTTCAACCCGGTCTGCCGGGCGCGGGTCAATGTGGGCGGGTTGCGGCTGCGCACCGGCCCTGGCACGGAATATGACATCATCACCAACTTCAACGCTGGCGACGAGCCGCTGATCGCCGGGTATGCCGATCGCTCCGACGGGCGCTGGTGGTACGTCTCGTGGGCGGGCACGTTCGGCTGGACGGCAGCCGCCTACACTACGCAGTTGGGCGATTGCAGCACCATTCGCCCCGCCGTGATACCGCCCTCGCCGACGCCGCGTGCCACCGCGACGGTCCCGCCCACGCAACCGGGGATCACCGCCACGCCGACGTTGCCCGACCTGTTCATCCCGCTCTTCGAGGGAGTGACGCAGGTGCAACTGGGCGCGGATGGCACGGCGCAGGCCAATTTCGTCATCCAGGTGCGCAATGCCGGTGGGCAGATTGCCGGGCCGTTCCGTGTGCGCGTGGACAAACCGGATGGGCAGATAGATTACTTCAACGTGCCCGGCCTGGCCCCCGGCCAGACGGCTGACGTGCCTGGCCCCGGCGGGCTGATCGTGGTCTTCCGCACGCCGGGCATCGCCCGCATCATCGTCACGGTGGACGATCAGAATGCAGTTGGCGAGAGCAACGAAGGCAACAACCAGGTCTACCGCGACGTGACGGTCAACCCCGGCCCGGCTACCAACACCCCTCCCGCGCCGACTCCTGCCCCTTCGCCCACGACGCCTCCGGCGCAGCCGCAGTTGCAGCCGGAGGTGAGCGGGCAAGGGGTGGGCATCCCCGAAGCGCCCGCGGTTGCACCCATCCTGGCCCTGGGGCCGATCGGGCCGGGCAACGCCGCCCAGGTGACGCAGATCGCCGCCTTGAGCGGGCATGGCGGCACCATCACCGGCCTGGACTTCAACCCGGCGGGAACGTTGCTGGCCTCGGCCAGTCGTGATGGCACGGTGCGCCTGTGGGACGTCTATCTGGAAAGCGAGTTGCTCACTCTGGTCGGGCATACCGACCGCGTGCAGGACGTGGCTTTCAGCCCCCTGGGCGACCGCATCGCCTCGGCCAGCCTGGATGGCACGGTGCGCCTGTGGGAAGTCAGCAGTGGCACGCCGCTGATGACGCTCAATCATGGTGCGCCGGTCTGGCGCGTGGCCTTCAGCCCGGACGGCTCGCGCGTGGCTGGTGGCGGCGAAAACCCCGACGCAGGCGGCGGACTGAGCGGTCTGGTGCGCGTCTGGGATACGGGCACCGGCGCAGAGGTCGCCCTCATCCAGACCTTCGGCGTGGTCACGGGCGTTGGCTTCCTGGATAGTGGGACGCTGGTCGTGGCCAGCGCCGCCAAAGATTGCAGCCTGGGCGGGGGCGAGGTGTCCATCTTCACCCTCGATACACCCAACGCCGCCCTGCTGACGCTGGCCGACGGCCCGACCTTCACGCGCCTGGCCGTTGATGCGGCGACGGGCTTGATCGCCGCCAGCAGCCAGGAAGCGCTCTGCTCAGGGGATTACCTGGTGCGGGCGTGGTATGCGAGCGGTTACCAGGCGGCGACGCTCGATCACGGCGGCAATGCTGTCAGCGGGCTGGCGATTGGCCCTGGGGCAACTCTGATCGCCAGCGCTTCTGCGGATGGGGCAGTGCGCCTGTGGGACACGGGCACCAGCGCACAGCTTGCCGTCCTTTCGGCGGGTGGCACGGTGGAGGCTATCGCTTTCAGCCCGGATGGCACGCGGCTGGCCTCTGGCGGCGCTGCCGACGCGGTGTTGCTGTGGGGCGTGGGGTGATCCGCTCCGCGGCAGGGAGAGCGCGCATGGCGCGACGGGTGAGTCTGCTGCTGACGGTGTTGCTGAGCGCAGCGCTCGCCTGTACGCTACGCTTTGGCACGGATGAGGGAGGTTCGCAGCAGCCCGCGCCCCTCAATGCGCCCGGCGCGGCGCCGACCGTGCGCGTGATCGCGCCGGAAAACGGCGTGCGTGTGCCCGCCAATCAACCGCTCGACATCACTGTCGCCACCGATTCCACCGCCACCAGCTTCTTGATGAGCGTGGGCGGGCGTGTCGCCACCACCAAAGCGCTGCCGCCGGGGCAATCCGGCCCGGCGCAGGCCATCCTCACCTGGACGCCGGACCGCCAGGGCACGTTCACCGTGGAGATCGTGGCCTTCAACGGCAGCGCGGCCAGCGCGCCGGCAACGCTGCTGGTCGAGGTCAGCGGGGTGGCCAGCGGCGGGGGGACGGGGACAGGGGCCGGTTGCAGCGGGCGGGTGGTGGTGGACAGCCTCAACTTCCGCGAAGGGCCGGGTACCTCGGCGGCGCGGCGCGGACAGTTCGCGCTGGGCGAACTGGTGACCATCATCGGGCGCAACGCCGACACAAGCTGGTGGCAGGTACAACGCGCCAATGGTGAGCAGGGCTGGGCCATCAACAACGGCCAATGGCTGCAGGTCAGCGGCTCGTGCGATGCCCTGCCCGTCACCGGCTGAGCAGCGTCCGCCCCCGCCTGTTTGACGATTTCCCTGCGCCCTGCCGACCGGCTCTTTGCAGGGCGGGGGTGTCGGGCTACAATGAAGGCCCGGCGACCTACGCCTGACCTTTCGGCTGATGTCTCGTGTGATTGCAGAGGAACTGCTTCATGGCGCGCATTGTGCTAATAATGTTGTTTGATGACGTAGATACGCTCGATTTTTCCGGCCCGATGGAAGTCTTTTCGATCACCGGGCAGCGAGCGACCGGACCGGTGCCGTTCAGCGTCACCACTGTCGCCGAACGCCAACTCCCCCCGGTCACCACGCGCAGCGGCCTGCGCGTCACTCCCTACCACACCTACGCCAACGCGCCGCAGGCCGATATTCTGGTCGTGCCCGGCGGGTTGGGGGCACGGCACGAGCGCAACAATCCCGCCACACTGCAGTTCATTCAACGGCAGGCGCGCGGTGCAGAACTGGTGATCTCGGTGTGCACGGGCGCGCTGCTGTTGGGGGCAGCGGGGTTGTTGCAGGGCAAGCGTGCCACGACCCATCACCGCGCTTTCGACGAACTGGCCGCGGTCGCGCCGGACTGTGAGATCGTGCGCGACGCCCGTTTTGTGGACAACGGGCAGATCATCACCGCGGCGGGGATCACGGCGGGGATTGATACGGCGCTCTACGTGGTGCAGCGACTGATCGGCAGGGAGACCGCCCTGGAGACGGCCCGGCATATGGAGTATCGCTGGGAACCGTCCTGAACCCCCAAAAGGGGGCGCACAGATACCGGTGAACGGTGGCATCTGTGCGCCTGTGTGGGGGGAGGGGGATGTATTCGGGCTGTTTGCCGGCTTTTGGCGCGCAGCGCCTCAGCCGTTGTCCTCAAATCTCACCCTCTTATACGCACCGATCGCCACAATTGATCACTGTCTTTTGCTTTCTGCCCGACCCTGCTCTCACAGACCGTTTGGGAAGTCCTGCTCTGCGGCTTTACCTCACCTCCACTCGGCGCTGACGCGCCTCGCTGCCCCGGCCTGAGTTATCAGTCTTTAGTTCTC
>DDBP01000336.1 GCA_002332795.1 Anaerolineales bacterium UBA2029 | reverse complement strand
CGCCCCGCGACGCAGTCGCGAGGGAGAGGGGTGCAGGGGTGAGGGCAAGACCGCGTGGCAAATCGCCCGACCCCCCGTTTGCACATACCCCTAGAACAACCATAGTAGCACAAAGCAGCGTGGCTCAGTACACTTTTCCCAGGTCAACTTTTGCCTTGCTGTGCTCGCGAAGGACTGCTTATGTTCGACCCGACGGAACATCCGCACCGCCGCTTCAACCCCCTGACCAATGAGTGGATTCTGGTCTCGCCGCACCGCGCCAAACGCCCCTGGTTGGGCGAAGTCGCCAGCCCGCCGCCGGAGATACGCCCGGCCTACGACCCGACCTGCTACCTGTGCCCTGGCAATGCCCGCGCTGGCGGCAACGTCAATCCGCCCTATACAGGTACGTTCGTCTTCGACAACGATTTTCCCGCGCTGCTGCCAGACACGCCCACCGACGAGCCGACGGATCACCCGCTGTTTCGTGTGCAGGGCGAGCGCGGCATCTGCCGGGTGATCTGCTTCAGCCCGCGCCACGATCTCACCCTGGCGCAGATGGAGACGCCCGACATCCGCCGCGTGGTAGATACCTGGGCCGAACAGACGCTCGACCTGGGCACGCGCGATTTCATCGGCTATGTGCAGATTTTCGAGAACCGCGGGGAGATGATGGGCGCTTCTAACCCGCACCCGCACGGGCAAATCTGGTCTACCCTGCGCCTGCCGCGCGAGATCGAGAAAGAGTTGATCGCGCAGCGCGACTACTACAACGCCTATGGCATCACCCTGCTGGCGGAGTACCTGGCCGAAGAGCGCCGCCGCGGGGTGCGCATCGTCTATGCCAACGAGCACTGGACGGTGCTGGTGCCCTTCTGGGCCATCTGGCCCTTCGAGACGCTGCTGATCAGCAACCGCGCTGTGCCCAGCATCCCGGCGCTGGACGATGCCGAGCGCGACGCTCTGGCCGATGCGTTGCATCAGATCACGGTGCGCTACGACAACGTGTTCCGCACGTCGTTTCCCTATAGCATGGGCTTTCACCAGCAACCGACCGACGGCGCGACCTATCCCTTCTGGCATCTGCACGCGCACTTCTATCCGCCGCTGTTGCGCAGCGCGACGATCAAGAAACACATGGTCGGCTACGAGATGCTGGCGACGCCGCAGCGCGACATCACCGCCGAGCAGGCCGCCGACCGCCTGCGTCAGCAACCGGACGTACATTACACCAAAGCCTGAAAGGAGTGCGCAGAATGCAGCCCCCTGCCACCCGTCCCCGCTGGTTCTGGCTTCTGGCCGCGCTGATCGTGCTCGCCGGGGCAGCGCTGCGCTTCTACGACCTGGGCGGGCCGAGCCTGTGGGTGGACGAGGTGTTCACCCTGATCTGGGCACACGCGCCGCTTGATGAGAGCATGGCCATGGTGCGCGAGAACGGGCATCAGACGCCGCTATACTATCTGCTGCTGCACATTTATCCCACCAGCTCGGACTTCGCGCTGCGGTCGTTTTCGGCGCTGCTGGGCGTGCTGGGCGTTGTGGGCATGATCTGGGCTGTCGAGCGGCTGTACCGTTCGCCCTGGCTGGCGCTGGGCGCGGGTGCCTTGCTGGCCTTCAACCCCTATCACATCTGGCTGTCGCGCACGGCGCGGGTGTATGCGCTGGCCTTCGTGCTGGCGCTGCTGGCTTCCTACGCCTTTCTGAAGCTCCTCAGCGGCGCGCGCACGCGGACACACTGGGCGCTGTTCGTGCTGGCGACGATGGCAGGATACATCAGCCACTACTTCGCGGCGGGGCTGTCCTTCGCCCAGTATGTGGTCTTCGGCTTTCTGCTGCGGCGCAAGCGGGCGCTGTTCCGTCGCTGGATCGCCGCACAGGCCATCGCGGCGATCCCGCTGCTGGCGTGGATTGTCTACATGCTTCAGTCAGAAGCGATCTCTGTTGGCCTGGGCTGGATTCTCAAACCGCAGCCGAAAGACCTGCTGCTCACCCTCAGCGCCATGACGGTGGGCACCGGCAATACCTTTCCGGCACTGACCCTGCCCGCGGTGCTGGTGGCGCTGATCGGGCTGGGCGCGGGGATGCTCTACGCCGCGCGGCACTATCGGACCGAGCCGGATCAATGGTACTGGTTCTGGCTGGTGGTGGGGACGCTGGCGCTGGTCTTCGCCGTCTCCTGGCTGGTGCATCCGCTGTACGTGGATCGCTACTTCGTCGTCATCCTGCCCGCGCTCATCGCTCTGATGCTGCGCGGCTGGGGATGGCTGGCCGGACCGCGTCGCCCCTACCTGGCAGCAGGGGCCGTGGTGCTGGTCTGCCTGACCGGCCTCGCCATCACGCTGGAGGTGTTCCAGAAAGGCGATCACTACAAAGAAGACTGGCGTGGCGTAGCCAGGTATGTGGCGGCGCACTCTCAGCCCGGTGACGGCGTGCTGGCGGCCAATCCGGTTGAAATGCTGGCCTTCCGGCGCTATGCGCCCATAGACGATTTTGCCTATGCCTGGCTTCTGGAAGAAGAGGACGACCTGTCCTTCGGCGTACCAGTGGAGCGGGTGTGGGTGGTTGCCCGCACGGCTGCTGACGAAACCGGACATGCCAATGAGATCGCTCTGACCCGCGCGGCTGACGGGCCAGTCGCCTGGAAGTATGTGCCGGGCTGGGTGCGCGCCCGCCAGGATCGCGTGCTGGATCAGAAGCTGTTCAACGGACTGTCCCTTTTCCTGGTGGACACTCGCAGCGAGGCCGAACAACTCGCCTCCGCCGAATGATCGAGCGCATGGGCAGCCTGGGGCAGTCGTCTTGAACCGCCAAGACGCAGAGAACGCGGAGGAGAAAGATACGAACAAGACCGCTGTGTCTTTCTCTGGGGTCTCCGTGTCCTCTGCGGTGAACTCTGCTCCCGAACCTGAATGATCCCACCAGGCGCACCTTGCGGTATACTCCCGCAGGTATTGGGCCATACCGCTGGATAGAGTGCCATGACTGCCAGGGATACCGTTCTCAAGACCTTTGCCGAACGTTTCGGAAGTCAGCCGACGCTGCTGGCGCGCGCGCCGGGGCGTGTGAACCTGATCGGCGAGCACACCGACTACAACGACGGTTTCGTGCTGCCCGCCGCCATTGACCGGGCCATTTACGTGGCCGCCCGTCCGCGCCGCGATCGCACGGTGCATCTCATCTCGACCGATTTTCGCGCCGAGACCACCTTCTCGCTCTACAACCTGGACGACCCCGACCTGCCCGGCTGGAGCAAATATCCGCGCGGTTCGCTGTGGTGGCTGGAGAACCAGGGCTACACTGTGCCGGGCTTCGATGCAGTCATCGGTGGCGACATCCCCATTGGCGCGGGGCTGTCGTCGTCAGCCGCCGTGGAAGTCGTGATGATCGAACTGGGGCTGGCACTGGCGGGCGGGACGATGGCACAGCTCGACAAAGCCCTGGGCGGCGTGGAAGTCGAGCATCAGTTCATCGGGATGCCCTGCGGCGTGATGGATCAGATGGCCTCCGCCCTGGGACAGGCCGGGCACGCCCTGCTCATTGATTGCCGCAGCCTGGAGACGAAGCCCGTCCCTGTTCCGCAAGGGGCCAGCATCGTGATCCTGGACACGGCCAAGCGTCGCGGCCTGGTGGACTCCGAATACGCCGCCCGCCGCGAGCAATGCGAAGCTGCCGCCGAGGTGCTGGGCGTCGAGGCGCTGCGCGACGTCACGCCCGATCAGGTCGAGGCGGCCAGGGAAAAACTTGGCGCGGTGCTCTACCGGCGGGCCAAACACGTCGTCAGCGAGAACATGCGCGTGCAGATCACGGTCATGGCCCTGCGCGGCAATGCGCTCAAGACCGTCGGGCAGGCGCTGCGCGAGAGTCACGCCAGCCTGCGCGACGACTATGAAGTGAGCTGCACCGAACTTGATACCATCGTCGAGATCGCCAATGCGCAGCCCGGCTGCTATGGCGCGCGCATGACCGGCGCGGGCTTTGGCGGGTGCGCGGTGGCGCTGGTGGCCGACGAGGCCGTCGAGGCATTCGTCAAGACAGTAGGGCCGGCCTATAGCGCCAGGACGGGTCTCACTCCCCATCTATACGTCTGCCAGGCCGCGGCGGGTAGCGGAGTGGAGCGTCTGGGAGAATAGCCGCACGTGTCCACAACTCCGCTTATCTCCTCTGCATTCTCGCGAGCGACCCTGCGCGAAGGCCTCGCCGTCGCGCGCCTGTTCCTGCGCGTTGGTCTGACGGCCTTCGGTGGGCCAGCCGCTTCCATTGCGCTCATCCGCGACGAGGTAGTGGTGCGGCGGCGGTGGGTCACCGACGAGCAGTTTCTGGATATGGTGGGCGCGGCCAACCTGACACCTGGCCCGACGGCCAGCAAAGTGGCCATGTACGTCGGGCAGGCGCGCGCCGGTCTGCTGGGGCTGGTGCTGGCCGGGCTGAGCTTCATGGGGCCGGCGGTGCTGGTGATGACGATTCTGGCCTGGGCCTACACCCGCTACCAGACCACGCCCGCAGCCGGATGGCTGCTCTATGGCATCAAGCCGGTGATCATCCCCCTGATTGCGCTGGCGCTGTGGGGACTGGGGCGCAAGGCAATCCGCAGCCGCTTCACTGCAGCGGTGAGCGCAGGAGTCTTCGCGCTCACGTTGACCGACCTCAGCCCGCTCGCTTTGCTGATCGGGGGCGGAGTGCTGGTAGGGGCCGTGCAGAACGGAGCGCAGGTGCGGGCCTGGGTGCGCCGTCACGGACTGCTGCCGCTGCCCCTGGTCGGTGCCGGTACGCTGGCAACGGCGGGTGCGCTCAGTTTCAGCCCGGCGGCGCTGTTCCTGGTGTTCCTGAAGACGGGCGCGATCCTCTATGGATCGGGCTATGTGCTCTTCGCCTTTCTGCACGACGACCTGGTGACGCGCTATCAGTGGCTGACTGAACAACAACTGGCGGATGCCATCGCCCTGGGGCAGTTGATGCCCGGCCCGCTCTCCAGTTCGGCGGCGTTCATCGGCTATTTGCTGCACGGCGTGCCGGGGGCGTTCCTGGCGATCACAGGCATTTACCTGCCCGCCTTCGCCATCGTCGCCGTGAGCGGCGGATTGATCGTGCGCCTGCGTCGCTCGGCCTGGGCGAGCAGTCTGCTGGACGGGGTCAACGTAGCCGCGCTGGGCCTGATCGCCGGTGTGCTGTGGAATCTGGCTCACACGGCTTTCCCCGATCCCTACACCGTGCTGATCGCGGGGTTGGCGGCGTTGCTGCTGTGGCGCTTCAAGATCAGCGCGGCGGCGCTGGTGGTCCTGGGGGCGCTCCTGGGATTGCTGGGGTCGTTGCTCTAAGAGCGGGTCATGCACTTTTTGCCCTCATCCCCCGCCCCTTCGCCCGCGCAAGGTTCATGGGCGGACAGCCATTGAGCGCAGCGAGGCTGGGGG
>DDBP01000334.1 GCA_002332795.1 Anaerolineales bacterium UBA2029 | reverse complement strand
CACACCTGGCTGCCCGACGCGCACACCGAAGCGCCCACCGCCGGTTCGATGTTGCTGGCGGGCGTGCTGCTGAAGCTGGGTGCCTACGGCTTCCTGCGGCTGGCGATCCCTCTCTTCCCCAAGGAGTGGATCATCGAGCGGCAGTTGTTCGGCCTCAGCTACAACCTGGTGGATATCCTGGGCTTCCTGGCCGTGGCAGGGATCGTCCTGGGCGCGTTGGGAGCCTGGGGTCAAACCGATTTCAAGCGTCTGGTGGCCTATTCGTCGGTGAATCACATGGGCTTTGTGGTGCTGGGGCTGGCCGTCGCCGCGCTGATGTACGGCACGCAGTGGGCGGAGACCAACAATCAGTATAGCCTGCTGGCGGGCGTGGCCGGAGTCGAGGGCTACGAAAAGATGGGCGTCAACCAACTGATAGACACGGTTGACCAGGCGTATCCGCAGGAACTGCGACAGTCCGACCGGCAGGATGCGCGGGTGGCGCTCAACGGGGCCATCCTGCAGATGTTCACGCATGGCCTGAGCAGCGCGGGCATGTTCTTGCTGGCGGGCGCGCTCTATCACAAGGCGCATACGCGCGATCTGCGGCGCTTCGGCGGGCTGTGGGACATCGTGCCCATGTATGGCGCTCTGCTCATCTTCGTGAGCATGGGGTCGCTGGGCCTGCCGGGGCTGGGCGGCTTTGTCAGCGAATTCCTGGTCATTTCCGGCTCGTTCAAAGCCTATCCCGTCTATGTGTTGCTGAGCATGTTCGGCCTGCTGGTGACGGGCATCTACATCCTGAAGGCCATCCAGAAAGTGCTGCACGGCCCCTTCAACCAGGAGTGGGCCGAGTATCACCGCACGCAGCACTCGCTGGAGATCGAGAAGCGCGAAGTAGTCGCCCTGGCCCCGTTGATGGTGTTGATGCTGATCACCGGCCTGTATCCCAACTGGGTGCTGGGCGTGATCAACGATAGCGTGATGCGCTTCCTGGGCGGGTAGAGATGCTGGCGATTCTGCGTTCAGCCAGGACAATCTATGTCGCGCGATCTGGCGTCTCTGCTTGACGTGGGGGTGTGCTCCCTACAGGAACGCGCGGACTTGTGCCTGCCAGAGCGACGTTCTGGCGGCCTGGCACCTGATGAGGACACGGACACCTAGACTCTCCTGGTCGCATAGGAGGCTTGTGCATGGTCATTACGTTTAGCGGTGTGTTGACGGGTATCCTCCTGACGCCGGTGATCGGCGCGGTGATCATCCTGCTGCTCAAGAAAGAAGCCAAAGAGCAGGCGCGGATCATCGCCGCCATGAGCACAGGCATAGCCCTGTTGCTGGCGCTCTTCGTCTTCTTCGGTTACGACGTGGACGCCGCCAACGCCGTCAATGGTGACGGGGGAACCTACTTCGCCTTTGAAGATCACGTCAAGTGGGTCGAGTCGGTGGGCATCTCGTGGCACCTGGGCGTGGACGGCATCAGCGCGCCGATGGTGCTGCTGACGGCCATCGCCGGCTTCACCGGCGTGCTCATTTCGTGGGGCATCGAAGACCGCACGCGCGAATTCATGGCCTTCTTCCTGCTGCTGGTGGCCGGGGTGTTCGGCGTGTTCATGGCCGTTGATCTGTTCGTGCTGTTCTTCTTCTACGAACTGGCTATCTTCCCCATGTACTTTTTGATCGTCATCTGGGGCTGGGTGCAGACGCGACAGTACGCCGCCATGAAGCTGACGCTGTACATCCTGGTTGGCTCGGTCTTCGCGCTGATCGGGCTGTTGGCGCTGTACTTCAAGGCAGGACAGGCGACTGGCGTCTACAGCTTCGATTTCGTAGACCTGCACGCTGCGACCAAAGCGGGCGCGTTCGATACGCCGTTCTCCTCGGCATGGTCCGCGGCGACAACGGCCAGGCTGTGGTTCCCGGTGATCTTCCTGGGCTTCGGCGTGCTGGCGGGCGTATGGCCCTTCCACAACTGGTCGCCGGATGGCCATGTAGCCGCACCGACCGCCGTCTCCATGATTCACGCGGGCGTGCTGATGAAGCTGGGCGCGTTCGCGGCGCTGCGCGTCGGCGTGCAACTCCTGCCAGAGGGTGCGCGCGTGCACCTGCCCTGGATCGTCTTCCTGACGCTGATCAACGTGGTCTACGGCGCGCTGATCGCCATGAGGCAGCGCGATTTCAAGTATGTCATTGGCTTCTCGTCGGTCAGCCATATGGGGCTGGTGAGCATGGGTTTTGCCACCATGAACGTCACCGGCATGACCGGCGCGGGCCTGCAGATGTTCTCGCACGGCGTGATGACGGCGCTCTTCTTCGCCTGCGTCGGCATGGTCTACGACCGGGCGCACACCCGCGACATCCCCAGCCTGGGCGGCTTCGTGCAGAAGTTGCCCTGGGTGGCAGTGGCCTTCATCGTCGGCGGCTTTGTCAGCATGGGTATGCCCGGCCTGAGCGGCTTCGTGGCCGAGTTCCCCATCTTCGTCGGGCTGTGGGACGGGCCGGTCTTCGATCCCAGCCCGTCGTGGCTGACGGGCAGCTTCAACTATTACGGGCTGATCGCGGTGATCGCGGCGCTAGGCATCATCGTCACGGCGGCCTATGTGCTGCGCGTCGTGGGGCAGGTCTTCTTCGGCGAATTCAACGCCGAGCGCTTCCCGCACATCTCGGCCATCACCATCTACGACAAAGTCGCGCTGGCCTTCCTGGTCTTCTGGCTGGTCTTGCTCGGTGTCTATCCCCGGCTGATGGCGCCCATGATTGAATCGGGCATGAAGCCGATTGTTGCGATGCTGGGAGGGTAACTTGGACTTCTCAACGGACGCTCAGGCGAGCGTGATCGCTATCTTACCGGAAATCCTGATGGTGGCCCTGGCCGTGACCGTGCTGGCCCTCGATGTCGTCTGGCGGCGGGCGCAGCGCACCGACATCGGCTATGTGGCGGGCTTTGGCCT
Source organism: Anaerolineales bacterium UBA2029 (assembly GCA_002332795.1). Taxonomy (GTDB): domain Bacteria; phylum Chloroflexota; class Anaerolineae; order Aggregatilineales; family Aggregatilineaceae; genus UBA2029. The sequence continues at coordinate 10,237 of DDBP01000334.1, read as the reverse complement.
GTTGGGCATTGCCGCGATCGTCTTTCTGGTGGGCACGCCGCCGCGCGGTGACCTCTCGGATCAGTTGTTGCTCGGCGGCATGATCCGTCACGACGATCTGGCGCAGATTTTCCGCGTCATGGTCATCCTGGCCGGCGGCATCGGCTGCCTGATCACCATGGGCATCCCCCGCCTGCGCGCGCGGGGCGACTTCTACGCCGTGCTGATCGTGTCTATCATCGGGGCCAGCCTGGCCAGCGCCGCCGCCGACCTGATCATGGTCTTCCTGGCCGTGGAGACGCTCTCCATCACCCTGTATGCGCTGGCGGGCTACCTGCGCGACGACGACGCCAGCACCGAGGCGGGCCTGAAATACTTCCTGTTCGGGGCGTTTGCGTCGGCGCTGTCGCTGTATGGTCTGTCGCTGGTCTATGGGCTGACCGGCAAGACCAACATCTACGAACTGGGCCGCCTGCTGTCTACCGGTGACCTCAGCGATCCGCCCGTGGTGATCGCTCTGGGGCTGGTGATGGTCGGCTTTGCCTTCAAGATCAGCGCGGTGCCGTTTCACTTCTGGACGCCCGACGTGTACGAGGGCGCGCCCACGTCAATCACGGCGGTGCTGAGCACGGCCAGCAAAGCGGCCAGCTTTGGGTTGCTGTTGCGCTTCCTGTTCGCCGTCTTCCCGCCTCCGGCCCTGATCGCCGGTACCGACCCGACCGACTACAGCGCGCTGTGGGTGCAGTTGACCGCGGTGCTGGCGGTGATCTCCATGACGCTGGGCAACCTGCTGGCGCTGGTGCAGAGCAACATCAAGCGCCTGCTGGCCTATTCGACCATCGCGCACGCGGGCTACGTGCTGATCGGCGTGGCGGCCATCTCCACCGACAAGAGCGGCGATGGCGCGGCGGCGGTGGCCTTCTACCTGTTCATGTACGTGCTTTCCAACATGCTGGCCTTTGCCGTGGTCATTCTCTTTGCCAGCGCGACTGGCAGCGAGCAAATCCGCGACCTGGCCGGTTTCGCCCGTCGCAGCCCCTGGCTGGGCCTGGCCATGACCGTGGCGTTGCTGAGCCTGGCGGGCATCCCCCCCGCGGCGGGCTTCGTCGGCAAGTTCCTGCTCTTCCGCGCGGCGGTGGACGCCGGGCTGGTGTGGCTGGCGCTGGCGGGCGTCGCCAACGTGATCATCGGCCTCTACTACTACCTGGTCATCGTCAAGGTGATGTACATGGAAGAAAGCCCGTCCGACGAGGCAGTGCCCGTCTCGACACCGTTCAAGTGGGCGCTGACCATCTCCGCGGCGGGCGTGTTGCTCTTCGGCACGCTGTTGGTCACGCCGCTGCTCGACTGGGCGACGGACGCCGCGCATGCGCTCTACGTGCTGCTATAGGCAGGCTTGGGCGGATGACTTCCAGGCGGGCGATCCAGGGCGATCGCCCGCTTTGTTCTGCGCTAGAATGGGCACAGGGGGCGTTCGACTGGCGAAGCGAGGGACTGAACAGCCGAGACACAGAGAGCGCAGAGACAGACGGAGGTAGCGGCACGTGAGTGGCGTCATTCTGGTCACAGGAGCAGACCGGCGAGTGGGGGGCGAAGTCCTGCGGCAGTTGTTGCGGCGCAACGCGCGCGTCCGGGCTGCGGTAGACGATCTGTCCGCCGCGCCCGTCCAGGAATGGCCGGGCGTGGAGGTGGTATCCCTGGACTACGGCAATCCAGCGACCTACCCGGCGGCCTTTGTGGGCGTCGAGCGGCTGTTGCTGGTGATGCCTCCCGGCGATTTCACCTCGCGCGAAGACGAGATCACTGGCCTGATCGCCTATGGGCGGCGGGCCGGCGTGGAACACGTCGTCTTCATCTCTGCCATGGGCACCGACAAGATTTATCTCTCGTCGCAGTGGGTGGTGGAGCAATATCTGTTGCAGTCTGGCATAGACTACACCATCCTGCGTTCCGGCTGGTTCTTCCAGAATCTCGCCACTGACCCCTTGCTGCGCGAGGGTATCCGGCGCGGGGTGCTGCGCCTGCCGCTCGGTGAGGCGAAGATCAGCGGGGTGGACGTGCGCGATGTGGCCGAGGTGGCCGCCGTGGCCCTCACCGAAGCGGGGCATCGCAACAAGATTTATTCGCTGGGCGAGCACCTGCTCAGTCCGCGCGAACAGGCTGCGCTGCTCTCCAAAGTGCTGGGGCGCACGATCGTCTATGAGCCGATCTCCGATCACGAAGCGGCACAGGCGCTACGCGCGGCGGGCGTTGACCGGCAGGCGGCCAAGTGGTGGCGCGTGGTCTATCAACTCATGCGGCAGGGCGCGTACTCGGCCACCGTGCCCGACGTGTCGCGCGTGCTGGGCCGTCCCTCGATCCCCTTCAAGCAGTTTGCGCAGGATTACGCGCACGTCTGGCAGCCGGAGTAGTACCATCCGGCGGCGCAGGCTGTGCCTTTCCCCATGCGACAATGCCCCTGTGCCATGCTACGATGGGCATGATGGCCCAGAGACAGGATGGATTCCCCATGGCCGAAGCGAAGAAGTTCCCCTGCGAGACATGCGCCCTGCGCCGTCGCGCCGAAGCGAACCCCACCAAATGGTGGGCGAAGTTGTGGCGCTGGCATACCGGCTGGTGCCCTGGCTGGAAAGCCTATCAGCGCCACCTGGCGGAGACGCAGCAGTAAGCGAAAGGGTCGTGTGACCTTCGGAAGTCGGGCGGACTTCCGAGGTTTTTTTCCTGCCTCAGGTGTTCGTCGGCAACTCTGCCAACGATCTGCCCCTGCTCCCTTCTGCGATCTGGTCTATACTTGGTCACGCCGGATCGAGGCCGCGCTCTGCCGCGCCGCAGACGAAAGGAGGGAGAACGGTGACAGGGTTGCTGATCCTGGTCGCTGTGCTGGCGATCGCCAACCTGGGCTTCAGCCTGTTCCTGCTCGCCCGCCTGGCCGACGCGCGGCGCGACGCGGCGCAGCACCAGCAATTCCTGCTGCAGCGACAGCAGCAATCGGAAGCCAGCCTGCAGACGCTGACGCAGACTACGGCCCTGCTTTTCGAGCAGGCCCGTCAGATGCTACAGACCGATCAGCAGATGCACAGCCGCCTGGAAGTCGTCGGCAGTCATGCCGAGCAGATGTTGCAGACGGATCAGACGCTGGTCAACACGCTGGAGGTCGTCGGCAGTCGCACCGAGCAGATGTTGCGCACCGATCAGGCGCTGGTCAGCACACTGGAAGTCGTCGGTAGCCGCACCGAGCAGATGTTGCAGATCGATCAGGCACTCAACCGCGAGATCGGCATTGTGCGCGAGGCGACGGGTCATATCCTGGCCATCAAAGAGGAGATCGCCCGCCTGCAGAACCTGTTGCAGTCCACCCGGCAGCGCGGGCGACTCGGCGAGGTGTTGCTGGAAGCGTTGTTGCGCGACGCGCTGCCCCCTTCGGCCTATGTGTTGCAACATCAGTTCGCCAACGGCACCCGTGCCGACGCCGTGATCCGCCTGGACAAGGCATGCGTGGCTGTGGACTCCAAGTTTCCCCTCTCCAGTTACGAGCGCCTGCTGAGCACAGCGGACGGGGCCGAGCGCGATCAGCTCGCACGACAGTTCGTCCGCGACGTGCGCAAGCACATTGACGACATTGCCACCAAGTACATCGTGCCCGCCGAAGGTACGCTGGACTTTGCGTTGATGTTCGTCCCCAGCGAAGCCGTCTATTACGAGCTGGTGACACACGAGAGCAACGGCGGCGGCGAAAAAGACCTGTTGAGCTACGCCTTCGAACAGCGCGTGTTTCCCGTCAGCCCCAGCACCTTTTACCCTTACCTGCTCACCATCGCACGCGGGCTGCGTCAGCTTTATGTGGCCGAGAACGTGCGACAGACCATCGCCGAAATCGCGCAGTTGCAGCAAATGCTGGCTCAGCAGGCCCGCAAATGGGAGACGGCGCGCCGCCAGATTGACGACGCCCGCCGCAACCTGGGCGAAGTCCAGGCGGCAATGGACGAAGTGCGTGATAAAATCTTGCGGATCATTTCGCCGAGCGCCGAAGTCCTTGGCGCTACCCTGGACGTAGACGAGATTGATACATGAGACGCATTCGCTTTCTGACCGGCATACTCTTGCTGCTGGCCCTGCTGCTCGCTGCCTGCGGAGATGACGGGCCGTCGCGCACCGTGCGCACTGGCGACCTGCTCCTCAGCGAATCGTTCGCTGCGCCGCAGACCTGGGAGCAGGGCGTCTATCCGCCCGACGCGGCGACGCCCGACTCACAGTTGGTTGTGCTGGAAGGGCGTTATGAACTGTTTCACCGCGCCGGACGCGCGGCCTCTTTCACCTGGGGCGCAGGGGCAGACGCCCCGCAGGATGTGATCATCGAAGTGAGCGCCGAGCAACTCAGCGCCGACAAGGACAATCTCTATGGGGTGCTGTGCCGTCTGGCGCAAGACGAGGCGGGGCAGTGGAGCGGCTATGCGCTGCTGATCAGCGGTGACGGTCACTATGGCATCGCCGATCTCTCGCGCGAGAGCCTGGACTTCATCCTGGAGTGGCATCAGTCGGATGTCATCAGGCAGGGGCAGTCGCTCAACACCCTGCGGGCGGTGTGCGCTGACGACTACCTGGCGCTCTACGTCAACGGGAAGTTCCTGGGCGAGGCCAAAGACAGCCGCTATCGCCGCGCCGGGCAGATCGGGCTGATCGCCGGTGTGACGGCGGGCGGGGAAGTGCGCGTCGCCTTCGACGACCTGACCGTCCGGGCGGCCTCGCTCGCGGACTGACGGGCCTGTGCGCCCGCTGCCGGATGGTTCACCAGAAAGAACAACGAGGGCACGGAGACATAACAGGGTCTTCTCCGTGCCCTTTTTGTCTTCGCGGTGCAACGCATTCAGGGCGTCAGTCGCCGTTTTCGTCCCCGTCGAGCACTTCGCGGTTACGCACGTTGTCGTAGCGCCCTTCCAGCAGGGCCTTGCGCACGGCCTCGGCGGCCTCTACCCCTACCTGGACCTGCGCCTCGTAGGTGCTGGCCCCCAGGTGCGGCGTATGGATCACGTTGTCCAGGCCAATGAGCGGATGATCCGGCGGGGGCGGCTCGACTTCGTAGACATCGAGCGCCGCGCCCGCTACCTTGCCACTGCGCAGCGCCTCGGCCAGGTCGGCGCTGTTGATCAGCGCACCGCGCGCCGTGTTGACGATCAGCACGCCGTCTTTCATATAGGCGATGGTTTCTTTGTTAATCAGGCCGCGCGTCTCGTCCGTGGTTACGGCATGCAGCGAGAGCACGTCCGCTTCGGCCAGCACCTGTTCCAGGCTGGTCAGCATGGCCATGCGACGGGCCAGGCGTTCGGGCACGAACGGGTCGAAGGCCAGCACCATCATCCCCAGCGCCTTGGCCCGCTCGGCGACCGCGTGTCCCACCCGCCCGAAGCCGATGATGCCCAGAGTCTTGCCGGAAAGCTGCGTCCCCACGAACTTGTTGCGTTCCCAACGCCCCTCGCGCAGCGAGCGATCCGCCTGCGGGATATGGCGGGCCAGCGCCAGCATCAGGCCGATGGTGTGCTCGGCGGTGGAGATGGTGTTGGCTTCCGGCGTGTTCATGACGACGATCTTGCGCTCGGTGCAGGCGGCCAGGTCTATGTTGTCCACACCTACCCCTGCCCGCACCACCACCTTGAGGTTGGCGGCGTGCTCCAGCAGGGCAGCGTCCACGCGCGTATCGCTGCGCACGATCAGCGCATGGGCGTCGGGAATGCGCGCCAGCGTCTCTTCGCGCGTCATCTTGCCGGGCGCGTAGACCTCGAACTGCTCGACGGCGCGCAACACGTCCAGGCCGTCGCGGTTGAGGTTATCGGGCACAAGCACCAGGTAACGCATGGCTCACCCCACCCTCGTCAGGAATTCGTCCATGGCGGCGAACAGCGCTGCCATGTCTTCCGGTTGTGTATCGCCCATATGCGCAATGCGGAACGTCTTGCCCTTCAGCTTGCCATAGCCGTTGGAAATGACCATCCCTCGCTCGCGCAGAAAGGCGTTGAGCGCGGAGATGTCAATCTCGCGCGTGTTGGCGACCGTGGTCACCGTGGGCGAGTGATAGCCTTCTTCGGAGAACAGGGCAAAGCCCGCGCGTTTCACCCACTCGCGCGTCATCTGCGCCATGCGCTCGTGCCGGGCGAAGCGCGCCTCCAGCCCTTCGGCCAGGATGTCGTCCAGTTGACGATCGGCGGCGTACATCAGCGAGATGGGCGGCGTGGCCGGGGTGTTGTTCTTCTGGTGATGCTTGTCAATCTCCAGCACGTCGAAGTAGTAGCCGCGATTCCTGACCTGCCGGGCGCGTTCGAGCACCGCCGGCGAAACCGCGGCGAAAGCCATACCCGGCGGCAGAGCGAACGCCTTCTGCGTGCTGGTCAGGCAGACATCAATGCCCCAGCCGTCCACATCTACCTTGGCTCCCGCATAGATGCTGACCACATCTACCAGAAAGAGTGTTTCCGGGTAGTCCTTGAGCACCTCGGCATAGTCCTCGACGGGGTTGCGCACGCCGGTGCTGGTCTCGTTCATCACGCAGGCGACGGCGTCGTAGGCGGTGCGGCGTAGCGCGTCGGCCAGTTGCTCTGGCTTGACCGCCTGTCCCCACTCCACGGCGATCACGTCTACCTGTTTGCCGTTCAACTCGCTGACTTCGGCCCACCGCTCACTGAACGCGCCGCAGGTCAGGTGCAGGATGCGCGCTTCGTCGCGCACGGCGCAACGCGACGCCGACTCCCACACACCCGTGCCGGACGAGGTATAGAGATAGACCGGATGCTGCGTGTAGAAAGTCTGCTGCAGCTTGGGCTGCATCCGCGCGTAGAGTGCGGCGAAGTCACTCGACCGGTGACCGATCATCCACTCCGCCTGAGCGTCGAGAATCTCCGGGCGCACTTCGACCGGGCCAGGGATGAACAGTCGGACGTGATGGTCATTTCTGGGCGACATGTTTCCTCCTTGTAATGTGAGTTGGGAGTCGGGAGTTGGGAGTTTAGAGTCGGGAGTTTAGAGTTGGGAGTCTGGATGCCATTCAGAGACCGTTTGAAAACCTCACCCTCTGGCCCCCTCTCCATGCATGGAGAGGGGGTAAGTATTCGGTTAAGTCCCCTCTCCGCGTGTGGAGGGGATTTAGGGGTGAGGTAAAGCCGCAGAGCAAGGCTTCTCAAACGGCCTCTCAAACCTGCTGCGTAGCCAGGTCAGACCAGCGTCCCCAACCGCTCCAGACTCATGACTCTGCATCTATCCTTCTAACTTCACCCTCGTGCGGCGAGTTGCTCTTTCAATTCCATGATGGGCACGATCTCAGTGGGATCGGCCCCATAGGCCATGGCCAGGTAATAGCTGACGTAGTCGCCGTACTGAATGGCGTGACACATCTGCGCCAGGGCGCTGTGCCCCGCCGGACGGAAGTAGTCTGCCATGATGCCGTTCTGCAGACAGAGCTGAAAGGTCAGCTCGTGACGCAGCGTCACGCGCGGATGATCGTACTGCGGCGAGGTGATGAACACCGCCGCCACATTCAGGGCGTGTTCTGCCGGAAACCCGATGCCCGCGACCGTGTTGTGATTGGCTTCGGGCATGCCTTCGTACTGCGCCCAGGCTTTGGCGTTCTCGTTGATCTGACACTTCCAGCGTCGCGCGACCGGCTCGAACAGCCCGCCGCCGAAGAACACGGGCAGCCGCCCGATCAACTGCCCCGCGCCGCGCTTCGGCGGGTTCTGGGGGGCGGGCGAATTCGCCGTATAGACCGGCGTGTACTGGCGCAGCAGGCCGACGGTCTCCTCCAGGGCCGTTTCCAGCCCGCGCACCAGTTCCAGCCGCGCCGCCAGCCCCAGCAACAGGCCAAAACTCCAGCCGAGCGCCGCCCGTGGCTGACTCTGATAGGCGATGCGCCATAGCGGATAGCCGTGCGCCTCGGCGTGCGCTGCCAGTTGCCCGCCCGTGGTGACGGCCAGCAGGCGCACCCCGCGTCCCAGCGCCTGATCGGCAGCGGCCAGCGTTTCTTCCGTGTTACCGGAGAAGCTGCTGGCGATGACCAGCGTCTCCGGCCCCTGCACCCAGGCGGGCAGATCGTAGCCGCGCAGCACGGTCAGTGGCACGGCGGAGACAGGGCCGATCAGCGCGGCGAGCAGATCGCCGCCGATCGCCGAGCCACCCATGCCCGCCAGCGCGATCTGCTGCGGTTGGCGGTGCGTGTCGGGCAGGGGCAGAGTCTGTGCGGCACGCCAGGCCGCCTCTAGCTGATCGGCGAAAGCGTCAATGTGGCTCAGCATGTGCTCGCGGTCGAGCGCGGCGAAACGGTCGAGGTCGTCCAGATCGAAAGACAAAGTCATAGTTGCGTCATCCCCACAGGTACCCGGCAGCAAAGGCAGCCCTGGCGAGCGCCTCGCTGCCTGGAGAACGAACCCGCCCCATCCTACCGCAATCTGCCCAAACAGCCTATGTACTTTTGTGCCATATGGTCTATGGGTGCAGCGCGCTGCCTTCGTTTTCGCTCCGCTTCCTACGTGTTTCTGATAGCCTGCGCACGCCTTTCGGTGTAGACTCAATAGTAGGGGGCAGACCGGCTGGGCGCTCCTGGAGCCGGGTGACGCAAGGCCCCTCTCCAGAGTACGCGCTACTCGTCAGACAAGCGCACCGCCTGCCAGCTTCGGCGTTCTGCTCAGCGCAAACCGGCCTGCCCGGATGGCTGGATCACTGACGACAAACCGATCGAGCAAGGAAGTCACAAGCCTATGATGCGCTTCGACCGTTTCACCGAGCGCGCGCAAGATGCGGCAGTCCGCGCCTATGAAATCTTGCAGCGCTACGGACACAACCAGGTAGATACCGAGCACATGCTGCTGGCCCTGTTGGAACAGCCCGACGGGGTGATCCCGCAGGTGCTCAAGAAGATGAACGTGGATCAGGACAAAATCCGCGAAGAGCTGGATCGCGTGCTGCGGGCCAGCCCCAAGGCGGCCATCTACGGCGGCGGCACCGGTCAGGTGTTCATCACGCCGCGCGTCAAGCGCGTCGTAGACCTGGCCAACGAAGAGGCCAACCGCCTGAAGGACGATTACATCAGCACGGAGCATCTCTTCCTGGCCATCCTCAGCGAGCGGCGCACCGCGGTAGCGCGCATCCTGGCCGAGGCGGGCGTCACCAAAGAGCGCGTCTACGACGTGATCAAGGAGATCCGCGCCGGTCAGCGTGTGACCGACCCGCAGGCCGAAAACCGTTACATGACTCTGGAGAAGTACAGCCGCGACCTGACGCGCCTGGCCGCCGAAGGTAAGCTTGATCCCGTCATCGGGCGCGACGAAGAAATCCTGCGCGTGATCCAGATTCTCAGCCGCCGCACCAAGAACAACCCGGTGTTGATCGGCGAGGCGGGCGTCGGCAAGACAGCCATCGTCGAAGGGCTGGCGCAGAAGATTGCCAGCGGCGACGTGCCGGAGATTCTGGCGGGCAAGCGGGTGATCAGCCTCGACCTGGGCGCGATGATCGCCGGTACGCGCTTCCGCGGCGAGTTCGAAGAGCGCCTGAAGGCCGCCATCGAGGAGATTCAGCGCTCCGAAGGCGAGATCATCCTCTTCATTGACGAGCTGCATCAGGTCGTCGGCGCGGGCGCGGCGACCGGTGCGCTGGACGCCAGCAACATGATGAAACCGGCCCTGGCGCGCGGCGAACTCAACTGCATCGGCGCGACCACGCTCGACGAATATCGCCAGTATATCGAGCGCGACTCGGCCCTGGATCGTCGCTTCGCGCCGGTCTTCGTCGAGGAGCCGTCGGTCGAAGAGACCATCGAGATGCTGCGCGGCCTGCGCGACCGCTACGAGGCGCACCACAAAGTGACCTACTCCGACGAGGCGCTGGTGGCCGCCGCGCGGCTGAGCCATCGCTACGTCACCGAGCGCAAGCTGCCGGACAAGGCTATTGACCTGATGGACGAGGCCGCGTCCAAACTGCGCGTGGCGCTCTACTCCATGCCCGAAGAACTCAAGGAGATGAAGAAGCGCCTGGAACGTCTGGCCGCCGAAGAGGAAGAAGCCAGCCTGAACACCGAATACGAGCGGGCCATGATGATCAAGGCGCAGCGGCTGCAACTGCAGCAGGAATACGAGCAGGAAGTCGAGCGCTGGCAGCGCGAACACACCCTCGACGAAGTGGTGGACGCCGACGATATCGCCGAGGTAGTGGCGCAGTGGACCGGCATCCCCGTCAGTCAGATGATGGAGACCGAGGCCGAAAAGCTGCTGCGCATGGAAGA
>DDBP01000344.1 GCA_002332795.1 Anaerolineales bacterium UBA2029 | reverse complement strand
CCAGCCTGGACTGGAGAGGGGGCAACGAGGCGCGTTAGCGCCGAGTAGGGGTGAGGTAAAGTGAAGGACAGCCTCCTGTTCGAGAGGCGCTCAATGGCTGTCCGCCCCTGACCTACAGTCTGAGAGAGGGTGCCCTCATGGCCGAATTCTCATTGCGAACCCTGCTCAACCGTCAGCCGGAGCCTGCCGACTGCGACGGTCCGCAGCCGGTGCTGACCGTCCGCGATCTATCGGCGGGCTACAACGGGCATCAGGCCATCGCGCACATCACCTTCGACGTGTTTGCGGGGGAGCGGATCGGCATCGTCGGGCCGAACGGCGCGGGCAAATCCACGCTGTTCAAGGCGCTGGTGGGCCTGCTGCCGCATCAGGGCGCGATCTCCATTCAGGGCGCGTCGTGCCGCGACAGTCACGGCATGATCGGCTATGTGCCGCAGTACGAAGCAATTGACTGGCGCTTCCCCGCTACTGTCTGGGACGTGGTGATGATGGGCCGCGCCCGGCAAATCGGCTACATCCTGCCGCCGCGCAAACGCGACCGCGAAGCGGTGCGGCAGGCGCTGGAGCGCGTGGGCATGTGGGCGCTGCGCAAGCGGCAGATCGGCGAACTGAGCGGCGGGCAGCGGCGGCGCGTCTTCGTGGCGCGCGCTCTGGCACAACAGGCCAGCGTATTGTTGCTCGACGAACCCTTCAGCGGCGTGGACGCTGCCGCCGAAAACGACATTTTCCAGGTGCTGGACGTGCTGCGCGAGGAAGGCGTAGCGGTGCTGCTCGCCACGCACAACCTGGTGCAGGCGGCCACGCACTACGACAGGCTGATGTTGCTCAATGGCGGGCGCATGCTGGCCTATGGCCCGCCCGCAGAAGTCTACACGCCGGACAACCTGGCCGCGACCTTCGGGGAACGCATCGCCCTGCTGCGCGATGGCGATCAATATCTGGTCATTCCCGATCAACCGTGCCATGATCATGACGAGCACCGGCATGTACACGCGCACAGGATGACATAAACCCATGACTCGACCGTTGATTTTGCTCTGCAACGATGATGGTATTGGTTCGCCTGGCCTGGCAGCCTCGGCGGCAGCGCTCGATCCGCTGGGTGACCTGCTGATCGTCGCGCCCAGCGTCCAGCAATCCGGCATGGGGCGTAGCTTCCCCACCTTCAACGATGGCCGCCTGTTCCCGACCACCATCAGCTATCAGGGGCAGACCTGGCCCGCCTATGCCGCCAATGCTTCACCAGCACAGGCGATCGATCATGCGGTGTTGGAACTGGCCGACCGCCTGCCCGCGCTGGCCGTGGTGGGCATCAACTATGGTGAAAACGTCGGCACGGGCGTCACCGGTTCTGGCACGGTGGGCGCAGCGTTGGAGGCGGCCTCGTTCGGCATCCCGGCGCTGGCCGTCTCGCTGGAAGTGGACCCGTCGCTGCATTACAACTATGATGACTCGGTGGACTTCAGCGCGGCGATCTACTTCACGCGACTGTTCGCCGAACGCTGGCTGCACGCCGAACGTCCGCCGGAAGTGGACGTGTTGAAAATTGACATTCCCGCCAGCGCCACGCCGCAGACTCCCTGGCGGCTGGCCCGGCTGGAGCGGGCGCAATACTTCGTGCCACTGCCGCCATTGCGCCGCCAATTGGGGGACGAAGGGCGCATCGGCTACAAAGTGAACGCGACGGCCCTGACCGACGAAAACACAGACGCGGCGCTGGTGCGGGCAGGCATCGTCGCGGTGACGCCCCTGACGCTGGACATGACGGCGCCCGTCGCGCCGGAGGTCATGCAGAGTCTGTTGGGGCGAGGAGAGGATAGCGGTAGCAATGGCAGGCGAGGGTCTGGCGTTGTGGCTGGCTGACACCGGCCTGTGGCAAACTCTGCTGGCGGGCTGGGGCGTGCTGTGGCACAACTTCGATCAAGTCGTGCTCAGCCCGCTGCAATATCCCTTGCTGGCGCGCAGTCTGGCGGCGGCGATCGTGGTGGGGATCGTCAGCGGCGTGCTGGGCACGTTCGTGGTCGTGCGCGGCATGGCTTTCTTCGGCGATGCGCTGGCACACGCCATCCTGCCCGGCGTGGCCTTCGCCTATCAGCGCGCCAACGGCAAGACCGACAACCTGTTCTGGGGCGGGCTGATAGCAGGCGTGCTCAGCGCCCTGGGCATCGGCTACCTGACGCGCCACGAGAAAATCCGCGAAGATACGGCCATTGGCGTCGTGTTCGCGGCGATGTTCGCGCTGGGCATCGCCATGATCTCGCGCATCAACAACTACGCCGGCGATCTATCGCACATCCTGTTCGGGCAGATTCTGGGCGTGTCCGAAGCCGACCTGCTGCGCATCATCGGCTTTGGCGCGGCGGTGCTGATCATCGTGGCGCTCTTCTTCAAGGAATTCATGATCATCTCCTTCGATCCAGCGCTGGCCCGCACGCTGCGCCTGCCCACCGAAGCCTTCCGCCTGCTGCTGCTGGTGCTGATCGCCGTGACGATCGTCGTCTCGCTGCAGACGGTGGGCATCGCGCTGATGGTGGCCCTGCTGGTGACGCCAGCGGCCACGGCGCAGTTGGTCAGCAAGCGCCTGCTGCCGATGATGTTCGTGTCGGCCCTGTTCGGCGCAGCGTCGAGCATCATTGGCTTCTACATCTCCTATTACCAGGATATCGCCACCGGACCGGCCATTGTGCTGACGGCGACGGCGTTGTTCGTGTTCGTCTTCGCCGTGCAGCAGGCGCGTCAGGCGCTCGCGCAGACCTGGCCGCGGCTGCGGACCGCAAAGCGCAGGGTGACGCCCTCGCGCTGAGCACTCCCAACCGACTTCGCGGCGAGCGGTGCCCTCCTGCGCCGTTCTTGTGACCCCGGTGATCTCACAAAAATCCCGCGAAGGCCGCCGGTTTGCCTCATCGCCAGGCCCTGGCTTTGGTTGGCTCTCTCCATGATCCCCCGAAATGCGGGGGTGCGTGTAAGATGTGACAGGCTGTTGGCCGCGCTCCGCTGCCCCTCACCCCTCGGTCCCCTCTCCCTCGCGACTGGCGTCGCAGGGCAAGGGGAAGCTGCCTGCTTGCCTGGATACACTTGAGGAGTCTGGAGTTTAGAGTTTAGAGTTTGGAGTTTGGAGTCTGGGGTTGGGGGAAGTTGCCTGCTTGCCTGGACACTCCCCTTCGCCCGCTGCTTCAAGGGGATAGCCATTGAGTGCATCTCGAAC
>DDBP01000343.1 GCA_002332795.1 Anaerolineales bacterium UBA2029 | reverse complement strand
AGGCCGGGGGTGAGGTAAACCCGGCGGCATTCGCAACGCTTGCCTGAGATTAATGAGAGAGACTCTGTTCTCGGCTTCTTCTCCTCTGCGCTCTCTGTGTCTCCGCGGTTCAATAGGCTTTCCCCAAGAGTCACGCTGCTGATCGTCTTCACAAGGGGTTGGACAAGCCATGACGCTATGGGGCGGAGCGTTCTCTCAACCGACCGACGACGCCGTGCGCCGTTTGAATGACAGCCTGCGCTTCGATTGGCGGCTCTACGAGGTTGACATCACTGGCAGCATGGCCTGGGCGGAGGCACTGGCCGACGCCGGCGTGATCACCGCCGCCGAGCGAGATGCCCTGCTCGGCGGGCTGGAGCGCGTGCGCGCCGAGTTCGCCGCCGGGCAGTTCGTCCCTGCCCCGACCGATGAGGACATTCACACTGCCGTCGAGCGGCGGCTGGGCGAGATTGTCGGGCCGGTAGCGGGCAAGCTGCACACTGGTCGCAGCCGCAACGATCAGGTGGCGACCGACGTGCTGCTGTGGCTGCTGGACGCCGTCCCTCGCCTGACCGACCTGATGGCCGACCTGATGGCCGCCTTGCTGGAGAAAGCGGTAGCGCACACGGGCACGCTCATGCCCGGCACGACGCACTTTCAGCCCGCCCAACCGCTCACCGCGGCGCACTGGCTGCTCAGCCATTTCTGGGCGCTGGCCCGCGACAGTGAGCGACTGGAACACTTCGCCGAGGCCTGGCGCGACAAGTGCCCGCTAGGGTCGGGCGCGCTGGCCGGTACGCCCTACCCCATTGACCGACAGCGGCTGGCCGAACGCCTGGGCTTCCGCGCACCCGCGCCCAACAGTCTGGATGCCGTGGCCGACCGCGATCACGTCGCCGAGTACCTGTTCGCCGCGGCGCTGATCGGCGCGCACCTGAGTCGCCTGTCCGAAGACCTGATCGTCTTCGCCAACCCGGCTTTTGGGTTCGTGCGGCTGGACGAGCGCTACAGCACCGGCAGCAGCCTGATGCCCCAAAAGCGCAATCCCGATCCGCTCGAACTGGCGCGGGGCAAGGCCGGGCGGCTGGTCGGGCATCTGGCTGGGCTGCTGACCACGCTCAAGGGTCTGCCGGCTGGCTACAACAAAGACTTGCAAGAGGACAAGGAACCGCTCTTCGATGCGCACGACACGCTGATCACGCTGCTGCCGCCGTTGACCGGCCTGATTGGTGCGCTGACGCTGGTGCCGGAGCGGATGCGCGCTGCGCTGGACGAGGGGATGCTCGCCACCGATCTGGCCGATTACCTGGTGAGCCGCGGGGTGCCCTTCCGTCAGGCGCACGGCCTGGCCGGGCGTGCCGTCCGCCTGGCAGAGCAGAAGGGCGTGTCACTGTCTGCCCTGACGCTCGACGACTACCGGACGCTCTCCGACGCCTTCGGCCCGGACGTAGCACAGGTCTTCGACTTCGACGCGGCGGTTGCACGGCGGGCGGTCTTCGGCGGGACAGGCGAAGTAGCCGGACAGATCGAGCGGGCGCGGGCCTGGCTCTCTGGAAGAAAACCTCTCAGCTAGCTTTCGACGGAGGGCGCAGATGGACGAGCAACGGATCGTGAATGTGGGCGTGCAGGTCTTGCCGCTGACCGAGGATGCGCTGCCCATTGTGGATCGCGCCATCGCCGCCATTGCCGCCAGCGGGCTGCGCTACGAAGTCGGCCCGCTGGAGACGGTCATCGAGGGGCCGTTCGAGCAGGCGCTGGCCGCGGCCAAAGCCGCACACCTGGCCTGCATCGAAGCGGGGGTGCCGCATGTGGTGACGATCATCAAGATCGCCGATGGCGCGGCAGGCGGGCATACCATTGACGAGAAGACCGCCAAGTACCGTGCCTGACGCATGACGCTTGTCGTCACCCTCGCTTTGGCGTAGAGTCCACAGGCAGGGGACGCTGATCTGCCGCCCGCGTTCACCGTCCCCTCTGCCACAAACTGATTACTGAAAACTGATCACTGATCACTGAAAACTACCAGGAGAGAGACTCATGGAAAAGTACGGTTACCGCTTCTCTTTCGGCCCCTGGAACATTCACGAAGGAGCCGACCCGTTCGGGCCAGCCGTCCGCCCCAGCGTGCCGTTCGAGAAAAAGCTGGAAGCGTATCAGCGCCTGGGCTTCGACGCGGTGCAGTTTCACGACGACGACGCCGTGCCCAACCTGGACGACAAGCCCCCCGCGCAGATCGAGGCCGAAGCGCGGGCGCTCAAAGCGAAGCTGGACAGCATGGGGCTGGCCGTGGAATTCGTCGCGCCGCGCCTGTGGGAACACCCCATGACCATTGACGGCGCGTACACCGCCAACGATCCGGCAGCGCGCGCCTATGCTCGCGAGCGCTCGCGCAAGGCGCTGGACATCGCGCAGGCGCTGGGCACCGACCTGATCGTGCTCTGGCTGGCCCGCGAAGGGACGTACATGCGCGAGGCCAAGGATGCCGCTCGCGCCGTAGACCTGCTGGTCGAGGCCATCAACGACATGCTCGACTACGCGCCGGGGATGCGTTTCGCCGTCGAACCCAAGCCCAACGAGCCGATGGACCTGGCCTACATCCCCACCATCGGGCACGCCGTCGCGCTCAGCTTCAAGACCAAAGACCCGTCGCGCGTGGGCGTGCTGGTGGAGTCGGCGCACGCCATCCTGGCCGGACTCGATCCCGCCGACGAGATGGCCTTCGGGCTGGCCTATGGCAAGCTGTGGAGCGTGCACCTCAACGACCAGAACGGCCTGAAGTTCGACCAGGATCGCTCGTTCGGCGCGGTGAACCTGCGCCGGGCTTTCGATCAGGTGCTGGTATTGGACGATCACCGCTACTACGAGCAGGGCATCGTCGGGCTGGACGTGAAGGCGCTGCGCACCCAGAAGGCCGAGGTCGCCGAAAAGCACCTGCGCAACAGCCTGGAAACCTTCCTGTGGCTGGTCGAGCGCGTCCGCAGCCTGGATCGGGCGGCCATGCAGGGGTGCATCGCCGCGCGCGATTATGAGGAACTCGACCGGCTCATCCTGGCGCATCTGCTGCGCCACTGACGGCATGTGACGGAGCGCAATCGGCGTGCTGGATCAGACTTCCGAAGTCTTTGAGACTTCGGAAGTCTGCCGACACCCTCTGTCACGCCGCTACACGTTGAGGCAGCACGCGCCCTGATCCGTCAGTGGCCAATGCGCCCCTGACGGGTTTTCAATTCGTCAGGCTATTGCGCCGTCCAGCCGCCGTCCACGTGCAGGATGTGCCCGGTGACCATGCCCGCCGCGGGCGACGCCAGGTAGATCACCGCCGCGGCTACGTCGTTGATCGTGCCCACCTTGCCGATGGGCAGCTTCGCCAGCACCCCCGCCAGATAGTGCGGATCGTCCAGGCGCTCGGCAGTGCCCGGCGTGTAGATGAACGTCGGTGCGACGGCATTGACCGTCACCCCGCGCGCTGACCATTCCAGCGCCAGCGCCCGCGTGAGCTGATTGACCCCACCTTTCGACGCGCAGTAGACAGCGCTGCCCGGCAGCCCCACCGCGCCAAGCTGCGAACTCATGTTGACGATGCGCCCGTAGCCGCGCGGAAGCATCACCCGTGCCGCCGCCTGACAGCAGAAGAACAGCCCCTTGAGATTCACGTCTATCAGCGCATCCCAGTCGGCCTCGGTCACATGCAGCGCGTCGTGCTCTGCGCCCAGCCCTGCATTGTTGACCATGATGTCGAGCCGTCCAAAGCGGGCGACGACTTCGTCCACCACGGCGTTGATCTGCGCGACGTCGGTCACGTCGAGCCCCAGGGGCAAGGCGGAACCGCCCTCAGCGCGAATCTCCGTCGCCAACTGCTCCAGTGCGGAGAGCGTGCGCGCGGTGATCACCACGGTTGCCCCGGCGTGAGCCATCGCCCTGGCAATGCCCCAGCCAAGGCCCTTGCTCGCCCCCGTGATGAGGGCGATCTGTCCATCCAGCCGGAAATTCGGGTACTCGTTCATTGCGACCACTTCGTCGGCACGCGATCCCAGCGGTGCTCGCGCAGTTTCTTGATCAGCTCCGGCGGAAGCGCCCGCCCATCGCTGACGGCGATGTTCGCTTCCACATGGCGTACCTTGCGCATCCCTGGGATGACGGTGCTCACCGTCGGGTGCGACAGGCAAAACCGCAACGCCATCTCTGGCATGGTCATGCCCGACGGGATCAGCGGACGCAGGGCCTCGGCCCGCTCCACCGAGGGGATCAGGTTCTCCGGCACGAAGTAGGTATTGCGCCAGTCCCCCTCTGGCCACTTGCTGTCTTTGGTCAGCGTACCAGTGAGCGTGCCCTCGTCGAAGGGGACGCGGGCGATCACCGCCACGTTCTGCTCCTCGCACACCTTGAAAAGCTGATCTTCGGGGGCCTGATCGAAGATGTTGTAGATGACCTGCACGGCGTCCACCAGGCCAGTACGCAGCGTTTCCAGGCTGTTCCACGGCTCCCAGCGGTTGACGCTGATGCCCACTGCGCGGATCAAACCCTGGCGTTTGAGATCGTCAATGGTGCGCTGCCAGCGTTCGTCGTGCGCCCAGCAGTCTTCCCATACATGGAATTGCATCAGATCAATGCACTCCAGCCCCAGGTTCTGCAGGCTCTTTTCGGTGTACTCGCGGATGTGATCGGGCGGGAAGCACTCATCGAGCGTGTAACCGCGCCGCGAGGGCCATTTGAAATTCTTGGGCGGAATCTTGCTGGCGGTGAACAGCTTTTTATCGGGATGGGCGCGCACCAGTTGGCCCAGCAATTTCTCGCTGTGCCCCGCCCCATAGGCCCAGGCCGTGTCGAAGAAATTGCAGCCCAGCTCGACGGCGCGCTCCAGCGCCTCCAGCGATTCCGCATCGTCGGAGCCAGTCCAGCCGGCCATGCCCCACATGCCATAGCCGATTTCGCTCACGTGCCACCCCATCCGGCCAAAGACCCGGTACTGCATGGCAAAGTCCTCCTTGGTTCGCCAACCGACCCACTTGTCCGCATAGCATACCGCCAATCGTCGCCCAGGGGAAATCTCCCCCAAATGCGTGAGCAAAATCACGCCACAATCTGCTATTGGCTACTGGCCGGATGACGCGATTTCGACTATCATTGCTCTCGTGTTACGCGGTCGGTGATAACCAACTCTCATCGCTTGCCATCTTCCCGTAGCGCTGGCAGGCTAGGGCATGTCTGGCTGGCGCGGGACGAAAAGGAGTTCACGCACAATGTCCTTGATCGAAGAAATCCGCCAAGCTGTCATCGAAGGCCAGGCCAAGGCGGTAGTGCCCAAAGTGGAGCAGGCCCTTGCCGAAGGTGTCCCCGCCGATGAAATCCTGCAAAAGGGTCTGATTGACGCCATGGCCGAGGTCGGTCGTTTGTTCGAGGAAGGCGAATACTTCGTGCCGGAGATGCTCATTGCCGCGCGCGCCATGTCCGCCGCCCTCGAACTGCTCAAGCCGCACCTGGTGGAGAAGGGCGTCGAACCGCTGGGCCGCGTGGCCATTGGCACCGTCAAAGGCGACCTGCACGACATTGGCAAGTCGCTGGTGGCGATGATGCTCGAAGGCGCTGGCTTCGAGATCGTCAATCTGGGCGTGGATGTTGCGCCGGAGAAGTTCGTGGACGAGGCCAAGAAGGGCGCGCAGATCGTCGCCATGTCCGCCCTGCTGACCACTACCATGCCCAACATGAAGAACACCATTCAGGCGCTCAAGGAAGCAGGCGTGCGCGACAAGGTCAAGGTGATGATCGGGGGCGCGCCAGTGACTCAGGCCTATGCGGACGAGATCGGCGCGGACGGCTATTCGCCCGATGCGTCGTCGGCAGTGCGCAAGGCCAAGGAACTGCTCGGCGTCTGAGCAAGACGGTTCACTCTACAGACACACGCGCCATGAACCGGGCTGCCGATTCATGGCGCGTTGCCTTTTCCCCACGCAGAGACTGCCCTCTACAGGCTCGCCTGGCGGTGAAAAGCCGGCTTCAGCATGGGATACAGGTCGCGGTAGAGCTGATAGGCGCCTTCATACGCCCCCGCGGCCTCATCCGGCTCGACGCGCTCGCCCAGTTTGACGGCAGCGCGGGCCGCGGTCTGCACGTCTGGCCACACGCCGCCGCCTACCCCGGCCAGCAATGCCGCCCCATAGGCCGCCCCCTCGATGGCCTCGGCCACTACCAGCGGCACGCCCAACACGTCGGCCATGATCTGCCGCCACAACGGACTCTTGGCTCCGCCTCCGCTGACGCGCACCTCGTTGATCAGCCCGGCAGGGCTGGCCTTGATCAGCTCGAAGCTGTCGCGCAGGCCGAAGGCCACCCCCTCCAGCACCGCGCGGGTGAGATGCGCCCGCGTATGCCGCGCCGTCAGTCCGACGAAAGCGCCCCGCGCCAGCGGATCGGGGTGCGGCGTGCGCTCACCGGTGAGATAGGGCAGGAAGATCAGGCCCTCGCTGCCGGGCGGGGCGTTGCGCGCTTCCTCGGTGAGCTTGCCGAAGTCTTCCTGCGGGGCCAGCGTATCGCGATACCATTGCAGGCTGCCCGCTGCGCTGAGCATCACGCCCATGAAATGCCACTGTCCCGGCACTGCGTGGCAGAAGGCGTGCAGTCGCCCGTCGGGTTCGTAGGCGTAGCTGGCCAGCGGGGCGAAGACCACGCCCGACGTGCCCACCGTCAGCGCGACAATGCCCGGCTGCACTGCACCTACGCCCACGGCCTGTGCTGCCTGATCGCCGCCGCCGCCTACGACCGGCGTGCCCGCCTTCAAGCCGGTGAGCGCCGCCGCCCGCTCGCTGACCACGCCGGTCACCTGCGGCCCCTCGTAGACTTTGGGCAGCCACCCGGCGGGGATATTCAGTTCGTCCAGCACCGCCTGTGACCAGCGCCGATTGGCCACATCCAGCAGCAACATCCCCGCGCCATCAGCCAGATCGGTGGCGTACTCGCCGGTAAGCTGGAAGCGGATGTAGTCCTTGGGCAGCAGAATGTGACGGATGCGCGCGTAGACGTCCGGCTCGTGCTTGCGCACCCACAGAATCTTGGGCGCGGTGAAGCCAGTCAGCGCGCGGTTGCCGGTGAGTTGAATCAGGCGGGACGCGCCGATGGTGGCGGTGATCTCGTCGCATTCGGCCTGCGTGCGCTGATCGTTCCACAGGATAGCCGGACGCAGCACGTTATCCTGCTCGTCCAGACACACCAGGCCATGCATCTGCCCGGTCAGGCCGATGGCCTGAATGGTCTCCGCTGCGCCGGTTTTCTCCAGCACCGTCCGGATGGACGTCACCATGCCATTCCACCAGTCCGCCGGATTCTGCTCGCTCCACAGTGGGAACGGCTGACTGAGCGGATGGGGCACCGTGTGGCTGGCGATCACCTCGCCGCGTTCGTCAATGAGCAGCGCTTTGGAACCCGTCGTGCTGACATCGAGACCCAGTAAAGTACGCATAGATTTCTCCCTCAACGCACGCCCAGCAACAGCTCAACCGTGAGCTGATCCAGCCGCTCGTAGCGCAGATCGCGGCGGCCCAGCGCCCGTCGGTCGAACGTCTCACCTTTCAGGCGGGCGGCCTTCTCGGCGCTATAGCCGCCATCGAGCCAGGCGTACGTCCCATCATCCGCGTTGATCTCCCGCAGCAGCGCCTGAATCTCGGCATCGGCGTTGAAGCGCTCCGCCTTCTCCTTGAGGATCAGGTAGGTGCGCATGCAGCCGCGCGCAAAGTCCTTGACCCCTTCCGGGCCTTCGGTGCGGTAGGCGTGCGCGTCGAAGTGCCGCGATCCGCTATAGCCGACATCTTCCAGGAACTTGACCAGGAAGAATGCCTGCTTGAGCATCTCCGCGCCGAAGCGGAAGTCCTGGTCGTAGCGCCCGAAAAGCTGATCGTTGAGGTCAATGTGGAACAGTTTGCCAGCGTCCCACGCCTGAGCGACGGCGTGCATGAAGTTGAGGCCCGCCATGTGCTCGTGCGCCACTTCCGGGTTGACACCGACCATTTCCGGATGATCGAGCGTGGCGATGAAGCCGAGCATGGCCCCCGTGGTCGGGAAGTAGATGTTGCCGCGCGGCTCGTTGGGCTTGGCTTCCAGGGCGAACTTGAGATCGTAGCCCTGGTCGAGGACGTAGTCGCACAGGAAGTTGAGCGCGTCGCGCATCCGTTTGACGGCATCGAGCGGGTTCTTGCTGGCGTCGCTTTCGGTGCCCTCGCGCCCACCCCAGAAGACGTACACCTTCGCCCCCAGTTCCACGCCCAGGTCTATGGCCCGCAGCGTCTTGTGCAGGGCATAGGCGCGCACTTTGGGATCGTTGGCGGTGAAAGCGCCGTCCTTGAAAGCGGGGTCGGTGAACAGGTTGGTGGTCGCCATGGGCACCACCAGCCCTGTTTCGGCCAGGGCACGCTTGAAATCGGCGACGATGCGGTCGCGTTCGGCAGGGGTAGCGTCTATGGGCACCAGGTCGTTGTCGTGGAAGTTCACGCCATACGCGCCTACCTCTGCCAGCAGGTGCACAATCTGCACCGGCGAGAGCGGTTCGCGCACCTCCACGCCGAACGGATCGCGCCCCACGTTGCCCACCGTCCACAGACCGAAGGTGAATTTGTGTTCCGGTTTCGGATCGTATGTGCCCACCACAGACTCCTCGTTGAACTCAATCCTTCTTTGCCCAGGCGTACCAGACCAGGCCGGGTCGCCTGGCTTCGGTAACAGGCGGCGGGGAGTGCGGCAAGGCAAGCCGCAACCACGCCCCATTCCGCGTAGGGGCGGACAGGGCTAAAGCAAGCGTT
>DDBP01000342.1 GCA_002332795.1 Anaerolineales bacterium UBA2029 | reverse complement strand
GCCATTGCCCAGCGCTACCCCCTATCCGACCTATACAGCTATCCCGCCGACGCTGACGCCGACGGTTGATCTGACGGGCACGCGGGCGGCGCAAGCCACGGTGTCTGCGCTGGTTGCGCAGGGCGTGGCAGCGACATTGACTGCCTGGCCCAGCCCGACCAACACGCCTACTCCGGTTCCGCCAACTCCGACGCCCAGGCCGACGGATACCGCCACGCTGACACCGGTGCCAACCAATACGCCTTTGCCCACGGCGACGGCTACCCCCACACCGCTTCCGCCGACCCCGACGCCCAGACCAACGAATACGCCCAGCGCCACGCCGACGCCGTTGCCGCCTACTCCCTTCGCCACGCTCGAACCGTCGCCGACCGGTGCTGCACCCGATCTGTTCGCCACAGCGACGGCGCTGGCTCCGTCGCCCACTCCCGGCGCGGCTGAACTCACGGCCACGCAGATCGTCGCCGAGGCCACCGACGCGGCCATTGCCCAGGCGACGCAAACTCAGGTGGCGCTCGATCTGACGGCTACTCAGGCGGCTGCTGCCCGGACTCCTACCCTGCCCCCAACCGCCACACCCGATCTGCGGGCCACGGCGACGGCCATCGTGCTGGGCGCGACGGCCACCGCCGAGGCGTTGGCCGGGCAACCGCTGGGCCTGATCTTCCCGCTGCCAGAAGGCTGGCGCGCGCCAGTGCGACTGGATGCGCACACGCTGCGGCTCACCGACGGCACGGCGGAAATCTTCATCTACCGCGGCGATCCCGCCTATTTTGCGGAAGCGTGGGGCATCCCCGCCGACGAAACCGACCTGGTCGCAGCGGCAGAGGCTCTGGCCCGGCAGGTGAACGGGAAACTGCAGCCCTTCGAGGGCAAAGCGGCCATTCCGATCCTGCTGGCACCGGGCGCAGGGCGACAGGGCGTGCTGTATCTGGCTCCGCTTGATGGGGAATGGCTGCTGCTGTCGGGCAGCGCTCCCGAAGCGGAATTGCCCGCCTACCAGGCCGACGTTTTCGAGCCGCTGTTGCTGGCGCTCGAAGTGATCCCGCCAGGCGTGACGCCGACGCCCACCCCGCGGCCCATGCGCACTCCGCAGCCGACGCGCACGCCGATTGTCTTCCCGCCCACTCCCACTCCGTCGGGGCCGGCGCTGGTGACCTATCGCAGCACCGCATTGGGCCTGGAGTTTCTCGTGCCGGAAGGGTGGACGGAGACTGCACCGGGCGATCTGAATCTTCCCGACGCCAGCGTGAGCGGCGTGCTGTTCTTCGCCAGCGCCGAGGACGCCGCTCGTCCCGCGGACACGCCCTCCCAACCGCTGCTGATGGTGCTGCGTGCTCAGCCGGGCGCAGAGACGCTCGACGTGCCGGAGAACACGCCCGCCGGTCTGCTGACTGGTCTGTTCAAGGTGCCAGCGGCGAACATTGCGCCGGTGGAGATGGCCTTTCCGGCGGCGCGCGGCCTGATCGTCCAGGCGGATAGCACGGCGATTCTGTATGCGCTGGCGCTGGGGCCAGACGACTGGGCAGTGGTAGGCGCAGTGGTGCCGCTGTCCTACGATTTTCAGGCCATAGATGACGGGCTGCTGTGCCCATTACTCGACTCGTTGACCGTCGTCGGCTCGTAATGTGCCGATCAGCCAAACACAGCGGTTCGCCCCACCCGGAGCGAACCGCTTTTTCTTCTGCGAGCAGACAGCGATCTCATCCGCCGGGGTGCAGAGTGGCTGTTGCGGCAGAAGCGCTGCCCGTCGTGAGCGTCGGCGCAGGCGTCGGGGCGATGGTAATCGGCGTGCGAGTGGGCCGGGGCGTGCGCATGGGGCGCGGCGTGGCGCTGGCCGGCGGCGTGTCCGTGACGGTGGGCGAAGGGGTCAGTGAAGGGGTCTGCGTGGCCGTCGGTGTGGCGGTGGGCAGGGCCTGCGCGGTCTGCGTGGCGAATTCCGCCCGGCGCGTCCCTTCCAGGTTGAGCGACAGCGTGGCAGTGGGCAGCGCGGTGCCGGGCGTCGAATCCTTCTCTGTGTCCTCCCACAGCCCCCCCAGCGCAGCAATGCCCAGCGCCATGACGGCTATCAGCACGACCAGCAGCCCCAGCAGGGGCAGACGCGCCCGCGGCAGACGGGCCGGACGGACAGGCGGCGACGGCTGCGCGGCGCGAAAGCTGGCCTGCACCCAGTCGGCGATCAGGCGGGCGGGCACGCTGTAGGTGTCTTCCTGCACGGTGGCCAGACCGTTGTAGACCAGTCCGCGCAACGCGGCGGCCAGTTGAGTCTTGCCCATGGCGTAGCCCGCGCCCAGCAACCAGCCGCGCAGCGCGTCGAACGAGAAGGCTTCGCCGGGGGCCTGCTCGTCCAGCTTCACCAACGCGATCAGGGTGGATTGCTCGTTCTGTGTCAGGTGTTGCCACAGCGGGCGCAGAATCTCGTCGGCCTGATCGAGCGCGGCGTCGTGAATGGCTGCCAGATCGTGCAGCGTGACCGGCCCCGCGTGATGACGTTCCTCCGAGCGGCGGAACAGCAGGCGGCAGACCGAGTGCAACAGGAAGGGGTGCCCGTCGGCCAGCGCCAGAATGCCTTCCACGACCTGCGGATCGAGCGACAACACCCCCTCGACCGGCTCGCGGATCAGGCGTTCGGCGTCCTGGCGGGGCAATTCGGCCAGGCGTAGATGCAGCGTGGGGTTGCTGAGCAGTTCCGTAGTCAGGACGCGATCTTCATAGGCCGCGTCCAGGGCGAAGATCAGCGCCAGCCGCTCGTAAGTGCCCAGCAAGTCCGCCCAATAGGCGAAAAAATCCTGAGGCAAAGCCCCGCGTTCCAGCGCGTCAAAGAGCAGGTGTGCGTCGTCAAGAGCCAGCAGCAGGTGACGCAGGCGCAGCGCCGCCATCACCACGCTCAGGAACTCGTCTTTGAACCAGGCCCGCGCGTTGAGCGCCGATCCGTCCGGGGACGCTGTCGGCCAGGAGGGGATGCGGTAGGTGCTGACGCCCGCCGCTTCTAGCGTGGCATAGATGGCCTCGGTCAGGGCGGCCAGCAAACGCTCTTCGCTCGACAGGTCGAGGTCGGCCAGCGGCACCAGGCACAGGCGGTAGCGCTCGTCAATCTGCCCCGCCAGGTGATGCAACAGCGCCGTCTTGCCCAGCCCGCGCCGCCCGATCAGCACCAGGCCGTGCGTCAGCGGTGCGCCAACCAGATGCTGGCGAAAGAAAGAAAAGACCTCCTCACGCCCGACGAAAGGAAGTGCTTCGTCAGCGGAAAACAGGGGATTATACGGATTTGCCACGCTCATGATCTTGCTCTTTTGCCGGTGCGCCTGTCCCCTCCTAAGTGTATGGCGAGCGCTCCGTTAGGGCAAACCGTCGGAGATCGCTTCAGCGACGGAACCAGTTGCGATCCACGCCGGTCAGTTCGTCCAGGCGGAGCATCTCGTCTTCGGTCAGGCGCAGACCAACCGCCCCCAGCGACTCCTCAAGCTGCGCCACGGTATTCGCTCCCACGATGGGCGCGGTGACGAACGGCTGCGTGAACAACCAGGCCAGGGCCATCTGCGCGATGGTGGCCCCGCGCAGTTCGCCCATTTCGCGCAGCGCGTCGAGAAGCTGAAAGTTGCGTTCGGTGCGCAGGGCGGCGATCCGTTCGTTCTGCGCTCCACGCGAATCCGGCGGGACAGTCTCGCGCGTGTACTTGCCGGTGAGGAAGCCGCCTGCCAGTGGACTGTAGGGGATCATGCCGATACCCTGATCCAGGCACAAGGCGGCCAGGTCTGGTTCGACTTCGGCGCGATTCAGCAGGTTGTAGTGGGGCTGAATGCATTCGTAGCGGGCCAGATTGTGTTTGTCGCTGATCCACAGGGCTTTGGTCAACAGCCAGGCAGCGTGATTGCTCGCGCCGATGTAGCGCACCTTGCCGGCCCGCACCAGGTCATCGAGCGCCCGCAACGTCTCTTCGAGCGGCGTGTCCCAGTCCGGCCAGTGTGTCTGATACAGATCAATGTAATCCGTCCCCAGGCGACGCAGGCTGTCTTCGACGGCGGCCATGATGTGATGGCGGCTCAAGCCCTCGCCGGTCGGGCCGTCCCACATGCGCCCGCGCACCTTGGTAGCGATGATGATTTGATGGCGCGGCTTGGTCTTCAGCCAGCGGCCAATGATGCGCTCGGCCACGCCGCCGGGGTTACCCGGTGCCCAGGAACTGTAGACATCGGCGGTGTCAATGAAATTGATCCCGGCATCGTAGGCCCGGTCGAGCACGCGCAGGGCCTGATGCTCGGTGCTTGTCCAGCGAAAGGTCATCGTGCCCAGGCACAGGGCGCTGACCTTGAGGCCCGTGCGGCCCAGTTTGCGGTACTCCATGCGGTTTTCTCCTCTGCTGTCCAGGTAACGCAATCTCCCTGATCATTAGTCCCAGGCGGGCGAAAAGTCAAACCGGGGCATGAAGTCCTGCATCACGGAGTAAAGGTCACACGAAGGAAGACACTGCGTCCCCGCCCGACGTTCGCCCACCGGTTGGGCGGTGATCGCGGCAAGCCCCTTGTCAGACACCCTCAATTCATCTATAGTCTTTCTGCTTGCAGCGCCAGCCCGAACATGCCGCGCGGCGCATCTGCCATCAGAAAGCAATTCGGACGAGAGGGAAAGACCTATGGGCCAGAGAATGCGACGCCGCCACGTCTGGTGGTTGGGAGTGATCGCGCTGGGGACGCTGGTTGTTGCCTCGCAGGTGTGGGCCGCGCGGTCGAGCGGCGAAGACACGCCGCCTCAGCCAGAAGCGCCGGTCGCTCAGGCGCTCCCCACGGCTACACCGGGCTTCGGCCCGATCATCACCGCGCCTCCACAACCGACCCCGACCCCCGGCGGCCCGCCGACGGCCACGCCCGTTCCGCCTACCCGGACGCCAACGCCGGGTGGCGCAGCGCCCACGATCACGCCGACGCCCTCCATCAGCCCGACGCCGTTGCCCACCCTCACCGCCGACCTGATGGGCATTCAACTCAACCCCAATACCTCCCTGGAGGGCTACGATACTTCGCTCTGGCTGGCCGAACGCCTGGGGGTGAAATGGATCAAGCTGCAATTCGCCTGGGATCAGCTTGAGCCGCAGCGGGGGGTGCTCAGCGAGACGTTCTACACCTACCGCATCCTCGTTCAGCGGGCGAACCAGAAGGGCTTCAAGGTGATGATCAGCGTGGCCAAAGCGCCGGACTGGGCACGTGCCAGCCAGGAAGAGGATGGCCCGCCAGTCAATCCGCAGGACCTGGCATCCTTCCTGACACGCATCATGAGCGAAGTGCGCGTTGATCTCTACGGCAATTCCTACTTTGCCGCTATCGAGGTGTGGAACGAGCCGAACCTGCGCCGCGAGTGGAACGGTGCGCCGTTGGGCGGGGCGGAGTACATGCGCCTGTTCGACGCCGCCTACAACGCCATCCGCTCTGGTGAGGGCGGGCACAGCGTTACCATCGTGACGGCAGGGCTGGCTCCCACCGGCATCAACGACGGCGTGACGGCCATTGACGACCGCGAGTTTCTGCGGCAGATGTACGCGGCAGGGCTGGGCAATCCGGCCTACCAGAACATCGCCATCGGCGTGCACCCCTACGGCGCGGCCAACCCGCCCGATGCCCGCTGGTGCGGTCAGGACGATTGCGGCGCGCCCGGCTATAACAATCACCCCTCGTGGTTCTTCCTCAACACCATCGAGGACTATCGCGCGATCATGGAGCAAAACGGCGACACGGGCCGTCAACTATGGGCGACGGAGTTCGGCTGGGGCACGTATGAGGGCTTCACTACGGTGGAAGGTGACCCCGCCCCGCCGCCCGACGATCCGCCCTATTTGCAGTGGATCGATCAGGAGACGCAGGCGAACTACATCCTGCGCGCCTTCGAGATCGCGCAGAGCAAGCCCTATATGGGGCCGATGATCCTGTGGAACCTGGATTATTCCAACCAGGAGCTGATTGACGCGCGCGATCCACGGGCGGCCTATGCGTTGCTGCGCGGCGGGACGGATCCGCTACGCCCGGCGTTCAAGCTGCTGGAGGCCGCACCCAAGCGGTGAGCCTGTCATGAACTTCTGC
Organism: Anaerolineales bacterium UBA2029; assembly: GCA_002332795.1. Taxonomy (GTDB): domain Bacteria; phylum Chloroflexota; class Anaerolineae; order Aggregatilineales; family Aggregatilineaceae; genus UBA2029. The sequence continues at coordinate 228 of DDBP01000342.1, read as the reverse complement.
GCCGTAGCTGCCTCTCACCCCTGCGCCCCTCTTTCTGGTGACTTCCGGGGCGGACAGGGCCAGAGCGAGCATTAAGGTTGGCTCGCTTCGGTTTACCTCACCCCCAGCCTCGCTGCGCTCGGCTTGACCCCTCTCCAGCCTAGACTGGAGAGGGGGCCACGAGGCGCGCCAGCGCCGAGTGGGGGTGAGGTAAAGTTAAGGACAGTCTCCCGTTCGAGACGCGCTCAA
>DDBP01000214.1 GCA_002332795.1 Anaerolineales bacterium UBA2029 | reverse complement strand
GCGCTGGCACGCCTCGCTGCCCCCTCTCCAGTCTCGGCTGGAGAGGGGGCGAGCCGAGCGCAGCGAGGCTGGGGGTGAGGTAAACCAAAGTGAGCCAACCTTAACGCTTGCTCTAGCCCTGTCCGCCCATGAACCGCGCGGGCTGAGGGGCCGGGGGTTGAGAGGCGAAAAGTGCATAACACGCTCTAGCGCAGCGGAATCAGGGTCTGCAGCGCCGCCCCACCCTCCATCACGGCTTCCACACACCACCCGCTGCGCCCGTCGTCGGTGCGGATGCGCCACCAGATGTAGCCTTCCGGTCCGGCGGCTGGCCCCTCGACCAGCGTCACCGGCGTGCCCGCGGGAAGCTGAAACAGCACGGTGAAGGTCGTGCCCGGCCCGCTGCGCACGCGCAACATATCGCCCGCAGTGGTATTCACGACCGCGCGTCCCCCTATGGCCAGGCCGCCGGGTACCGTCGCCGGCGTGGGCGGCAGCGGGGGCAATTCGGGCATCGGCGAGAAAGCGGGCAGTCCGGCTCCGCCCGTCAGGGGATTGGCCCAGACCAGGCGATAGAAATCGGTGTTGGGCGCAGTCCAGGCGACGTAGACTTCGGGGCTGGGGCCTGCACCGAAGCGATGATAGCGCACCTGCTGCGGCATACCCGGTTCGTTGCTCAGGAAGACATAGCCGTCGAGCGTGCCCCACAGTTCGTACGTATTCTGCAGGTCGGCGGGCAGGGGCGTGATGGTTCCGCCGCGATCCAGGGCGTACCACAGGCTCAGGCCGCCGCTGTAGCTGCCGAAGGCGATGCGCCGTCCGTCGTCCACGAAGCGTGTCGCGAAGAGCACCGTCCCATTGGTGAACAGCGGGTACAGAGCGCCCGCCTTGTTGGCGTACATCAGCATGTTGTGCGTGCAGCCTGGCCCCTCCAGCATGCCCTGCGGATAAGCGGTGTTGGTTTCAATCCAGGTCAGCTCGCTGTTGGGCAGCAACACATCCAGGCTGGCCTTGCCATAGCGCGGCTCGCTGAATACCGAGCCGTCGTTGAGATTCCATACCAGGCCGGCGTATTCACACATCCCCTCGGTGCCCCACGGCACCGGCTTGAAGGTGATCAGGCCGGGGCGCGTTGCAGTCGGCTGCTCGAAGGTCTCCACGATGGGCATCCTGCCGCCGAGATCGAGGCTCAGCGCGGCGACGGCGGGCGCGTTGGAGTCGAGCCGATAGACGATCGCGCCCGTGTTGACCTGCATCACCAGCAATTCCCAGCTAGGGCGCGCGTCGCCCATGCCAGGGTAGTGGTTGAGAATGCCGAAAGCCAGCAGTGAGCCGTCTTCGCTGAAGGCATAGCGCCCCAGCGAGCAGCCCTGCACCGGCCCGCCCGCTGCCAGGTAGGTGCTGAGATAGGTTGCGCTGCCCAGGTCGAAGATGCGCACGCTGGTCTGCCCCGCGCCGTCCACGAAGCACCCTGCCAGACGCGCGCCGTCGCGCGAGATGGTCACGGCATAAGGGTAGGAAGTCACGCCCGCGGGCAGGGGCAGCGTCATAGTGATCGCTGGCACGCCGTCGGGAAAGACGTGTACCAGCGTGCCATGCTCGGCATTGTACAGCCACGCCGACCACGAGCCGCCCGCCTGCGCGGGCCGCGCGTCGTCCGTGGTGAAGACTCCGCCGAGCAGCAGCGCGCTCAGAGTGAGCGCCAGCAAGAGTTGTCGCCAATGCGTCATGCAATCCCTCCTTAAAGGTGTATGCCAGGTTGTCAGTCGGGCATCCGAATGTCGGGGGCAGACTTCCGAAGTTCTGGAAGCTTCGGAAGTCTCCCTTCGTGCCACGGTTACTCCGCGTAGAAGGCGCTCACCCAGGCCGGACGCGGGGGCAGGTCGCCCGCCGCGACTCTGGCGCGCCATTCGGCGTCGGTCATGCGCTGATTGATGTCGCCCACCCACTCGTAGTAGCTGAAGACCCCGCCGCGCAGCAGTTGCCAGCCGCCATCGGGCAGGGGAGCTACCACGTAGATATAGTCTACCGGCCCCACCGCCTCTTGCAGCACGATGCTGGCGCTGGGGTTGCTGGCCACGTCGGTGACCAACGCCACCGGGTCGGGATTGGCCGGATCGGTCGAGAGAGTCACCAGCAGGCCGTACAGGTACTGTCCGAAGCCGTAGATGGCCCAGTACTCGTCTTCGGTGCGCGGTTCACCCGCCAGTTCTTTGCGGGCGATCTCGGCCAGTTGCGCCGATTCATAGGCCAGCCCGCGCAGAGCATTGAGAGTTGTCTGAAAGCCGGTGTATTCGGCAGGGTCTATCTCGGCCAGGCCATGCTCGACCAGCCCCTGATAGGTCATCGCCGCCACGACAGCGATCCGCGCGAAGACAAGCGGGTTCGGCTCGACATAGCCGAACGAGGTCAGCGGCGCACCGCCCCCGCCCAGGCCGCCCGGTTGCTTGGCGTAGAGCACGGTGTCGTGCTTGAGTTCCGTCCAGCTTGCCAGGCCCGTTTGCAAGTCCTTACGCAGCCAGGCTTCGGTCTGCATCAGCGGGGGGTAGCCCGCCGGATCGCGGCCCCACAGCGGTTTGAGCGTCCACAGCCACGCGCCGTAAGTGTTCTCCAGCCAGTCCTGGTCACCGAGCACGCCCAGTTCCGAGGCCAGCTTGAGCACCTGCGCATCGTAGTTCAGGTAGTCGCCCGCGCCCGCCTGGATCGCCAGCTGATACGCCGTTTGCGATCCGCCGACTACTGCTGCCACGTCCAGGCCGAGCGGCAACAAGCGGGGATTCTCGCGCGTGCCCACGTAGGGATACATCAACTGCCCCATCACATAGCCGTCGAGGGTGAAGCGCTGCCCCAGCAGGCGGAAGCCGCGCCCGGACTCGCTCATCTCGTCTGTCGCCGTGTCGTCGGGCAGGAGCAGGCTGTTGACGCGCGGGCCGGGCAGGGTCTTCAGCGCAGCCTGGAAGGCGGCCAGTTGCTGCGGGTCGGCCAGCGCCGCCAGCGACAGGTCTTGCGGGCCGTAGATTGTGGCCGCGACCTCGCTGTATTCGAGCGGGCCGAGGTCATCTACCGGGCCGATCAGGAAGGTCAATGTTTCGTGCAGGGTTGTCCAGGCTGCGACGGCCTCCGGCGAGGAACGCAGCGCGCGCAACACCAGCAAAGCAATCTGCGTGGCGTTGGGGTCGTCGGCCAGGAAGGTGATGCGGCCCAGCCACATCATGCCCCGGAAGTACTGTTCCAGAATCGGGTCGCCAGCGTAGTGACCGCGCGGGCGATATTGACTGAAGTCTTCCTGATAACCGGCCAGGAAGGGCACGTCGAGCTGCCCCTGCGCGGCCAGGGCCATCTGCACCAGCGGCGTGACCTGGGTCATCGCCTGGTCGCCGATGATCGGCGCGGCACTGCCCGGCGCGAGCAGTTCCAGGGCCACGGCCAGGTACAGTTCGGCGCTGCGGGCGGCGCTTTCCAGCGGCGTGCCCGCGGCAGCTTGCGCCTGCGCGTGCGCGGCCTGCAGGGTGGGCGTGATCACCTGCTGCGTGACCAGCGGGTAGAAGCTCATCTTCTCCAGGTCGGTGAGCAGGTTGTCGAAGACGAAATGCAGCGCGTGCAGCGCCGCGTCGGTGGTGACGAAGAAAGCGTGTCCGGGGGGCAGTTGGGCGTCCTCGGAGCCGTCCCAGTTGACGCCCTCCGGCCATGTCTGCCAGTTGTCGCTATCCAGGTAGGCCGGGTGGAACTGATCCAGCCCGCCGGGCACGACGACGAAACCGTTCTGGGCCAGCAAGGCCAGTTGCGCCTGATTCAGGCTGGCGTCTTCCAGGAAGGTCACGCTGTTCAGGTCAACCGGCAGGGTCGGCAGGTCACCGTTGTACACCGCGGGCGGGGCGATCTGCAGCGGATCGGGCAGTTCACCATACCACGAGTCGGCGACGAACTTTGCCCAGTCCCATACCGTGAAGGGGCCGGTGCCCTGGCTCAGGGGAGTCAGAGGGCTAGTCGGCGTGATCGCACCTTGAGGGGGCGTGCCCGCAGCGGCAGACGGCGCGACGAAGTAATCTCGTTCCATCCCCTCGGCGATCCAGCCGGTCAGTCCGCCTGCTGAGACGTGCCACCAGTAAATGCCATCTGCACAGAGCGGCCCTTCCAGGACGGTGAAGGTCGTTCCTTCGGGCAACTGACCGAGCAGCGCACCGCTCAGCCCTGCCGCGCCGCGCACATTGAGCGGACGACCGTCGGTGAAGGTCACCATGCCGCTCCCTCCGGTGACCAGGCGAGGCGCGGGCGCGTTGCCACACGCTCCCTGGGCGCGGACGACCGGCGTCAGCGCCGGAGCGAACCCCATAACGACGAGGACGATAGTCAGTAGTGCTGCCATCCAGCCTGCTTGACGTGACATCGGTTGTCTCCTGTATTCCGGGTGAAGGCGTGTGCCAGCCCTGCCTGGCGAGTGGATACAATCCTCATCATAACACAGCTCTTGCAAACGTGCGTCGTGTGCCTGGCCTATGCGCGCCGCACGACTGCCCTGCGCTGAGAGACCGTCTGAGAAATCCTGCCGTGCGGCTTCATCTCACCCCCGAATCCCCTCCTCTACACACTTTAGGACAGAGCTGGAGCAAGGGTAACGGCTGGCTCGCTTCGGTTTACCTCACCCCGCCTCGCTGCGCTCAGCTCGCCCCCTCTCCAGTCTAGGCTGGAGAGGGGGCAACGAGGCGCGTTAGCGCCGAGTGGGGGTGAGG
>DDBP01000207.1 GCA_002332795.1 Anaerolineales bacterium UBA2029 | reverse complement strand
ACCTCACCCCCACTCGGCGCTCACGCGCCTCGTTGCCCCCTCTCCAACCAAGTTGGAGAGGGGGAACAAGTCCGGCGCGAGATCGTGCCAGTAAGTAGTTGGCAGACCCTATTCGCCAACTGCGACCCGCCCCACCTCCACGTAAGGCTGGCCATGGCTCGGTAATAGTTGCCCATCGCCGAACCAGTAGACGCCCACGACCAGCCGATAGACGCCCGTCTGCAGCCGCGCCGGGATGGTGAGCGAATGACGGTCGAAGACGGGTAGGTCCGGCGTCCATTGACTGCTCGGCACGTCGCCGGGCGGGCCATCGTGCTGCGCCAGCACGCGGTCTTCGTCGAGGGGCATCAGGTAGACGCCTACCGAATAGTCCAGCGGCGGCGTTTGCGTCACCGTCCACCACAGGTCAACGTGCAGCGTGCCGCCTGCCGGGACGCGCGGCGCGATCACTGCATCGTGCAGCGCGAACAGATCGCCGAAACGGGCAATCTCGCCGTCCAGCGCGGGCCGCTCGTAGAGCGACGCCCGCACCAGCGGATGATCCGCGTAGAGCTGCTGATAGCGCTGACCAGTGGGCGTCATCTGCACCAGCACGCGGCGGAAGCCTTCATTGCCTGCGTCCAGATAGGGCAGCAGCACCGCCGGTTGCAGCCACTGCACCACCCACACTCGCCGATGGCTGCGCAGCAAATCCGCCACCTGTTGCACCACAGGCCGATGACGCTCTGGCCGACCCAATTCCACCCAGGGCAGCGTGCGGACGATCGTCGGATGATCGTCCGGCACGGCCAGCGATAGCTCATACTGGAAGGCATTGTCGTCGAAACCGGTCTCCAGCACGATCAGATCGCCCGGCGAATACTGGCTCGCCAGCGCCCGCGCCACCCCGTCGTAGTTCAGGCGCGGCTGAATCTCCTCGGCGCGGGTGAGCAACGCCAGCACCGCCATCGCCGCGAACAACCCCCGCGCGGGATGTGGCAGACGGCTCAGCCCGTAGCCGCCGATCAGCATCAAGGGCGGGGTCAGGAAAGCCAGCGTACGCGGCGTCAGCGTCCCCACGCGGATATTGGCCAGGCACATGGCAACGAACAGCCCGCCGCCCGCCAGGATCGTGTAGACGCGAGCCAGGCGCGTCACGCCACCCGCCTGTCCCCGCCGGACGCTCAGCCACACGCCCAGGGCAAACAGCCCGCCGAGCAATGCCAGTTGGTTGCCGAAGAGGTAATCGGCCAGGGCCAGCACATTGCCGGGAGTGATGCGGTACGCTCCAGGGACGCCCGCCGTGTTGCGCACCTGCGTGATCTGCTCTGGCACCATCTCCCACCAGGGCAGACACAGCAGCGCTGCCCCCAGCCACGCGCCGATCAGCCCGGCTTTGGCCCGCAGTGTCCCGCGCCACAGGATCAGCCCGACGAACGCCTGCACCGCCAGCGTCAGCACGCCCACATAGAGCGTGCCGAGCATGAACGCCGTGCTGAGCAGATAGAGCAGCCACCACAGCGGGAGCGGGTGACGCAGGTAGCGCAGGAAGAACAACGCCATCAGGCTGACGGCGAGCATCAGCCAGCTATAGTGGCGGATCTCCTGGGCGTAGTAGACGGCGATGGGCAGCGCCGCGTAGAGCAGCGCGGCATACCCGCCCGCCTGCCGACCGAACCAATCCGCCCCGATACGGTAGACGACCGCCGTGGTCAGCAGGCCCGCCATCACCGCCAGGAAGCGCAGCGCCAGGCGCGAGTCTCCGGCCAACGACCACCAACCGCTGAGCGCCGCGAAGAAGAGCGGCGGATGATGATCGTCGCGGACCTTGTCCAGGATGGCGCTCCAGTGATGATCACTGGCCGCCCAGACGCTCCAGCCTTCGTCGGTCCACACGGGGCGCGACGCCGTGCCGAGTATCCGCGTCGCCAGCGCCAGCAACAAAATGAGCACGGCTGCCCCCCGCAAGCTGCGCGCTTGTGTGGAAGACGGTGCGTCTTCCCGCCAGGGCGATGCCATGCTCATGACCGGCTTTCCGTCACGGACGGGCGCGCTACCCCAACGAGCTATCCGTCGGCACGCCCTCTTCCCAGAAGGTGAACAGAGCGCCGACCGAGCGCCCCTCGTGGTTGCACAGGATAGCGTCGCCCAAAATCGGCGAAACCGAGAGTTTGGTCAGCCGCGCCAGTCCCTCTTCGGCGTGCGGCGCGTAGACCGTATCGGTGCAGACGATCTCGGTGATGTCGTCTATGGCGTTCAGGCTTTCGATGGCGTTGCCGGTGAACAGGCCGTGCGTGCAGGCCAGGCAAAACTCCCTGGTGCCGAGTCCTCGCAGCACGCCCATCATCTCCACCATGGTGGCGCCGGTAGCGATCTCGTCGTCCACGATGATCGCCCGCCGCGCTTCCTGACCGGTGCCCAGCACCGACTTGATCTCCACCTCGTTGTCGGCCAGGCGCACCTTGCTACCGACGGCCAGCGGCACGCCCAGTGCCGAGGCCAGCTTGGAGGCGGGCTTGGCATAGCCCACGTCCGGCGACACCACCACCGTATCGCTCAAATCCTGCTTTTTGAAGTGATCCACCAGCACGCGCAGGCTGGTCAGGTGATCGAGCGGCACGTCGAAGAAGCCGTGTACCTGCGGCGAATGCAGCGTCATGGCAATGACGCGGTCCGCCCCGGCTGTCTCGATCAACTGCGCCACCAGCTTGGCCGTGATGCTGATGCGCGGCGCGTCTTTCTTGTCCGAACGCCCATAGGCAAAATAGGGAATGACGGCGGTGACGCGGCGAGCGTCGCCGTGCCGGGCGATGTCGAGCATCATCAGCAGTTGCATCAGGTGACGGTGTACGGGGCGGGTGAGCGACTGCACGATATAGACGTCTTTGTTGCGCACGCTCTCGCCAAGCTGAATGCGCAGCGTACCGTGGCTGAAGCGGCGAATGCTGGTCGGGCGCAGCGGCACACCCAGGTATTGGCAGATACGACGGGCCAGCGGCTCGTTGGACGTGCCGGAGAAAATGAACAGGTCTTCAGGACTCAAGATGGTCACTCCTTCGCTCAGGCGCAGCGCGCAACCTGCCTCTTACTTTACCGCTTGGCCGTGAATCCGCAAGACCCGCAGGCCAGGCGGGCGCATTTGCCTTGTTCCGAATGTGCCCACCCCATGGCACATTGCGCAGAAGGCGCTAAGATCACCCTGAACACACCGGCTCGCCAGCGATCGGGGCGGGAATAGCAGGGCCTGGTGACGCATGGGCACAGGCGGACACGAAGCACACGTCAACCGGATACGCACAGCATGGGTGCGCGCCGGAGCCTGGGTGCGCTATGGGCCAGTGGCCGTCACCTGCCTGGGTCAGTACCCCCGCCGGACTTATGGGCGAGGCGTGCTGGGAGCTGCGGGCATCGTGGATGATGCGCTGCTGTTCACCGGACAGCGTTCTCACGTCTGGGATGCGCGTCTGCCCCTGGCCGCGGTGCGGCGAGTGAGCCTGGTCACGGTGCGGCTGCGCCTGGGACGGCGGGCGCGCGCGTTGACCGTGCACGGCGACACTCCCGATGGCTGGCGTGTGATGACGTTGATCGGCCCCGCCCTGGCCGACCTGGGCGCGGCGCTGGCGGGTGCCTGCGACCTGCCCCTGCACGATGCCGGTGACGGGCGCGACGACTTCGGCCCCGATCGCGCCCTGCGGCTGCTGCAGGACATTTACGGGGAGTGGCACGCCGACCGCGCCGGTACCCTGTACCTGGCCCCCGACCGTCTGCTTTTCGACTGGCGGGCGGTTACCTCCCTGGCGGCGCTGCAACGGCTGGATGTGTATCAGATGGGATGGGGCAAAACGTTGTTGCGCGTCACCTATGCCGGGGCGGACGGCGTGCCACAGGTCGAGGGATTCGCGGTGCGCGAAGCCGGGCGTTGGGCTGAGGCGCTCGTGCGGCAAATGGACGTTCCGTTGGAAGTGCATCGGGGTCGCAAGCGCAAGGTTTGAAGGGATATGAGCGATGGAGATCGTCGGGCTAGGCACAGCGCTGGCAGCCATAGGCGGCGCGCTGCTGTGGGATCAGGGCACACAGCGCCGTCACGTGAGGCGCGCTCTCGCTCACTGGGAAGGGGCGGGCAACACGGTGCAGGTCGGGCCGATTGGCACGATCGCCGAGGGTGATTTGCTGGATGGCGCGCCACTGCGCCGCGCCTTTGGGGCGCTGGCTGTGGTGGAGGGACAGGTGCGCTTCGTCGGACACCGGACGACAGCGCTCGATATGACTTTCCCCCTGACCGCGCTACGCTGGGTAGGCCTGAGGGTGCGCGTCAAGAGCACCTGGAATCGCCGCGTGGAGACCCCCGAACTGGTACTGCACGCCGAGACCGACCTGGGCTGGCAGGTCTATCGCTTCCTGGAAGGGCCACTGGAGGCGTTCGCCCGGCAACTGGCGGCGCTGGCCGGGCTACCCTTTCAGCAGACGGGCGAGGTGCGCGAAGACTTCGGCCCGGCTCCCGCCGTGCGCGTCGAGCCGGATGCCGCGACAGGCTGGCGTGTTGCACCCGTCGAACAGCCCGATCCGCTCGCTCTGCCGCCGGACTGGCCGCAGACAGCGGGCTTGCTCTACCTGGCCCCCGACCGGTTGCTCTTCGAGCGGGCGCACGCCATCCCCCTGGCCCGCATTCGCCGCGTGACTGCCCTGGCAGCAGGAGCGACGCGCGCGGGCAATCCTTTCCAGGCTTCGCTGCTGCGCATCGAGTACGAGAGCGCCGAACGAGAGCAGCAAGTGGTCGGTTACCTGGTCGCCAATGCGGGCGACTGGGCAGGTGTGCTGGAAACGCGCGGCGCTGTGCTGGCCGAGTGGCGCGGCGCAGAGGGTGATAGATAAAAAATGTCTAAAAAAGGTGACAGCCCTATTGCAGTCTTTTGTCGAACGCGGCACAATTGGGCTAACAGCGGGTGTAAGCAGGGGCCGAACCAGTGAGGAGGGGGATTATGAAGCGGCTTCCTGGAGTACCAGGCCCAGGCGAAGACGGAGACCCCGCCAATATGCAGGCGGAAGCGATGCACACTCCGCCCCCCGCAGGGGAAATGCCGGGCCAGGGTGGTGGCATGTCAGCCAGGGTGGAGCTGACGCAGCAGAGACAGGACAGGACCGAGGCTGTCGAACGCGATATGCTGGCGCAGTTGCGGCGCGGCAGTCACGACAGCGCGTCCTTCGTCACAGCTTCTCTGGGGATGGGCGCCATCGAGCGTCTGCGCGACACCAGCGTAGAAAACATCCCGCACGAAACCGTGATTGATCCGGCCCAGGACAACGCCGGGTCCCAGCTCGAACTGCAGTGAATTGACAGCGAAAGCAGTCCGTCACGACGCCGCCCGACTCAGGCGGCGTTTTTCTTCCTACCCGCCGGGCGCTTCATAGCCGACGGCCAGCGCGCGCACATCCGTGACCTGCTCTGGCGGCACCTCCAGGAAGCGGAACGTGGCCGTGAACTGCGCCTGTGTGCCCGCCGGCCACACCCCTTCGCGCTCGGTGCTCACCGCGGCGTGAGTCACGCCCACCAGGTTATCGTCGGGGCCGATCAGCGCCACATCTATCAGCGGATAGTAGAGATCGACACCGCTGTCGTTCTGCGCCGTGCCGCTGACTCTATACAGGCCGTTCTCGTCTGTCCCGCGCGTCGTCACCGTGACGGGCAACCCGAAATGCCCGCGCAGAGTCGGTTGCCTGGCAGGGGTGTACCATAGCCAGCGCTGCGTGTCGGCATATGCCGCCGGGGCGGTGAAGGTCGCGCCTGCGTAGAAGACCTGTCCCGGCGGGATGTCCGTCATCAGGGGAGCCGCCGACACCTGACCCAGTTTGAGGTTGTCCGCGTCCAGAGGGTAGATAATCGCATCAACCTGACTCAGATATTGCCCGCTGTCGTTGCGCACTTCGGCAAAGAAGTAGACCGTGCCCTCGCGGACGCCTTCGCTGTGCGCCAGGACGGTCAGCCCGTCGCGCACCTTGAGGCCAGGGGTCAGTGGCACCAGTTCGATGACGGCGGACGTTGCCTCCGGCGTGACGGGGGTCACCTCAGGGGTAGCCGTGCTATCGGGCTTGTCGCCGCCCTGACAGGCGACCAGAGCTAGCAGCAAGGCGAACAACAGCCATAGGCGACCAGGCATGGAACGCTCCTCCTGGAAATACGGATCGCTGCGCCCATTATACGCCAGGTACCAGGCTGCGCACCTACCCCGTCGGTGCCATGCCCCCGATTCCGACAGGCATCTCATCCCAGGTACGACCTTCTAATAAGCGTCCTGCCTTCTTTTTATGCACTCCGCCCCATTGTTTGAAGAAAAAGGGAACGCCCGCAGCCACACACTGGTCGCGTATCTCAACAACCCACGCTTTCTGCATTGGCCGCGCTCCTGGTCCCGATTCGCCGCCGACAATGACCCAGTGAATACCTGTCAGGTTCAGGTCAGGTATAGGCCCTAGCAATGGCTCAAGCGAAAGGAACCTGATTGCAGCATCGGTCTGGCGCAAGAGGTCAACTCGGTGGGCGTAACGCTGGCTTTCTACGCTGACGCCCATCCAGATGTTAGGTGCCCAAGGTAATTCACTATTCAGTTCTGCCAAACGCTCGGCTCTCTTGGTCAGTACCTGAAACTGATGCCAGTGAGCCTTGCGCATCACCTCAAAGACTCGGAGGATAAATGGCAATGGAACGTCCTCATGAAACAGATCGCTCATCGAGTTGACGAAAATCGTTCTGGGAGTTTTCCACTGCAAGGGCAGCTCCAGCACGTGTTCGTGCAGAGTGAGCGCGAAACCGTTCGCGTAATTCGGATGTCCCATTGCTTGCAGTCGCAAGGCCATGCGCTCAGCGTAGCAGTGCTTGCAACCAGGGCTGATCTTGGTGCAGCCAGTAATGGGATTCCACGTTGACTCCGTCCATTCAATCGCCGAGCGGTCAGCCATAGGGTCACCTCTTGAGAATGTCTTGTGCGATCTTGACCGCAGTCTTCGCTCCGCGAGGGTTGCCAGCAGCAAAGCACAACAGATAAAGCGGATTGTTGCGCGAATTGAACAGTGGCAACGGATTCTCAGCGACGCCGGGGAATACGGTCTGCAACCGACCTATCATGTACCGGGCTATTGCATCAAAGTCTCCCACTTTATGGGTATGGGTCTCTGGACCAAACAGCCCGATCCCCTTTTTAGTCTGATAGAAAGTCTCATGCCAGTCTTCGGCCCCGAAGAGTCGATTCAGGGCATTTCTAACCGCAGGGTCAATCTTTCCATCTCGCCTGAGCAGACGATTGACTGCAATGCCAAGGGGAAAAAGCAGCCATAGATCGATCGCCTGAGTGCGGGCGATAGCTTCGATCGTCTGCCATTCAACCTGCATGCCGTAGGGATCGAGGAACAATACGGCCCGATGTTGTTTCCAGTTCCGGTTGTCGCACATGTCTTGCAAATAGGAGTTGGCCTCTGCGTTGACCAAGACAATATCATCTGCCAAATGCGGGAATTCGATACGCAAGCTTGTCAGAGCCTGGAACCGATGCTCGTCCTTCTCTATGAAAATGTACTTGTGAAAACGGGGTTGCACCTGTAGTGCTTTACGAGCAGACCCCTCGAGGAACTGCTGAGATTCTTCCTCGGCGAGTTCCGGAAACATGAGTTGTTTCGGTTCATCATTGGGTCTTAGGGTGCGATAACCTGTGCCAGCGAAAGCATCAATGTAGGCAAAGCGAAAGTGTTGTCTATTCATGATGGTCGCATAGGCACTCAGGTATTTGGCTACCCGCTCCAGCTTGTCGGCTGTCCAATCTCCACCAAAGCGATGTGGTACTTCAGCCATGGGGTATCTCCCACGAAACAAGAAGAGGATGAAACATATGTTCTCTACGATTGTACGAGATCTTGTGCCTTTTCCGCCAGCTACCGCTTCCCCGACGCCCGCAGCGCGTCAATCGCCCGGCGACGCTCCAACCGCCCGGCGAAATCGTACAGTTGCCGCTCGTACTCGGCATCCATCAGCGAGGACGAGAAGATGAAATCCGCCGACGAGCGATTCATGGCAACCGGGATGTTTTGCAACACTGCCAGACGCAACAACGCCCGCACGTCGGGGTCGTGCGGGTGCGTCTCCAGCGGATCCCAGAAGAAGATCAGCACGTCAATGGCGTTTTCGGCGATCTTCGCGCCCACCTGCTGATCGCCACCCAGCGGCCCGCTGAGGAACGTATGCACGGGCAGGTCCAGCTCTTGCTGAAGCAACGTGCCCGTCGTGCCGGTGGCGTAGAGATCGTGCCGACTGAGCTTGCCCTTGTTGAAACGCGCCCATTCCAGCAGGTCTTGCTTGCGGTCGTCGTGAGCGATCAGCGCGATGCGCTTGCGGGCGGGCATGAGACTGATCTGATGCGTCATGGCACACCACCTTCGCAGTGAACAGCACCGCGCCGATCTAAACACAAAACACACAGCGAGGCAATGAGCCGTCAGCGAGAAGCGCGCCGTACGCCCGCTCGCCGACGGCTGATGCCCCCTCACGGCGCGGGCGCGTCGTCGTCGGCGGGCAGGTCCCAGGAACCGCCGATGACCTCGATAGCGCGTCGCCCCACAATGCGGATACGCCCCAGGTTCTCCAGCCGGAGCAGATGGTACTTGACGGTAGACGGATGCAGCACACAGCCGGTCGCGATGTCCCCCACCGACGGCGACAGGCCATCATGGCGGCGCTTGTACTCCACGATGAAGCGGAATACCTGCTCGCGCGTAGTCGGATTGTCTCGGCTCATAGGCACCCCTTGGCCGCGATCAGCGCGCCGCCTTTCCCCGGCAGCCGGGACTGTCCTTCTGTGTCGCTCATGGCACCACCCCTGGTTGTGCGGTCACAGAGTAGAACATTTGTTCGTTTGCCAGATCAGTATAGCGGAAAGCGGGCGAGCCTGTCAACAGCCTGCCGTTGCTGAGACCGAATCATCATGAATTTCTAACGGGAAATCAACCTTCGAGCAGGCTTCCATGCTGGGTGCGCCTCGCCCCTGGATAGAGTTCACCGCCGGGAGTTCCCCTCACTCCCGCCGATCTTCAGGGGCGGACAGGGCTATGTCAGTTGTCAGTTTTCAGTGATCAGTGGTCA
>DDBP01000326.1 GCA_002332795.1 Anaerolineales bacterium UBA2029 | reverse complement strand
GTGCATAACACGCTCTAGCTCTGTCTACCCCCTCTCTGGCTCTGTGGCCTCCGTGTTCTCCGTCGTGAATTCTGCCCCAAACTGGAAAACACTCTTCATGGTTTTTTGGGCATTGACGGGCGGGCTACTTCCTGGTAAAAAATCCTTTCGAACCTGGCCCAAGGCCAGGCGTTGTGCTGGGTTCGCATCTTGTGGGAGGATGGGTCTCTTGGCGGCGATGAGTTCCCCACGCGCTGTGCCTGTCTCGCCCTGGGCGAGGGCGGGCGCGTTCGCCGCACCCGTCCAGCTTGACCGTTAAGACCACCATTTGGTGGTCTTTTTTTTGCCTGGTGAGGAGGCTGCCATGTCTGTACCCGAACACGTCGTCGTCAATGATCTGCGCCAGTCCAGCCGCTTTCTGCAGCTCTACACGCCGCCCAAGATCAACGGTGACTTCACCGAGAAGCACATCATCTCGGTGGATCAGTTCGATCGCCACGATCTGCAGATTCTCTTCGATGCGACTTCGTCCATCCGGCGGCGCATCAAGCAACAGGATCGCGGCCTGCTGGCCCTGACGGCGGGCAAGCTGATGGCTACCCTGTTCTACGAGGCCAGCACGCGCACCGATCTTTCCTTCCAGGCGGCCATGCGGCGTCTGGGGGGCGAGGTAGTCGCTGCCAGCAACGGCGTGCAGTTCTCCTCCATCTACAAGGGCGAGAACCTGGCCGACACCGTGCGCGCCGCCGGTTGCTACGCCGATGTGATCGTGCTGCGCCATCCGGAAGTGGGGTCGTCCTACGAGGCCGCCTACTACCTCGACCGGCTGGCCGAGCAGATTTCGCGCCGCCCGGTCGTCATCAGCGGCGGCGACGGCATCGGCGAGCATCCCACGCAGGCCCTGCTGGACTGCTACACCATCTACGATGCCAAGGGCACCATTGACGGCCTGAACATCACCCTGGTCGGCGATCTCAAGAACGGGCGCACGGTGCACTCGCTGGCCAAGCTCATTGCCCGTTACGAAGCGCAGGGCGTCACGCTCAACCTGGTCGGCCCCGACCTGCTGCCCATGCCCGAAGATATCGTGCGCTTCGTCGAATCGAAGGGCATTCGCGTGCATCAGACGGACAACCTCGACGAGGTGTTGGGCCATACGGACGTGATCTACTGGACGCGCGTGCAGGAAGAGCGCTTCGCCGACCGCGCTGAGTACGAGGCGATCAAAGATCGCTTCATCATGACGCCCGCCGTGCTGGCCCGCGCCAAGCCCGACGCCATTCTGATGCACCCCCTGCCGCGCAAGCACGAGATGGGCACGCCCACCGATCACGACGCGCTGGACGCTGACCCGCGCTCGATCTACTTCCGGCAGATGGAGAACGGCATGTTCGTGCGCATGGCCCTGCTGGCCAAAGTGCTGGGCGGGCTGTGGGTATGAGCGGGGTGCTGACCCTGCCCGCCCCGCTCGACCCGCACGTGCACCTGCGCGACCTGGCTTGGGCGCACAAGGGCACGTTCACCAGCGAGACGGCGGCAGCCCTGGCGGGCGGTTACTGGGCGGTGCTCGATATGCCCAATACCCCCCCGCCCACTGTTGACCCGCAGGCCCTGGCGACCAAACTGGCGGCGCTGACGGCGGGGGCCTTGTGCGACTGGGGTGTCTATTTCGGGGCCAGCCAGGACGACAACACCGCCTGCTATCCGCAGGTCGCCAGGCAGGTGTGCGGGCTGAAGATGTACAACAATGCCACGACCGGCACCCTGCTGCTGGCCGATCAGGCAGCGCGTGAGGCGCATTTCCGCGCCTGGCCCGGCGGGCGGGTGATCGCCGTGCACGCCGAGGGGCAGACGGTGGCCGATATCCTGGCCCTGGTGCGGCTCACCCGCAAACACACGCACTTCTGTCACATCAGCACGGCGGAGGAGATCGCCTTGCTGCGGGCGGCCAAAGCCGATGGGCTGCCCGTCAGCGTCGGCGTCACGCCCCATCACCTCTTCCTGACCGAGCGCGACGTGACGACGCTGGGCGCGTTGGGGCGCATGAAACCGGAACTGAAGACCGCCGCCGATCAGGCTGCGCTGTGGGAAGCCATCGCCGATGGCACAGTGGACGTGGTGGAGTCCGATCACGCGCCGCATACGCTCGACGAGAAGCGCGGCGACCCGCCGCCTTCGGGCGTGCCCGGCCTGGAGACTACCCTCCCCCTGCTGCTGACGGCAGTCCGCGAGGGGCGGCTGAGCCTGGAGCGCATGATCGCGCTGGTGACGACCAATCCCCGGCGCATCTTCGGCCTGCAAGCGCCGCCGGAGACGTACACCGAAATAGACCTGGACGCCTCTTACGTGATTTCCCGTGAGGGGCTGCACACCGCCTGCGGCTGGTCGCCCTTCGAAGGGATGCGCGTGTGGGGGCGCGTGCGGCGGGTGATCATTCGCGGGCAGACGGCTTTTGCCGACGGGCGCGTCTGCGTCTCGCCGGGCTTTGGCCACAATCTTTTCGCGGAGGGCATATGAGTGGCCGCGCCGTCCGTCACGGCGTGCTGACGCTGGCCGACCTGTCCTATCGCCTGGCCCGCCCGCTGATCTTTCGCCTGAGCAGCGCTCAGCAGGCGCACGAACGGATGCTGGCGGCTCTGCACTGGGCCGATGGGCAGCGCTGGCTGATCCCCTTGCTGGGGCGTCTGCGCAGTCTGACTCTGCCGCCCGCGCCGGTACAGATAGGCGGTGTGATGCTGGAAACGCCGCTGATCCTGGCCGCCGGCCTGGTGAAAGGCGACGGTTTTGCCAGCGAAGCCGAAGCGCTGGCGGCGGTGCAGGCCGGACGGAACATCATGCCCGGCTGGCGCAGCCTGCCCGCCCTGGTGGGGCTGGTGGAGTTTGGCTCGTTCACACGCTGGCCGCGTCTCGGCAACCCCGGCGTGGTGACCTGGCGCGACGTGCACACCCGCTCCACTCAGAATCGCGTCGGGCTGCGCAACCCCGGCGCGCGGGCGGCGGCGCTCTTCCTGGCGGAGCGCGCCGACCGCCTGCCGCGGCAGTTCGGGATCAATGTGGCGGTCAGTCCGGGAGTCAGCGATCCGCAACAGCAGACGGATGAAGTGCTGGAGTCGCTGAGTGCCTTCCTGGAAAGGGGCGTGATCCCGACCTGGTTCACGCTGAACCTGAGCTGCCCCAACACCGAAGACGATCCGCGCGGCCATCAGACGGCAGACGAAGCGCGACAGGTGTGCGGCGCGGCCATCGCGCTGTTGCGGGAGGCAACGGAAAGACATCATTCCACCCCAGAGGCCGCAGAGAACACAGAGAAGGCACAGAGGGAAATCCCTTCGTCTCTGCCATCTCGGCGTCTCGGCGGTTCAGAATATCTATCCGCTCGAACCGCTGGACGAATCCCGCCCCTTTGGGTTAAAGTGGGGCCAAACCTGGGCGACGATCAGTACCGCGCACTGCTGCGCGTCTTCGCCGAGACGGGCGTGGCAGCGGTGGTGGCCACCAACACGCTGCCCATGTCCGCGCCCGGCGATCCGACGGTGACGGCGGGAGTGGGCGGCGGAAGACTGTTCGCCCGCGCCCTGGAAGTGGTGGCGCTGTTGCAGGCGGAGCGCGCCGCGCACGGCTATCCGGTAGACGTGATCGCCTGTGGCGGGATACAGGACGGGGCGACCTTCCGCTCGTATGCCGCCCTGGGGGTGGCCGCCATGCAGTACTGGACGGCTCTGGTCTATCGCGGGCCGCTGGCCGCTGCGTTGATCGCCTGGGAGGGGGAACTATGAACACAGCCAGTGCCATTCAAGTGGCCGTGGCGCGAGCCTTGCTCGATATTGGGGCAGTCGTCTTCACGCCGCACGCGCCGGTGACCTTCAAGTCTGGCATCATCTCGCCCGTCTATGTGGACAATCGCCGTCTGCCCTTCTGGCCGGTGCAGTGGGGCGCGGTGATTGACGCCTTCCGCCAGACCATCGAGCAGCAGAAGCTGGCTTTCGACGTGATCGCCGGCATCGAGACGGCGGGCATTCCTCACAGCGCCGCCCTGGCCTACGCGCTGGGAGCACCGTCGGTGTTCGTGCGCAAGCAGGCCAAGGATCACGGGCTGCGCAGCCGGGTTGAGGGAGGCGACGTTGCGGGGCGGCGCGTGTTGCTGGTCGAAGACCTGGTGACTACCGGCGGCAGCAGCCTGGCCGGTGTGGAGGCGCTGCGCGACGCAGGGGCGATCGTCGAGCATTGCCTGTGCATCACGTCCTACGGTTTCCCGGAAGCTACTCGCGCCTTCGAGATGGCGCGGGTGAGTCTGTATCCCCTGACTCCATTTTCGGCCATCGTGGTCGAGGCTGCACAGCGCGGCCTGTTCGGCGCGGACGAATTGAGCATTCTAGAAGCCTGGCTGCGCGATCCGCACGGCTGGCATCTGGCATCACCTGAGGGAGGAGCGCGATGAACCCCGTTGTCGAGAAGTACAACCGCCGCGTCGAGGCGGCAGATTCGCTGTTGTGCGTGGGGTTGGATAGCGACTACGACCGCCTTCCGCCGCACTTCCAGCAAGAGGAGCTACCGCAGTTCGCCTTCAACCGCTGGATCATCGAGCAGACACACCCCTTCGTCAGCGCCTACAAGCCCAACCTGGCCTTCTACGAGGCGCGCGGCGTCGAAGGATGGCGCTCGCTCGAAGCGACCATGGAGTACCTGCGGGCGGAGCACCCGGACATCCTGACCATCTGCGACGCCAAACTGGCCGACATCGGCTCGACCAACCGGGGCTACGTCACCGCGCTGTTCGACCGGCTGGGCTTCGATGCGATCACGCTCAACCCCTACCTGGGCCAGGAAGCGCTGGCTCCTTTCCTGGAACGCGAGGACAAGGCGTGCATCCTGCTGTGCCGCACCTCCAACCCCGGCGCAGGCGAGTTCCAGGACCTGTCGGTGAACGGCAAACCGCTGTGGTATCTGGTAGCGGAACACGTCAGCCAGGTGTGGAACACGCGCGGCAACTGTATGCTCGTCGCGGGCGCGACCTACCCGGAAGAACTGCGCCAGATACGCGCCCTGGTCGGCGACAGCATGACCCTGCTGGTGCCCGGCATCGGGGCGCAGGGCGGCGACATCGAGCAGACGGTGCTCGGCGGGGCCAACAGTCACGGCGGCGGGCTGATCGTCAGCGCGTCGCGGGCGGTCATCTTCGCCGACGATCCGGCCAGCGCCGCGCACACCCTGCGCGACATGCTAAACAGCTACCGTTGAAACGCACGGGAGACGACATTCCTGCCATGATTGAAGCCATCGTGTTCGATATGGATGGGCTGCTCGTGGATTCCGAGCCGCTCTGGCAACGCGCGCGCATCGAAGCCTTCGGGGCCGACCGGCTGCGTTGGACGGAGGCCGATCAGAAGCGCGTGATGGGCAGCAGCACCCTGGCCTGGGCCAGGCAGATACAGGAGAAGATCGGCGACTCCTACACGCTGGAGGAGATCATCGAGCGGGTGCTGGCGCAGATGGTGACGCTCTATCGCCAGGGCGTGCCGCTGATGCCCGGCGCCAAAGAGATCGTAGACTTGCTGCGCGGACGCTATCCGTTGGGGTTGGCGTCGGGATCGCCCTACCGCCTGATCGAAGCCGTGTTGCAGGAGACAGGCTGGAACGGCGCGTTCAGCCACGTGCTCTCTACCGACGATCTGCCACGCGGCAAGCCCGCCCCCGATATTTACCTGGCTATCGCCGGGCGCATGGGCGTGCCCACCGGGCGCATCGCCGTCTTCGAGGACTCGCCCAACGGCATCCTGGCGGCGCTGGACGCTGGCTGCAAGGTGATCGCCGTGCCCGGCCACGAGCAGCCGACCCAACCCGATCTGCTGCGGCGGGCAGGTCTGGTGCTCGGCTCGCTGCGCGACTTCCGCCTGGAAATGCTCGACGCGCTCTAGAGGCTGTTATGAACTTTCGCGCTGTATCTGGCCCTCACCCCTCAATCCCCTCTCCCTCGCGACTGCGTCGCGGGACGAGGGGAAGCTGCCCCTTCGCCCGCCGCGCG
>DDBP01000027.1 GCA_002332795.1 Anaerolineales bacterium UBA2029 | reverse complement strand
CCGCGCCCTCCGGCGACGATGATGCTGGCGTCGGTCAGGCTGACCGTGCCGCCGCTGGCCTCGACGCGCTCGATCTGCGTGGCGATTGAGTCGGCGGGCAGAGCGGGTTCGGCGGCGATCACCTCGCCGGAGCGCCCCTCCTGAGGCTGTGGCACGGGGAAGGCGCGTGCCCGCAGCGTGGCGAACTGCGGCCCGTCACCGCTAACCGCCTCCACACTGAGCACCTTGCCGCCCAACACGGGACGCACAGCGCGCAGTTGGCCGTTTTCCAGCGCAAGTTCGGTCACGTCGCTGAGCAGCGGCGCGTTGAGGTCAGCGGCGACTCCTGCCAGCAATTCGCGCCCGGCGACCGTGGCCCCGGCCAGGATCACGTCTGGCTGATGCGCCTGTACCAGCCGCGCCAGCAGCGCGACGTACGGCTCGAAACGATAGTGGGCCAGCGACGCATCGTCGGCCCGGATGACGGCATCCGCTCCGTAGCTGAAGGCCAGGGGGACGAGGGGATCAACCCCTGCCCCGAAGATCAGCGCCGTCACCCGCCCATCACCAGCCAGCCTCCGCGCTACGCCCAGGGCTTCCCACGACGCGGTGACCGGCTGCCCATCGCGCTGTTCGATCCACACGAAGACGTTGGCGCTCATAGGATTTTCTCCTCCAGCAGGCGGGCGACCAGCTTTTCGGCTTTCTCCTGGGCGGTTGCGCCTTCGATGATCTCCGCCGAGCCTTCGCGTTTGGGCAGCTCGCGGTAGCCGAGTACCTGGATACGCGGCGCGACTTCAGCGGCGCTCAACCCCAGGTCGGCCAGTCCCCAGACGGGTATCTCGGCCTTGGCCGCCTTGCGAATGCCAATGAAGGACGGATACTTCGGCTCGTTGATATCCTTGAGGACGCTGATCACCGCGGGCAGGCGACTGGAGATAGTCTCCACACCGCGGTCACCCAGGCGACGGACGCGGATGGTGCGCGCGGCGAAATCGAGCGCCTCGATCCTGGCGACGAAGCCGAGCAGATTCCAGCCAAGTTTACGCGCCGTCTGGAAGATGTGTTGCTCGGTGGCCAGGTCCGCCATCTCCTTGCCGAAGATCACCAGGTCTACGTCGCCCAGCTTGCGAATGGCCGCCGCTACCGCGGTGGCATAGGCCAGGCTGTCGTGCTTTTCCAGGGCGGGGTCCCACAGGCGAATGGCCTGATCGCAGCCGATGGCCAGCCCATGCTTGAGCGCTTCGGCGTGCGCTTCTGGCCCGACAGTCATGACAGTCACCTGGGCGTTGTGCGCACCCTTGATCAGCACGGCTTCGGTGATGGCGTACTCATCCCACGGGTTGATGACCAGTTTGTCGCCCCAGTGCACCGCTCCGCTCGCGTCTACGGTCACGGTCGCTTCGGTGTCTGGGACCATCTTGGTCAGCACTACGACATGCAAGGGTCACTCTCCTTAAGCACTAAATAGCTTTCAGCAGTCAGCGGTCAGCAAGCGCACAGGCCGAGAGCTTTCGACCGCAGAGGCGGCTGTTCGGTGGCGAAGGGTCGCTCTTGGGCTATGCCTCGCTCTGCCAGTATTCCGGATCGTAGGGTATCGGCTCGCAACGCAACGGCCTGTCCTGGCGATAGCCCAGGGCGTAGTCGGCCTGCAGCAACTGCTGAATCTCGCTCGACCCTTCGTAGATCACCGCGCCCTTGGCGTTGCGCAGGTAGCGCTCCACGTCGTATTCGTCGCTGAAGCCATAGGCTCCGTGAATCTGCACCGCTTCCAGCGCGGCTTTGACGCTCATCTCGGTGGCGAACCACTTGGCGACGGCGGTCTCGCGCGTATTGCGGATGCCCTGGTTCTTCAGCCAGCCCGCGCGCAGCACCAGCAGTTTTGCCGCGTCATACCATTGCTGCATATAGGCGATCTTCTGCTTGATGAGCTGATGTTGTGCAATCGGCACGCCGAAGGTATGCCGTTCCTTGGCGTATTTGACGCTATCTTCCAGGCAGGCGCGGATGCAGCCGGTCGCGCCCGCGGCCACCGTGTAGCGCCCGTTGTCCAGGCAGCTCATGGCGATGTAGAAGCCTTCGCCTTCTTCGCCCAGGCGATTCTCAACCGGCACTTCCACGTCCTGCATGACGATGCCGCCCGTCGAACCGGCGCGCACCCCCAGCTTGTGCTTTTCGTCGTAGGTGCTGACGCCCTTCATGTCGCGGGTGATGATGAAGGCGGTGATGCCCTTGTGACGCGGCTGCGCGTGCGGATCGGTCTTGGCGAAGACGATGAAATTGTCGGCCAGCGTCGCCAGGCTGATCCACATCTTCTCGCCGTTGAGGATATACACATCCCCTTCGCGGCGGGCGGTGCTGCGCAGGTTGGCGGGGTCGCTGCCTGCTTCGGCCTCGGTGAGGGCATAGCCGGCGATCTTCTCCCCGCGCGCCTGCGGCACCAGGAAACGCTGTTTTTGCTCTTCGGTGCCCCATTGCAGCAGGGCCAGGCTGTTTAGGCCCGCGTGTACGGACATCACCACGCGCAGGCTGGCGTCCACGCGCTCCAGCTCTTCGCAGACCAGCGCCAGGGTGATGTAGTCGAAGCCCTGCCCGCCATAGCGGACGGGGATGTTGATGCCCAGCACGCCATTTTCGGCCAGCAAGGGGAGTACGTCGGGGTGCGGCTGATGCTTGCGATCCCATTCTTTGAGGGTGGGGTAAATCTTGTCATGCGCAAGTTCCCGCACCATCTCCTGGGCCATGAGTTGTTCTTCGGTCAGAGAGAAGTCCATAGGGTTACGAACATCCTTCAAACTAAGCGCCGCAGTCGCTCCTCAGGTGACGGTTTGGCGGGACAGGCGTCACGGCGCATACCCAAAACTGGCGCGATTATAGCACGCGCCGTAGCGGGTCACGAGTGACAGTCGGCCTGGGGTGCGTGCAAAATGTGTCAGGCAGTTTTGCCGCGCTCCGCTTTACCTCACCCCCACTCGGCGCTGACGCGC
>DDBP01000023.1 GCA_002332795.1 Anaerolineales bacterium UBA2029 | reverse complement strand
CGCCCGCCGCACCGGTCGCCCGGTGACAGATCCGGCGCTGGAGACCATCGGCGCGTTCACGCCGGATTATCGCGTCACCGTGGCCGGACTGCTGCTCTTCGGGCGCGAGCCAGAGCGCTGGTTGCCGCAGGCGGGCGCGCGGCTGGTGCGCCATATTGGGCGCGGGCCGCAGGCACTGGTCGCTTTCGAGCGGACGTTCGGCGGGGCGCTGGTACGCCTGCTCGATCAGGTGTGGGCGGCATTGCGCGAGCAGATGCGCACCCCTGCCGCCGCGCCGGAGTCACTCCCCTATCCGCCCGACGCCGTCCGCGAAATTCTGAGCAACGCCGTCTGTCACCGCGACTACCGGCTCCGTCACGAGCAGGTGACGGTGCATCTCTACGACGATAGCCTGGAGATCGTCAGCCCTGGTGGGCTGCCCGCCTTCTTGAGCACGCGCACGCTGCTGGCCGCGCGCTACCGCCGCAACCCCTGCCTGACGAATATCCTGGCCGAGTGGGGCTATGTGCGCGGCACGGGCGGGGGCGTCTGGCGCGTGTTGCAGGCGATGGACGGGTGTGGCGCGCCGCCGCCAGAGTTCGTCGCTGGCCCCTACAGCGTGACCGTGCGCCTGTATGCCCCCTGCGAGACGCCACAACCCGCGCCGTCCCCGGAGGCGACCCTCAACGAGCGGCAACGCAGCGCCCTGGCGTACGTACAGCGGCATGGCAGTATCACGTTGCGCGAATTGCGGGCGATGTGGCCGCTGGTGCGCCCTGACCTGTTGCAGCACGACCTGAGCGGCCTGGTATCTGAGGGGTACCTGCGGCGCGTCAGTGGACGCGCGGGCGTGTATTACGCGCTCCCCTGGTGACGGGCGCTGCGGTCAAGGGTGCGGACGCCAGGCAAGCTGACGCCCGTCGCGCCACCAGATAGCAACTTCTCCACACGTTACCGGCAAGAAACCAAGTTGATCGGCCAGGTGCCGCGCCGGGTTGAGCGTGCTCACGGAGAACGTCGCCGCGGCCAGGCCCGCCGCCCGGCAGAAAGCCAGGCTGCGCCCCAGCAACAGCCGTCCCAGCCCCCGCCGCTGAAAGTCAGGGTGCACGGCCAGGTCCACGATCTGCGCTTCCCCTTCTGCTGCCGTCACTGCGACATAGCCCAGCACCCGCTCGCGGCGGTCGAGGGCAATCAGGCTGGCATCGGCTCGCCACTGTTTGCCGCCCGCCGAGTCGTTGCAGGCGCGATGCAGGCGGGTCATCACGGCCTCGGCGCTGGCTTCTGGCACGGCCACCGGCTCCACGCTCTGACGGTGCGCCGCCAGGGTCACCGCGTCCACCTGCGGCCAGAGGGCTTCCTTCCAGCGTTCCAGGCGGTAGTCCGGCGGGATGGGCAGGATAGGCACCGGCACCCGCCCCAGTCCGCGCACCATTCGACAGCGCTCGAAGAAGACGGCCTCGTGCCGTACCCAGGCGGCGCGAATCCCCGGCGAATCGTCGCGCAACCGCGCTTCGATCACCTGCAGGTCGCCGCTTCGGGCCAGTTCCGAAAAGACGTAGTCCACCAGAGCCTCGCCCAGGGTGGGCGGCGCAACCGGCACGGTGTACTGCACGATCACCTGCGCGTGCTGACGAGCGTCGTCCTGCCAGCGCCAGGCAGCAAAGCCGCGCGGTTTCTCGGCATCGTCATAGAGGCAGACCGCGTGCAGTCGTCCGCGCTCCAGCGCCTGCCGCATATGCGCCAGGCTCTCTTCGGGGTCACGGGCGTGCTCGGCAGCCCGGATGCGCAGCAAGGCTTCGGCGTCGGGGCTGAGCCAGCCCAGGGGATGGAAGCGCACCATCGTCTCGTCCTATGTGGGCGTCTATGCAACCCTAGTATACGGCAAGTTATGCGCCGGATGGCATGGGCCGATGGTGGGAGAGCGGGGGAAGGCCGCGCGACAGGTTGCCCGGCATATTTTGCACGCACTCCCAATGCCACAGAGGCACAGAGGATCACCGCTTGCCCGCAAGTCTGCTACAATCTTCCATGCCTGCTTGCGTCTGTGCATCAGCCCGGCCCCGTTGCTCCCGTAGCGGCGGGCTGGCGAAAGCCAAGCTGCACGGAAGGCAAGGCCATGCTACTCACACGCTGATCGCCAATTGCTGAGCGCCGCAAGAGCCAATGGGCGACTCCCGCGCCAACTTCTTCGAACACCTGCACCCGGCGACAATTCCCGCTCGTTCGGCGGCTTTCACCTATACCTTTGGGCTGGGCGGGATCAGCGTGCTGCTGGTGCTGGTGTTGCTGGTGACGGGCGTGCTGCTGATGTTCCTCTACGAGCCGTCTTTGGCGCGCGCCTATAGCTCCGTCGCTGAAATCACCTACGAAGCGCCCTACGGCTGGTTCGTGCGCAATCTGCACTACTGGGCCGGACAGTGGCTGGTGATCACCGTCACGCTGCACATGGCCCGCGTGGTGTTCACCGGCGGCTACAAGCGTCGCCGTGCCAACTGGCTGATCGGCGTGGGACTGCTCGTCCTGGTGCTGCTGCTGGACTTCACCGGCCTGGTGTTGCGCTGGGACGCCGACGTAAGCTGGGCGTTGCTGGTGGGCACCAACCTGTTGCGCGAAGTGCCGCTGCTGGGCGAGACGCTCTACCGTCTGGCCGTGGGCGGCGAGACGGTCGGCGCGGGCACGCCCGTCCGCTTCTACGGCTGGCACATCGCCGGTCTGACGGTCGCTCTGCTTTTCCTGGGGGTGTGGCACATCTGGCGCGTCCGGCGCGACGGCGGGATCAGCCATGCCGCGCACGCACCGCGTCTGTCGCGCCGTGCCCTGGTGCGCGTCGAAGGGCTGGCGACGCTGATCGTCCTGACCGCGCTCGGCCTGATCAGCCTGCTGTGGGATGCGCCGCTGGCCCCGCCCGCCGATCTCAATGCGCCCGCCGCGCACGAAAGCGCCGCCCCATGGTTCTTTCTGGGCGTGCAGGAGGCGCTGCGCTTTGGCAGTCCGCTGCTGGCCGGCGTGATCGCGCCGCTGCTGGTGCTCGGTGTGCTGGCTGCTCTGCCCTATGCCCTGGATCGGGCGGCAGAAGGCGAAGGGCACTGGTTCAACGCGGCAGGGCGACGGGCGCAGATCGTCTTCACCGCCCTGCTGCTGATCGTGATCGCGCTCACAGTGCGGGGAGCGCTGCGATGAGGCGACCGACGCGCGCGGAACTGTGGCCGCTGCTGGCGACGGCAGGCCTGTTGCTGGTCGTCGTGGGCGCGTGGCTGCGCGAGCGCTCCGCTCCCTGGCGGCGCTACCAGGACGAACCGCAGGTGCGCGCGGTCGTGCCCAGCCTGACCGGTCAGCGCGAGCTGTGCCTGACCTGTCACTGGGGCATCGAGGAGATCAGCCCTTCGCATCCGGTGGAGGTGGTGGGCTGCGTGGCCTGTCACGGCGGGATAGGCGTCGCCCTGGACGAAGACCTGGCGCACACCGGCCTGATCCGCAACCCCGGCGATCTGTCGGTGGCCGCGCAGACCTGCGGCGGCAGCGCCTGTCACAGTGGCGCGCCCGCCGATCACCGCGATCATCTCCCGCGCGTCGAGCGCAGCATCCAGGCCACCTATGCCGGAGCGATCGCCTATGTGCTGCGGGCTTTCGGCGTACAGGCCGACGACGTGGCCCGCTTCGGGATACACGCTGTGCAAAGCTACGCGGGTCCGCCGGACAATGGCGGTCGCCCGGTGGTAGAGGCGTTGTCCGCCTTCGTCCCCGCGTCAGACTGGCCGCCGCTGGTGCAGCAGTTCGCCGCGAACTGCCTGACCTGTCACCTGAGCGCCGAAGCGATCCAGGCCCCCTATTTCTATCGCGCGACGGGCTGCTCGGCGTGCCATGTGTTGTACGACAACGACGGGCTGTACAAAGGTGGCGATCCCACCCTGCCGCGCGACGAGCCGGGGCATATGCGCCGTCACGAACTGACTACCGCCATCCCCTATACGCAGTGCAATCACTGCCACAATCGCGGCAACTATGAGTTGCCGACCATGACCTTCGTGCCGCGGGCGGACATCCCCGCGCCAGACTATCTGAATGCCATTGAGCGGCGCGTGCACGAGTACTATCAACCGATCGGGCAGTTCACCCTGTGCGAGTGGGAACTGGATTGTGTGGATTGCCACACCCGGCGCGAGGCAATGGGCGATGGCTATCTGTATAGCAATCAGCGCGATGCCCGCTATACTGAATGCCGCACCTGTCATGGGACGCTGGAGGCCCTGCCGCTGACCTATACCATCACCGATCCGGATGACCTGGCGCTGCGGCTGGCTTTCCTCAACCCCAACCTCGATCTGCAGGTGGGCGACACGATCCTGATGACCGACCTGGGTGAGCCGTTGCCGCATGTCGTCTGGCGCGGCGACCGGCTGGAATTGACCATGAAGGCCAGCGGGCAGCGCTATGAAGTGCCGCTGGTGATGGGGTCGGGGTGTCAGCAGCGCCCCGACCAGCAGGAGAGCCGCTATTGCCATGAGTGCCATGCCTACGAACGAGAATGAGTGGCCAGGAGAAGAGGACGTGGAGCCGCTGAGCCGCCGCGAACTGTTCACCGGACTGCGCAAAGCGTTGCTGGCGGCGACGGGCGCGCTGGCTGCCGGAGAAGCGGCGCACCTGCTGGCGCATTCGTCGCAGCCGGAGCCGCCCGAAAGCGCAACCGCCGGTAGACCCGAAGACTACCCCGCGCCCGGCGTGACCTTCGTGCGCGAGGCGCGCGCCTACCTGGTGCGCGACGAGCTGGGCTTCTATGCCCTGGACGCCGTCTGTTCGCACCTGGGCTGCCTGGTGCGCGCCGTCGGCGACGGGCAGAACTCGCCGCTGCTTGGCTTCGAGTGCCCCTGCCACAACAGCCGCTACGATGCCCAGGGCGAGCGGCTCAGCGGGCCTGCGCCGCGCGGCCTGCGCTACCTGGTGGTAGAACTGGACACGACGGGCGCGCTGGTCATTCACCGTGACCGCGAAACACACCCCGACGACCGCCTGATCGCCTGAAGGAGCATCTCCTGGTGACTGATGCCCTGTTTGCCCCCGCGTCGCGCCTGGCCGACCAACGTCTGCCTGCCCTGCTGGAACAGTGCGCAGCGCTGCACGCCCACCTTTGCCCGCGCCAGGTGCTCGGCGTGCGCATGGGATTGCTGGGCGGGCGGCTGTTGGGGCTGGAGGTGCCGCAAACCGACAAGCGCCTGCTGGCCTTTGTGGAGACGGACGGCTGTGCCGCGGATGGCGTCGCTGTGGCGACCGGCTGCACCGTCGGGCACCGCACGCTGCGCGTGATAGATTACGGCAAAGTAGCCGTGACGCTGGTGGACTCGCGCACAGAACGCGCCTTCCGTATCGCTCCCAGCCCGCACAGCCGGGCGCTGGCGCTCACCTACGCGCCGGATGCGCGCAGTCGCTGGCACGC
Organism: Anaerolineales bacterium UBA2029; assembly: GCA_002332795.1. Taxonomy (GTDB): domain Bacteria; phylum Chloroflexota; class Anaerolineae; order Aggregatilineales; family Aggregatilineaceae; genus UBA2029. The sequence continues at coordinate 281 of DDBP01000023.1, read as the reverse complement.
CCAATTGTTCGCCTACCAGATCATGCCGGATGACGAATTGCTGGTGGCTCAGCCAGTGACGCTGCGCGTCTCGCTGGAAGCGTTGCTGAGCAAACCGGGGCGGCGCGTGACCTGCGAGGTCTGCGGCGAGGAGATCATCAACGAGCGCGAGGTCGTGCACGAAGGCACGGTGCTGTGCCGCGCCTGCGCCGGAGAGCGCTACTACGACCCGTCTCCTTGAAGTTTTCAGGGGTGGACAGGGCTAGAGCAAGCGGTAAAGTTGGCTCGCTTGGTTTACCTCA
>DDBP01000266.1 GCA_002332795.1 Anaerolineales bacterium UBA2029 | reverse complement strand
TAGCCCTGTCCGCCCCTGAACATCAACCTCCCAGGAAAGAAAGCGCCCCTGCCAGGCGGCAAGGGCGCTCTTCGTCACGACAGATCAAGGGGGCGCGCGAGCGTTAGCGGATGCCCTTCTCGATCAACGGGATGATCTCGCCGATGTTATCGGGCGTGACCACACCCACGCCGGTGTCCACCACCAGGCCGGGGATCTTGTAGTTGTAGGTCAGCCAGATTTGCAGGATCGGGATATAGCCCTGCAGGTAGAGCACCTGGTCGAAAGTGGCGCTGATGTAGCCCTCCTGCACGCCAGCCACCGTCGCGGGCGACAGGTCAATGCCGCCGACGATGATCTCGCCCGGCGCATAGCCCGCCTCCTTCAGCACGTTCACCAGCGCAGCGGTGATGTTGCCATGCTGCGTGCCGATGGCGCGCAAGTCCGGGTGGGCTTCCAGATAGGCGGTGAGGATAGGAGTAGCCAGCGACACATCGGAGTTGACTTCCTGCGAGACATCCAGCACGTCCACGATGACGCCCGCCTCCTCCAGAGCATCCTTGATACCCTGCGGGCTGCGGCTGCGCAGTTCCTCGTGCCAGATGTCATAGACCAACGCCTTGTCACCGGGCTTCAGGCCCGCGGCGACCATGGCCTTGCCAGTCATGTAGCCGCCCGTCCACAGGTCCGCGCCCGCATAACCAAACCCATAGGGCTGATACTTGGCCTGCAGGTTGGGCAGCGAGTTGTTGCCGCTGGTGACGATAATACCACGGTTGATCGCCTCTTCCACCAGGGGCGCGAAGGCATCCTCGCCGGGGTGCCCCATGATGACGATGCCATCGGGGTCGGCAGCCAGGGCTTCCTTGAACTGATTGATCATCGTCTGCTGATCCCAGCCAGCGTACTGCTCGTGCAGCTCGATCCCCAACTGCGCCGCGGCTTCGCGCGCGCCATTGGTACGGGCCAGCGTCGTGCCGTCGCCCTGGTGACCGCCCATCTGCATGTAGACAACAATCTTATCCTGGGCCTGCGCTGGCCGGACGGTCTGCACCATCCCCACCACCAACGCGGCAATGAACAAAACGGCAATCAAACCACTCAGGCGCTTCATTTTTTGCTCCTTTTTTCTAGACAAGCGATATAAGGCGAATGAGCATGGAAACCTGACCTGGCACCCGATATTTGCCTCCTTTCAGGCCACCTGACGGCCATACCCCGCTGCGGACGCTCAGTCACCCTGTTCGGGTGGCAGCGCTTCTCTGGAATAGCTGGAACGCATCGGCAGTCCCCAGTGCCGGAACCGTTCTGAGAGCGCGGTCAGGTCGCCGCGTCCCAGGATGGTATTGAGCACTACCGACGCGCCCATCACCACGCCCTGCACCAACTGCACCCAGAACCCGCTGATGCCGGTTGCCACCACGCCAGCTTCCAGCGAACCGATGATGTACGAGCCAAAAAACGTGCCCACGATAGACCCGACACCGCCAGCGATGGACGTGCCGCCAATGAAGACAGCGGCCATCACCGGCAACAGCATCCCCTGCCCCTGCGTTGGATAGAAGACGCGCATTTCCATGGTGAGGATGACTCCCGCAAAAGCGGCGATGACGCCCATCATGGTGAAAAGCTGTATGCGCGTCGCCTCCACATTGACGCCCATTACCCGCGCTACATTGGGGTTGTCGCCAATGAACATGACCGCTTCGCCGAACTTGTGCCGGTTGAGGATGAACCACAGGAAGACAGCCAGCGCCAGCGCCCATAGCGCCTGAGTGGGAATGCCGATCCGACCCCGTTCCGGATTGGGGATGATGCCATAGATACGCCCCGTGAGAACCTGATGGACGGCATTTTCTTCGATGGTCTTGAGCGCCGCCTGCAAGCCGCCTGCCAGCAGCACGGTGACGCCATACCAGAAGAATTGCGCGGCCAGCGTCGCCATGATGGAGGGCACGCCTACTCTGGCCACCAGAATCCCGTTGATGTAGCCGACTATTCCTCCTGCTATCAAAGCCAGGCCCAGCGCCAGCAGGGTTGCCAGCGCGCCGTCAATTCCTTCGCTGAACGTCCGGAAGCTCCAGGTGAAAACGTAGCCAGAGAACGCCACCACTGCCGGGAAGCTCAGATCGATCTCGCCCGCGGTGATGACGAACGTGAGTCCCAGGCCGAGAATCAGCGGCGGAGCGACCGTCTGCAGGAACGACATGTAGATACGCCACTTCAGGAAGACATCGGGGGCGGTGATGATGAACACGACAATCAGCAGGACGAACACCACTGCCACGGGCAGACCTTCGATCTTGCCCAGGAATCGGATAAAGGAGCGTAGTTTCCTCATCATTCGCGTCTGTCTTTCAAACCGTGTGCATAGGAGAGCAGGAACTCATCCACATCCTTCAAAGACACGTTTTCTTTGCGCAGATCGCCCACGATCTCCCCGCGATCCAGCACCACGAAGCGATCGGCGACTTCGTACACATCCTGAATGGCGTGTGAAATATAGATGCAGGCTTTGCCCCCTTCCTTGATGCGGTGCACGAAGTTGATCACCTTGCGCACTTCTTTGAGCGAAAGAGCCACGGTCGGCTCGTCCAGCACGATCAACTCCGCCTCAAAGTACATGGCCCGCCCGATGGCGACGCCCTGCCGCTCGCCGCCGGAAAGCTTGCTCACCGTCGAATCCACGGTGATGCCCTTGCCGCGAAAACCAATGGTGTTGAGCATCACTTCCTGGGCGATGCGCTTTTCCTCTTTGACGTTGATGAAGCCAAACCGACGGGTGATCTGCCGCCCGATGAAGAAGTTGCGCCACAACGCTTGCTTCTCGCCGAGGGACTTGTCCTGGTACACCGTCTCGATGCCGTACTCGTGCGCACGCTGCACGTTGTAGGTGTTCCAGTCCACTTTGCGCCCGGCGATGTATAGCTCGCCGCTGGTCGGGCGGTATACACCGGTGAGAATCTTGACCAGGGTGGACTTGCCCGCGCCGTTATCTCCGATCAACCCGACGATCTCGTTGCGCCCAACTTCCAGGTTGATGTTGGACAGCGCGTGCACCGGGCCGAAATATTTCTCAATGTTGACCATCCGCAAGGCATAAGGGACTGACTCTTCGACCACCCGAAAACCTCCTGAGGATGACTTTTTCAAAGGACTGCGGTGAGGGTGAGCTGTGGCGTGGAACCGCCCGCTAAGAGAGCACTGTTGCCACGTCTCAACATATTTCGAAAATATCACATACGCTTAGCTTATGATCGCTAGTGTCACTTGTCAATTCGGTCAACACTCACGACTTTTGCAGTAACAACGACATTATCGGGCCGGGCTGCAGACTCTGTTAGCGCAAACATAATTGCAGTATATGACAGTCTGGGCCACCAAGTCAAGCACCCTGCCAGAAATCCGTAATGCCATCATGACACCGATTGGCTGCTCCAGGAGGGGTGTTACAACGCTCCGCACTATCGGCCATGCCAACACACCCCCTGAGATCAGGTCTGTTAGCGCTAGCAATCGAGACGGTGCGCCCGCGGGCTGTTGGGTGTCAGTGACTTTGGTGCGCCGGATGGCCCTCATCCCCTCAGCGCGCGGCGGGCGAAGGGGAGTGTCCAGCCAAGCAGGTAGCTTCCCCAACTCCAGACTCCAGACTCTAGACTCTAGACTCCTCAGGTGTGCCCAGGCAGCAGGTGGCTTCCCCTCGCCTGCGACGCCAGTCGCAGGGGAGAACGGGGTGAGGAGCAGCAGAGCGCGGCCAACTGCCCCACACATTTTGCACGCGCCCACGAGTGTCTTCGCCTTGCCAAGACCCGCCCCGTGAGCGACAATCTGCACAGCGCATTGTCCAACTCCAGCGGGAGAGCCTCATCATGCCAGCAACGATTCGCCTCTTTTCTCGATCTCGCCTGCAGCAGAGGCTGCTGCTCGGCCTGCGCGCGGGCGCGCTGACCCTGGCGCGCGCTCAGCAGGAGGCCGCCGCTCCAACCCAGGAGCAACCCGCCTACTGGTACGGTGGACAGGCCGTGATCGAGGGCGTGATGATGCGCGGGCGCTATGTGGCGGCTATCGCCGTGCGCCATCCCAGGCAGAACATCGTCATCAAAGAGGTGCCGCTCAATGCCGCGCTCTATCGAGGACGGCTGGCGCGGCTGCCCTTCGTGCGCGGACTGGTCTTGCTGTGGGATGCCCTGGTCCTGGGCACCAGCGCGCTGATGTGGTCGGCGGACGTGGCCCTGGAAGAAGAAGAGGATATTGACTTCTCCCTGCAGGGCGCGGCGGGCATGGGGCTGGTCGTCGTCTCGCTGGCGCTGGGCATCGGCCTCTTTTTCGTGCTACCGGCAGCCGCGTCGGCAGCAGTGAAGTCGCTCACCGGTCTGGATAGCAAACTGGTCGCCGACCTGATCGAAGGCGTCATCAAGCTGAGCCTGCTCATCGGCTATATCTGGGCCATCGGCTTCATGCAGGATGTCCGGCGGCTGTTCGGCTATCACGGCGCGGAGCACAAGACGATCAACGCCTACGAAGCGGGCGCGGAACTGACGCCCGCCGTCGTCGCCCGCTACCCCATTCAGCACCCGCGCTGTGGCACAGCCTTCCTGCTGACGCTGGTCGTGCTCTCCGTGCTGATTCACATCGTCACCGGTCGCCCGGATAGCGTCCCACTGCTGTTGTTGTCGCGCGTGGCGCTGATCCTGCCCATCGCCGGCATCGCCTACGAGACGATCCGTTTCACTGCCAGGCATCAGCACAACCGGCTGATTCGCTGGCTGGTTCGCCCCAACCTGGCGCTGCAAAGCCTGACCACGCGCGAGCCAGATCACGGGATGCTGGAAGTGGGCATCGCTGCTCTGCAGCGCGTGCTGGCCGCCGAGCGCGCGCAGGTGCCGCTGACCGAGGCCCGCGTCACCGAAGCCGCCGTGAGCGAGAGCGGCGACTGAACGGCTCTCAGCGCTTGTCTGCCACGCACACCCATACCACGCTGCGCGGCAACGTCTCGGCGAACAGGCGCGGCGCGAAGCCCCCTGCCTTCAGCCGCACTTCCAGCAGGGCCGCCCAGGGGCCGCGCTGACCGGTGACCCGATAGGCCAGTTCCAGGGAGCGTGCCGCCGCGTTGCGACCGGTGAGCGTCGCGCCCAGGACAATCACCAGCCGCCCGCCGGGTTGCAAGGCGCGATGTATTTCGGCCAGCGTGACCGGATCGGCGATGAACTCGGTCGGAAAGGTGCTGATCGCCGCGGCGAATTGCCCTGCACCAAAAGGGAGCGCTCTGGCATCTGCCCGCACCAGCGCCGGACGCCAGCCCCAGCGCAACAGGCGGTGACGGGCAATGCGCCCCATGGCCGGACTGCGATCCAGGGCCACCAGCCGGTAACCCGCCCGCCGC
>DDBP01000017.1 GCA_002332795.1 Anaerolineales bacterium UBA2029 | reverse complement strand
CGCCGAGTGGGGGTGAGGTGAGGTCAAGGGCAGCCTCCTGTTCAAGAGGCGCTCAATGGCTGTCCGCCTTTGAAGACGCAGGAGACGGGGGATGAGGGCCATCCGGCGCACCAAAGTCACCGACAACTTTTGCGCGCATCCCATGAAACAGTTGCTATGTTAATCGAATTATTATAATATATTATACAAGAGCACGATCATATCTCGTGACTGCAGAACTTGTCCTGTGAAAGGGAAAAAAACTCATGAAAACCCTACTTCGTGCGTGGGCTTTGGCCCTGATCGTAGTGCTCGTGTTCGGCGTACTTCCCGCCTCAGCCGGAAGCGCCAGCCGTACCGGTGTCCTTGATGCCAGCGACCCGACGATGCCGGTTGTATTGATCTCTCCGCCCAACTGCAGTGGGCAGGGTTCGTTTCCGGTCCATTACGAATCTATTCTTTTCTACGTGTCGGCCAGTGGTACCTACACGCTGGATCTGACCAGTACCGGCGAGTTCGCCAGCATCTACCTGTACCAGGGAAGTTTCGACCCGGCTAATGGCATGGCCAACTGCGTCGCCGGTGACAACTCCACTCCCAAACAGATCGTGTACAGTCTCTCTCCGGGCACCGCTTACTATGCGGTTGTCTTTGACGATCAGTTCGCGCAGGCAGGTGGCGACTACACCGTGCAGTTCAGCGGCCCTGGCGACATCCTCTTCGGCGGACCAGCCGGCTGCGATGTGCTGCTGCCCATCCCCTCGACCGCTGTCGGCGGGGCTTTCGTGGCCGATGCGCCCGTCTACTGGCAGCCCGGCGAACTGACCAACCCGCTGATGACGATCAAAGCCGGTAACACCGCGCGCGTGATCGGGCAGGACGCCTCCGGCCAGTACTACAAGATCATCTGGGTCTGCGACTTCGTCTGGGTGCCCAAGGCCACCATGGGGCCGAACTACGACGCCGTGTGGAACGGCGCGCCGTTGCCGACGAACGTCGTCGAATAGGCAGATTGCCCCCGCTCAGGCGGCGAGGCGGTCGAGTAAAGCAGACTTCCGAAGTCTGGGTAGACTTCGGAAGTCTGTTTGTTGGCCAGTGTGACTGCGCTCTCTCACTTGCGCTTGGGGAAGCGGCTGAGCACGGTCGCCGGGCTGGGCACGGTGGTTCTGTCGCCGATGCGCAACTCGCCCAGCGGTTTGCCCGGTTTGGCGCTCGCCGCGCCGGCATAGACCAGCAGCGGGGTACCCTCCTGCGCGTACTCCAGCTTGAGGTACGCCTGCCCCAGCGAGTAACCTTCGCTATCTATGCTGCACGAGGTGACCGTCCCCACCACGCGCCCGCGCGCATCCACCAGCGGATCGCCGGGATGCGGCGCGCGGACGCCCTTGCTATCCAGGCGGAAGCGCGTCACCACGGCGTCGCGCTCGCGTTCGTGCGCCAGGAAGGCCGCCTTGCCGATGAAGAAGGGCTTCCAGACTTTGTCGTAGCTGCCGAAGCCCGCATCGGCGGGGTTGAGCTGCAGATCACCAGCCAGTTCGTGCCCGTAGAGCGGCAGACCGGCTTCGGTGCGCAGACTGTCGCGCGCGGCCAGGCCGACCGGCGTCGCGCCGGCGGCGATCAGGTCGCGGAACAGGGCGGGGGCGCGGTCGGGGTCTATGAACAGTTCGTAGGCGACGCGCTCGCCGGTGTAGCCGGTGCGGGCGACGATCAGGTCGTAGCCGCCCAGGGTGGCGCGGGTTACCCCTGCCCAGGGCAGCGCCCGCACACGGGCCTTGTCGGCGTCGCTCCCGCCCAGGCTCAGCAGAATGTCGCGGCTCTTCGGCCCCTGCAGGGCGATGTCCACCCGCCGCTCGCTCCCCAACGCCGGATCGCGCAGATCGCGGATACGCACGGCGTCGCGGCCCGGCATACGCACCCAGGGACGCGCCGGGTCGGCCAGGGCTTCACCGCGCTGCAACGCATTGATCCACGCCCAGTCCTTGTCGTTGTTGGCGGCATTGACCACCATCAGGAAATAGTCGGGGGCCAGGCGGTAGATGAAGATGTCGTCGAGCGGGATGCCGTCCACGCCGAGCAGATAGCTGTAGTGCGCCTGCCCGACGGGCAGCGCGGCCACGTCGTTGGCGGCGATGGCGTTGAGGAATGCCTCCGCGCCCGGCCCGCTGAAGTCGAACACGCCCATATGCGACACGTCGAACAGGCCCGCGCCAGTGCGCGTGGCGATATGCTCCGCGCTGACCGACGTATACCACACCGGCATATCGTACCCGGCGAAGGGCACCATCTTCGCGCCCAGTTCTTTGTGCAGCGCGTGCAGCGAAGTCGTCTTCAGCGGCGCGTCGGTCGGCTCCTGCCAGGTGAAGGGCGGCAACGGCTCGCCCTGCGGCCCGGCGTAGCGCGCGCCGCGACAGCCGACGAAATAGGGCTTGTCCGCCATATAACCCAGGCCATCCGTCCACGCCCCCTCCGGCAACCAGGCGGCGAAGGCGCTGAGATCGGGCGCTTCGCGCAGCACGCTGACGGTGACCGGCCCCGGCACCCTGGCGAAGATGTCCTCGTCGAAACGGGCGAAGCCGTCGGACAGCGCGCGCAGCCACGACGCGACCTCACCGGCATTCTCTGCCACGTGCAGATGATAGACCTGCGGATACAGCCGCTGCACGATGGCGCGCGTCCAGGGGCTGCCGTCGGGACGGAGCACCCAGGTCGGCTGCGCCTGCCCCACGCCCAGCGACTGCACGTCACTGCTGAGGGCGGCGTCCAGGAAGTCGGTGGCGCGCGGACCGGCGATGTCGAGCGTGCGCCAGCCCTCCTGTAACTCGTGCGTCTGCGGCACGACGTAGAAATGCTCGGCGGCGGCGTCTGCTTCCTTGGGATAGGCGGCGAGATCGGGCACGGGATAGTCCACGCCCGCGTCGCTGATCAGCCTCTCGACGCCCTGCCGCGCGGCGATCAGCGCGTCGTAATCCACTTTGGCCCGCCACTGCTCCTTGCCGCCGCTCCCCTGATAGCGATAGGGCGTGCAGGCCAGCAGCACGTCGGCCATGATCTCGGCCAGGCGATCCATGTGCGCTTCGCGGAAGCCGCGCTGCGTCACCCAGGGCGTGCCCAGGCGGATGCCCGTCGCGTGGAAGGGCGAACTGTCGCCGGGGATGGTGTTGCGGTTGAGCACGATGCCCGCCAGGTCGAGGATGCGCGCGGCCATGTCGCCGCTCAGGGGCGTGCCGTCCGCCCCGCGCACCGACTTACAGTCCACCAGCAACAGGTGCGACTCCGTGCCACCGTGCGGGATGCGCAGTCCGCGTGCGGCCAGCCGGTCGGCCAGGCGCATGGCGTTGGCGACGATCTGCCGCTGCAGGGCGCGGAATTGCTCGGTCGCGGCCAGCTTGAAGGCGACGGCCATGCCCGCAATGGCGTTGACGTGCGGCCCGCCCTGTTCGCCAGGGAAGACGGCGCGATCCAGTTTGCGCCCGATCTTGGGATCGGTGGTCATCAACACCGCGCCGCGCGGCCCGGCCATGGTCTTGTGCGTGGTGAAGCTGATCACGTGCGCATGACCTACCGGCGTGGGGAACACGCCCGCCGCCACCAGCCCGGAGACGTGCGACACGTCTGCCAGCAGATACGCGCCCACCTCGTCGGCGATGGCGCGGAAGGCGGCCCAGTCCGGCGCGTAGGGATACGAGGTGAAGCCAGCGACGATGACCTTGGGGCGATGTTGCCGCGCCAGATCGCGAATCCGATCGTAATCGAGCAGTTCCGTCTGCGGGTCTACGCCATAGCTGACCACTTTGTAGAGCCGCCCGCTGCGATTGGCCGGGCTGCCGTGCGTCAGGTGACCGCCGTGCAGCAGGTCCATGCCCATCAACGTATCGCCCGGCTCCATCAGCGCGCTGTAGACGGCGCTGTTGGCGGGCGACCCGCTGAGCGGCTGCACGTTGACCCACAGCGCCTCCGGCCCGACCTCCGGCGTGGCGAACAGCTCGGCGGCGCGACGACGGGCCAGGCTCTCGACGATGTCGGCGAATTCGGTGCCCTTGTAGTAGCGCGGGTCGGAGCTGCGGCGATATTCGGCCAGGCGCATATCTATCGCCAGCAATTCTTCTTGCGAGAGCGTGCGCCAGTCGTCGCTGGGGTAGCCCTCGGCGTAAAGATTATGAAAGACCGAGCCAACTGCCTCGCGCACGGCGACCGGCACGCTGGACTCGGAGGGGATGAGGATCAGCCGCCGAACCTGCCGCAGCGCCTCCAGGTCTACCAGGGCGGCGACATCCGGGTCGAGGTCGGCCAGGCTGCCACGAAAAAGAAAGTCGTCCATGCGAACTCCTGTCGATCACGCTAAGCCCTTTGCGGGCCATTCTAACACGCGCGCCCCGCCCTCACTACTGCCAAAAGACACGCCGTGCAGACACAACAACGCCCCGCCCGCAAAGGGCAGGGCGTCGGCCAGGCGATGGGTGACAAGGGACTCGAACCCCTGACCTCCTCCTTGTAAGGGAGGCGCTCTGACCAACTGAGCTAGTCACCCGCACCCGCCATTATAGCCGTCTGGCGGTCGCAGCGTCAAGGGCGGCGGGGAGGGGCGCAAAATGTATCAGGTGGTTTGCCGCGCGGCCTTGCC
>DDBP01000019.1 GCA_002332795.1 Anaerolineales bacterium UBA2029 | reverse complement strand
CTGCCTGACACATTTTGCACGCACCCCCTCATCCCTCTGCATTGCGCAGAACACCTGTTCGCGCTACACTGAGGCGCAGAAGGTGCCCCACAGAGAGCGAACGCCATGGCCAAAGCGCGTGTGTATTACGAATGTCAGAACTGCGGGCGGCGCTCGCCGCGTTACATGGGCCGCTGCCCCGGCTGCGGCGAATTCAACACCATGATTGAGCTGGTCGAGGAGCCAGAAGCCCCCTCCGGTGCAGCGCGACCGGCCAGTGTTCCCCGCTCCCAACCGCAACGCCTCAACGACGTGACCGCCGAAGGGGATGAGCGCTACCCGGTGCCCGTTGCCGAGCTGGCGCGTGTGCTGGGGGGAGGGCTGGTGCCGGGCAGCGTCGTACTCATTGGCGGCGATCCCGGCATTGGCAAGAGCACCCTGTTGCTGCAGATGGCCGCGCTGATGGAAGCGGTCGCCGGGCCGGTGTTGTACGTGAGCGGCGAGGAAAGCGAACGGCAAATCAAGATGCGCGCTGAGCGGCTGGGGCTGAGCGCGGACCAGGTGTATCTGGTCACCGAGACGGAGATGGGCGCCATCCTGGCCCATGTGGAGAGCATCAAGCCCCGTCTGCTGATCATCGACTCCATCCAGACCACCTATCTGGAAGGCAAAGCCTCGGCGGCGGGCAGCGTCAGTCAGGTGCGCGAGTGCGCTGCTCAACTGCGCGAACTGGCCAAGACCAGCGGTATTGCTGTCTTCCTGGTGGGTCACGTCACCAAAGAAGGGGTGATCGCCGGGCCGCGCGTGCTGGAACACATCGTGGACACCGTGCTCTATCTGGAGGGCGATCGCTTTCAGGCGTACCGCTTGCTACGCAGCGTCAAGAACCGCTTCGGCCCCACCAGCGAAGTGGGCGTCTTTGAGATGCGCGATCGCGGGCTGGTGGAAATCGCCAATCCGTCCGAAGTATTCATCGCCGAGCGCGTGGTCAATGCGCCGGGCAGCGCCATCGCTGTGACTCTCGAAGGCACGCGCCCGCTGCTGATCGAAGTGCAGGCGCTCGCCAGTCAGACGGTCTATCCCAACCCGCGCCGCACCGCCAACGGCGTTGACCCCAACCGCATGTTGCTCATCACCGCCGTGCTCACGCAGCGCCTGGGCATCAAGCTCTACGAGAAAGACATCTTCGTCAACGTGATCAGCGGCCTGAAGATTGACGAGCCGGCGGCGGACCTGGCCATTGCCGTTGCCATTGCGTCGAGCGTGTGGGACAGGCCCGTGCCTGCCGACATGGCCTTCGTGGGCGAGATCGGTCTCAGCGGAGAATTGCGCGCCGTCAGCCAGACTTCGCTGCGGATACGCGAAGCGGCCAAGCTGGGCTTCAAGCGGGTGATGGTGCCGCGAACTTATCGGCGCGAGGAAGCACCTCTTCCCCAGGTGCAGGTCTTGACGGTACGCAGTCTGGCCGACGCACTGTCCCAGGCGCTGCCGGAATCCCGTTAGCGGACCGTAGCAACCCATGAGCACGCACGCTGACTACGTAATGGGCATTGACGGCGGGGGCAGTCGCCTGCGCGTGGCAATCCTCACGCCCGATCTCGACCTCGTCGCCGAGAGCGGCGCGGATTCCGTGAGTCCGGCGATCGTCGGGCCGGAAAGGGCACGGACGATGATTCAGGCGGCCATGCGCGCGGCGCTGAACCGCGCGGGCCTGCGACCGGCACAGATCGCCGCCGTCGGGATTGGTGTTGCCGGAGCCGCGCCCTGTCACAGCGCCTCGGCTATCCCCTGGCTACGCGAGGTGGTGCGCGCTGTGCTGCCGGATGCCCTCGTCGTCCCCAGCGCCGACTACGAGATCGCCCTGGTCGGTGCGCTGGGCCGCCGACAGGGTGTGCTCGTCCTGGCGGGGACTGGGTCGCTGGCCTATGGTGTCAATGAGGCGGGGGAGTCGGCGCTGGCGGGCGCGTGGGGCTATCTGCTGGACGACGCGGGCAGCGGCTACTGGCTGGGGCGGCAGGCGCTGGAAGCCATCGCCCGCGCTGCCGACGGGCGCGGCCCGCTGACGGCGCTCAGCGACGCCGTGCTCGGCACGCTGGGGCTGCCCGATGCTTATGCCCTGGTGCCCTGGCTCTACGATCGTGATGGCCCGCGCATCCGCGACGTTGCCGCGCTGGCCCCCCTGGTGCTGACTCAGGCCGAGGCGGGCGATACTGTTGCCGGGGGGATCGTAGCGCGCGCCTGCAACGAACTGACTCTGGCCGCGCGGACGGTGATCCGCCGCCTGCAAATGGAGAACCCACCGATCGCCTTCGCGGGTGGATTGCTGACCGCGCCCAATCTGCTGAGCACGGCGCTTTGCCGGGCGCTCGGTCTGCGCACGTTGCCGCAGCCGCGCTACCCGCCGGTGATTGGCGCGGCCTTGCTGGCGCTCAGCGCCTGCCAGGGCTGATCAACTCCGCTCAGGCGACCTGCCATCCAGGGCCTCGCTCTCCAGCCGCAGTAAGTCATCCCACGTCTCACGGCGACGGATCACCCGCCAGTCGCCATCTTCGACGAGCACCTCCGGCGGGCGCGTGCGCAGGTTGTAGTTCGAAGCCATCGCCATGCCGTACGCTCCCGCCGTGAGCACCGCCAGCAGGTCACCAGGGCGCAGCGGCGGCAACCATGCCGCCCGATGCAGCACATCGGTAGACTCGCACACCGGCCCGCTGACGACGGCGGGCGCAAGTGGCCCATCGCGCTGTTCGAGAGTGACGACTTCGTGGATTGCTCCGTAAAGGGCCGGGCGCAGCAGATCGGTCATGCCGCCGTCGGCGATCACGAAGCGCTGCCCGCCCTGCTCCTTGACGGCGACGACGCCAATCACCAGGACGCCCGCGTCAGCGATCGCCGCACGCCCTGGTTCGGCCAGGACACGCCACCCGCCGACCAGGGGCGCCAGGGCATGGGCAAAGTCTTCCGGCTGCGGGTAGCGATCGTCGGGCGTGTAGGGCACGGGGAAGCCGCCGCCGATGTTCAGCGTGCGCAGGTCGGGGTACGGCGCGGCGAGCGATTGCGCCAGGCGCACCGCTGCGACCGTCTCCGTCACCGAACCAAGCTGACTGCCAATGTGCACATGAATCCCCGCCAGGCGCAGGTGCGGGTAGGCCGTGCGCGCGCCGAGCACTTCAGCGACCGTCTCCGGCGGCATCCCGAACTTCGCCGCGGCGTGACCGGTGGCAATATGAGGGTGCGTCTGTGCCTGAATGCCGGGGTTCAGCCGCAACGCCACCTGCGGTCTGCATTTTTCTTCACCTGCCAACCGGTTGAGCAGGGTCAGTTCATCGCGACTCTCCACGTTGAACCAGCCAATCTTCGCCCGCAAGGCGAAAGTGATTTCGGCGGGCGTCTTGCCCACTCCGGCGAAGACGATGCGCGCGGGGTCTACGCCGGCCCGCAGCGCCCGGTCAACTTCCCCCGCGCTGACCGCGTCCGCGCCCAGACCGGCCTGCGATAGCATCCGCACCAGCGTCAGGTTGGGATTCGCCTTCAGACTGTAATGAAGTTCAGCCCTCAGAGGAGCGAAGGCGCGCTGCAACCGCGCGGCATTGTGACGCAACCGCGCGGCACTGTACACATAGACGGGCGTGCCGACGGCCTGGGCAATGGTCCGCAGCGGCAAGCCGTCGCAGCAAAGCTCGCCGTCTTCATAGCAGAATGACTCGTTGAGCACAGGGTATCCTTGTCCAAAGGGTGTGGTCGAGATGGATTTCGGAGTGCGGCCAACCGCCCCACACATTCTGCACGCACCCGGATTTCCAACGCGCTTGTCATTCTACTTTAGTTGTGGATAATATAACTACAATCCGAGAAAAAGCTTCGGGCCACGGTTGTGGTACGGAACTCGAACCTGACGGCAGGTCCATCCTCGAATGGATGGTGATGGCCAGCGAGTATTCCGCGGGGTACCCGCGAGTAGATCAGCACACCCGAATACCCGTCAATGCATGCCCTGGCGCGACGCGCCGGCTTATCTGGACGGGTGACTGGCGTCGATCGGAAAGCCCTGGGAGACAAAGACAGTGAGGGCGAGCAATCATCGGTCGCAAGAGCGGGTAGGAGCACACCGACAGCGTGAGCTGAGAGTGACTGTGTTTGTCTGACCTCCTGGCGGGAACCGCAACGAATAGAGCGACGGTGCGGTCATCCTTGGACTGACCTGCATCGAACGCGCCAGATGCGCTTATCCATTCGAGACAGACCGGGCTGCGCGAACAGCAGGTCGGCAGTTCTGCACCGATGTTGAAAAAAACAGCCGTGGCATAGGGCTACGGCTGTTTTGTATTGGGGAGGGCGATGGCCGGGCGCACCATCACAGCGCTGGAAATCCAGCAGCAGGACAAAGAGCGCGTCAACGTCTATCTGGATGGTCATTTCGCCTTTGGCCTGTCGCGCCTGGCGGCGGCTCACCTGAAGACCGGCCAGGTGCTCACGCAGGCGGAAATTGACGCCCTGTGTGCGCTCGACGAAGTGACGCGGGCCGTGGACTATGCTGCGCGCCTGCTGGCCCGCCGCCCCTACAGTTGCGCCGAGATTCGCCAGCGCCTGGGGGGCAAGCGCTTCTCGGCCAGCGCCGTTGACCAGGCCCTGACCCGGCTGACTGACCTGGGCTACGTGGACGATCGCGCCTTTGCCCACTACTGGATCGAAAGCCGCGAGCGCTCCAATCCACGCGGTCCACAGGCCCTGCGCTATGAACTGCGCCAGAAAGGCATCGCCGACGAGGTGATCGAGTCCGCTCTGGCGGAGACCAGGCCGCTGGACTCAGCGGTGCGTGCGGCCCAATCCGCCGTGCGCCGCTGGCGTGGCCTGTCGCGGGCAGCCTTCCGACAGAAGCTGGGCGCGTTTCTCAGCCGACGTGGGTTCGACTACGAGACCGTGCACGAAGCTGTTTCGGCCATGCTCGAACAACTGGCACACGAACAACCGGAATTCTTTGCAGCAGACGACAACCCTGACAACGAATGAGGAGAACGCCGTATGGAAATCGTATTGGCCCTGGTAGGGCTGGCGATTGGCGTTGGAGTGGGCAGCGCTGGGCTGTACCTGTACCAGCAGAGCCAGATGACGAATCGCAAACGCCAGGCCGAAGAAGAAGTGGCGCGCCTGCTCAGCGAGGCGCAAGATCAGGCCAAGCAGATCGTCATCGAAGCCCGCGACGAGGCGCTGCGCATTCAGCGCGGCGAGGTGGTGTCGTTCGTGGGGGCCGGCGGCAAGACGTCGGCTTTGTTTCGTCTGGCGGAGGAGTTGAGACAGGCTGGCTGGCGGGTGCTGGCAACCACGACCACGCGCGTGGCGACTTATGAAGTCGCGCAGGCCCCCAGTGCTATCGAGGTCATGGCATCGCTGCCGGTCACACGCATCCGCGAACAACTGACGGAGTACGGTTTCGTGTTCCTCTATGCGGCGGGCGACGCGCAGCAGCACAAGATCATCGGGCTGCCATTGCAGCAAATTGGCGACCTGATCGATCGCGTCAACTCCGATGTGTTGCTGATCGAAGCGGATGGCGCGCGCCGTCTGCCTTTCAAGGTTCCACGAGACCACGAGCCGGTGATCCCTCCCGAAACCACGTTGGTTGTGCCGGTTGCCGGCGCGGATGCGCTGGATCAGCCGCTGGATGAGGCGCATGTCTACAATGCGACGCGGCTTTGTGAACGTTATGGGTTTGTAGAAGGAGAACGTTTGTTGCCCGCCTGGATGGCGGTGGCGCTGCGCGATCCACAGCTTGGTCTGCGCGGCGTGCCAGATCACGCGCGGGTCTGCGTCCTGTTGAACAAAGTGCCCGCCAACGGTTACCTGTTGCGACGCGCTCGTCGCGTGGCACAGTTGACGCTGCTCTCGCCGCGCATCGAGGCAGTAGCCCTGGGAGCGATGCAGGCGGCTGGCGATCCGGTATGGGAATTGCAGCGGCGCGTTGCGGCGGTTGTGCTGGCTGCGGGCAGCTCAACGCGCATGGGTCAACCGAAAGTGTTGTTGCCCTGGGAGCGGCGGCGGACGGTGATCGAGGCCGTCGTGGCACGCCTGCTGGCGTTGCGGCTGGCCGACATCGTGGTGGTCACCGGGCACCGCGCGGACGACGTGAGGCGTGCTCTGGGCGATCTACCCGTGCGGACAGTCTTCAACCCTGACTATCAGCAGGGCGAAATGCTTTCCTCACTGCAGGCCGGGCTGCAGGCACTTGGCCCGGAGATCGCCGCGTGCCTGGTGGTGATGGGCGATCAGCCAATGCTGAATATCCGCACGGTAGACCAGGTGTTGCTGGCCTATGCGCAGGGGAAAGGAGAGATCGTCGCGCCGGTTTTCGAAGGCAGACGCGGCCATCCAGTGCTGTTCGACCGGCGCTTCTGGCCGGAGTTGCTGGCCCTGAGCGAGGGAGCGCCGCGCGACGTCATCCGTCGCTATCCAGAGTACCTCTACCTGGTGCCGGCGCACGATGACAGCATCCTGCGCGATCTCGATACCCCCGAACAATACCGCCAGGAACGCCGCCGCGCTGGCCTGGAATGAGCGAAGATCACTGGGGCGAAGTCTCTACCGCCCCAGCACCGATGGGGGTCGGGGTGGGCGGCGGCTCGCTGATGTTGATGGTCACCTCGCACAGATGGCGCATGGTTTGCGTGGAGTCGAAGACGGTCAGGCGGAAGCGGTACTGGCCGGTGGGGAAGTTGAAGGGGTAGAAGTCCCCTAGCGGCCCGTCCACAACCGGCACCGTGTAGTCACCGATTGGGGCGAACTCAGCGCCAGGAGCCGCGGGTTTGATCTCGAAGCGGTAGAAGGCGAAATCGCTGGTGGTAGCCGTCCCCCAGAAGGTGGTGGTCTGAAAAATCAACTGGCCGTTGGCGGGAATCAGCAGCCAGGCATTTTCGCGCGGACAGCCGACGATCTCCGGTGCGCCAGGGATGATCGTGCCAACGGGCGTCGCCGTCGGGACAGGTGTGGCGAAGATGACTGGCCCCTGAGCCTGGTTGCTGCCCGCCCCCAGCGAAATTGGCGGGTTGGGCGCGGGTGTGCTGGTCACAAAACGGGTAGGGCGTGGCGGGGCGGCGTGCTGCGGATCGGTGCGCAGGTCGCGGATGGTGGGGGCCACGACATTGGCAATGGCCCACACCCCTACCAGCACCTCAATGAGCAATCCGCCGTAGGTGATGGCGCTGGCCTGGCGCACCAGAGCCTGCTCGCGTTCCAGCTTGAATTGCGCCATGGCCAGTTCGCGGCGGGCCTGCTGCAGGCGGTACGCCATCAACAGGATACCCGCCGCGCAAAGGATATACAGTCCGAAAGAGATGCGCTCGATGAAGAAGACGAGACTAGCCATGCTCCGGACGGTTCTCGATCTCCTCAGGGTCGAACGGCGGTAGCTGACGCAGAATGCCGCGCAACAGAGCAGCCAACCGCGGCACGATCTGCCGCCCGGCCCGTAAGACTTCCTCGTGACTGACCTCTTCGCGGGCTGCAGTGTCGTCAATGGCCAGGTTGGTGATACTGGAGATGCCCAGCACGCGCATTCCTGCGTGGTAGGCCACAATCGCTTCGGCAGCAGTGGACATGCCGACTGCATCTCCTCCCAGTGCCCGCAACATGCGCACCTCGGCGGGCGTTTCGAAGGACGGGCCGGTCAGCGAGACGTATACTCCTTCGTGCAACGTGATGCCCAGTTCGTCAGCGACTCTGCGAGCGAGGGTGCGCAGTTGCGGGCTGTAGGTGTGGGTGTGAATGGAGAAACGCGGCCCGAAGGTACCCTGGTTGGGGCCGCGCAGCGGATTGTAACCGGCCATGCCCGCCAGGAAGATGTGATCCTCGATGACCATCAGATCGCCCGCGCGGAAGGAGCGATTCAGTCCTCCTGCGGCGTTGGTCAGGACAAGCGTGTCTATCCCCAGCAGGCGCATCACCCGCACTGGCAGCGTCACCTGCGCCATGCTGTAGCCTTCGTAGAAGTGGATGCGCCCCTGCATCACCAGGACAGGTTGACCTTCCAGCGTGCCCGCTACTAACTGACCCGCGTGGCCCTGCACGGTTGCGGTGGGCCAGTGCGGGATTTCCTGGAAGGGGATGCTCACCGCATCCTGAATCTCTTCCACCAACGGGCCAAGGCCCGAACCGAGCACCAGCCCGACGGTGGGCTGAAGGCTCAGGCGGGCGCGAACGCTGGCAGCGGCTTCACGGTAATGAGTTTCTGGTATCCAATCGGTTGATTGCATGAACGTTTCCCCATCGTTGGGAGTGAAACAGAGTTTCGCTTGGCGGGGCCATTGTAACACTGAAGCGGCCCGCTGCCTACGACTATCGAGCGACGAAGTCACAGCAGCAGGCAACAGTCGCCCAGGCTATAGAAGCGATAGCGTTCGCGGATCGCCTCCTGGTAGGCGCGCAAAATGAGTTCACGGCCCGCGAAAGCGCTCACCAGCATCAGCAAGGTAGAGCGCGGCAGGTGAAAATTGGTGAGCATGGCGTCTACGACGCGGAAGCGGTAGCCGGGGACGATGTACAGGTCGGTGTCCTCGTCAATGGCGGTGACCGGTCGCCAGGGGCAGACATCGTCA
The DNA here is from genome assembly GCA_002332795.1 of Anaerolineales bacterium UBA2029. Classification (GTDB taxonomy): domain Bacteria; phylum Chloroflexota; class Anaerolineae; order Aggregatilineales; family Aggregatilineaceae; genus UBA2029. Next base: position 3,305 of record DDBP01000019.1, on the reverse strand, counting down.
CGCAGATTCTCCAGCGTGCGCCGGACGCTGCCCGGATCATTGGCGGGGGTGCCATAGGCGGCGGAGCGAATGGCGGCGGTCTCCAGGGTGCGCACCGCCGTCGTACCGATGGCCACGATCCGGTTGCCGCGCAGCCGCGCATTGTTGATGATCTGCGCGTCTTCTGGGGTCAGGATGGCGCGTTCGGTGTGCATCACATGGCGAGTGATGTCCTCTTCGCGCACCGGCGCAAAGGTGTCCAGCCCGATATGCAGTGTACAGTAGGCGATCTGCACGCCTTTCTGCTTGAGCGCGAGCAGTGTCTCTGCGGTGAAGTGCAGGCCCGCCGTCGGCGCGGCTGCCGAACCGTCGTAGCGAGCGAAGACCGTCTGATAGCGGTCGGGATCAGCCAGCGGGGTGGTGATGTACGGCGGCAGCGGCGTTTGCCCGATGGTGCGCAGGTAGGGCTGAATCGGCTCGGAGAATTCGACGACGCGCTCATTCTGCTCTCGTTCCTCGATCACCGTGGCCTGGATGTTGACCGAGCCATCCTCGCCCAGTTGCAGGCGGGTGCCGGGGCGAATACGTTTGCCGCCGACGATGGCCAGCCAGCGCCGGTCGTCGAGTGGACGCAGCAACAGAATCTCCGCCGCGCCGCCGGTGGGCATCTTGCGTGCCGGGATGCGGGCTGGTATCACGCGCGTCTGATTGAGCACGATCACGTCGCCCTCATTGAGATAGGATGGAAAGTCGCGGAAGGCGCGGTGCTCGATTTCGCCGGACGCGCGATGCACGACCAGCATCCGCGAGGCGTCGCGCGGCTCGATGGGCGTCTGCGCGATCAGTTCGGGTGGCAGCTCGTAGTCGAAGTCGGAAAGGTACATGGTTTCTCAGTTCAACGATTGAGCAGGCGCAGGATGATGTTGAGCGCCAGCGAGAGCAGGATGCTGATCAACAACATGCTGACCAGTGGGAAGTAGCAGGAGACGTTTTCCCCTTCGATGCGAATGTCGCCAGGCAGGTGGCCCAGATACCTGAACAGGGGCACGCGCGAGACCACGATCAGCACAATGCCCAGCACGACCAGGCTCAGGCCGATGATGACGATCAGGCGTCCAAGCGCATTCAGGTCCATGGTCGTTGCACGACAAAGCTGACTCAGAACAACGGCTCCTGGCGGGGCGGGCGCTGATCGTCTCTGTCCAGATGGCGATAGGCCAGGGCCGTGGCGACCCGCCCGCGCGGCGTCCGCTCCAGGAAGCCCAGTTGGAGCAGGTAGGGTTCGCACACGTCCATGATCGTGTCGGCTTCTTCGCTGATGGACGCGGCGATGGTTTCCAGGCCCACCGGCCCGCCCCCGTACTTGTCAATGATGGTCAATAGCACACGCCGGTCAATGTCGTCAAGGCCCAGCGGGTCAATTTCCAGCAGTTCCAGCGCCTCGACGGCTACCGCACCGGTGATGACACCGTCCGCCCGCACTTCGGCGAAATCGCGCACCCGCTTGAGCAGGCGCAGCGCCACGCGGGGCGTCCCTCGCGCCCGGCGGGCGATCTCGTCAATGCCCTCTTCGTCAATGGTGACGCGCAGCATATCGGCAGCCCGGCGCACAATGGCCGCGAGCGCCTCGATGTCGTAGAAGTCCAGGCGGAACACTGCACCGAAGCGGGCGCGTAGCGGCGCAGTGAGCAGTGCCAGCCGCGTGGTCGCGCCGATGACGGTGAAGCGTGGCAGGTGCAGGCGCACGTTCTTCGCTGCCGGGCCTTTGCCGATGACGATGTCGAGCGCGAAGTCCTCCATGGCCGGGTAGAGCACCTCTTCAACGGCGCGGCCCAGACGGTGAATCTCGTCAATGAACAGGATGTCGCCTTCGCGCAGATGAGTCAGGATGGCAGCCAGGTCACCCGCCCGCTCGATAGATGGCCCTGCCGTGATGCGGATATTGACTTCCATCTCATTGCTGATCACATGAGCGAAGGTCGTCTTGCCCAGGCCCGGCGGACCGTAGAACAGCACATGATCGAGCGGTTCGCGACGGGCCTTGGCCGCTTCGATCAGGATGCGCAGGTTCTCCACCACGCGGGTCTGTCCGGTCATCTCGTCCAGGCGGGTGGGGCGCAGGGCATTTTCCAGGCGTTCGTCGGTGTGCAGCTTCTTCTTGCCGCTAACGAGGCGTTCGGGTTCCGGCATGGCATCATTCCCAGGTGCGGATCGCCTGCTGAGTATACCCTCCCAACTGGTCGCGGTAAAGGCTTTGACAGGCGGCAACACGCGGATACAATCAGCGTGGTACGTTCCGGAGGAGGACTGGATGGCTGGTCATAACGTATTCGTGTCGGCGCACCCCCTGGTCAAGCATAAGCTCACCCTGCTGCGTGATACGCGCACCGAGCACAAGAAATTCCGCGAGTTGATCCGCGAGCTGGCGATGTTGCTGGGTTATGAGGCCATGGCCGATTTGCAGTTGATGCAGCATGACGTGATCACCCCGCTGGGCAGCGCTGCGGGCTACAAGTTGCAGGAAGAAGTGGGGCTGGTGCCCATTCTGCGGGCTGGGCTGGGGATGGTAGATGGTATTCATGAAATGATCCCTGGCGCTCAGGTGTGGCATCTGGGGTTCTATCGCGACGAGCGGACCTTGCGCCCTGTCGCGTACTACAACAAGCTGCCCGTTGAGCCTACTGTGCAGGTATGCCTGGTTCTCGATCCCATGCTGGCGACGGGCGGATCGGCGGTGGCGGCCATTGATGTGCTGAAAGCCTGGGGGGTGAGCCGCATCAAGTTCGTGGGGCTGATCGCCGCGCCAGAGGGCATCGAAGTGGTGACGCGCGCGCACCCCGACGTGCCCCTTCACCTGGCGGCGGTGGACGATCACCTGAACGAGCATGGCTTCATCGTGCCCGGCCTGGGCGACGCTGGCGATCGGCAATTCGGCACGGCCTGAGCAGAGGGACCGTTGACGCGGCGCGGCCCTGTGGCGTTTCTGGGGGGATGATGTCTGTCGGCGATCTCGTATCGTTCGCGGTAGTACTGGGGATTTCGTTCGGCCTTTCGTTTGCCCTGACGCCGCTGGCGCGTTGGTTGGGGTTGCGGTGGGGCATTGTGGATGTGCCGCGTGGCAGGCATCGTCACCCGTATGCCATTTCGAAGTTTGGCGGGCTGGCGATGTACAGCGCGTTCATGGTCGCTGCTATTGTGGCGCAATTCCTGCCCGTGGTGCGCACTGACGACAAAGAGATCATCCGCCTGATCGGGTTATTGCTCGGCGGTACTTTCCTCTTCTTCTTCGGTCTGCTCGACGATCGCTACGAGTTCAGCGCTTTGCC
>DDBP01000102.1 GCA_002332795.1 Anaerolineales bacterium UBA2029 | reverse complement strand
AACCCGCCACACGCACCAGGGCCGGACGCAACACGCGGTCGCCCAGGCGATAGCCGCGCTGCAGCACCGCCGTGACCGTCCCGCTGGCCGCCCCGCTGTCGTGGTCTACGCCGACTGCTTCGTGCAGCGCCGGGTCAAAGGGTTGACCCAGAGCTTCGATTTCGACCACGCCCTCGTCGGCCAGGAAGCGCTCGAACTTGCGCAGGATCAGCGCGATGCCTTCCACCCATTGATTGCGCTGGTCCTGCGGCACCGCCTCCATCGCCCGGTAGAAATCATCGAGCGTTGGCAGCAGCTTGAGCAGCAGATCGCCCGCGATCACCTGCGCCTGCTCGGCCCGCTCGCGCTCCACGCGCCGCCGATAATTCTGAAAGGCCGCGCGTTCGCGTTGCAGGCTATCCAGGTATTCCCCGGCCCGGCTCTCGGCCTCTTCCAGGCGCACTGTCAGTTCCATGATGTCGTTCCCCGTTGTAATCGTCTGTTCCTCCGCGGCAATCGCCTGCTCTGCTGGCGCCGCAGGCCCATTCGGATCAGGGCCTTGGCCCGCCGGGATGGTTTCGTCGCCAGGCAACGTGGCTTCGGCAGCAACCGCTTCCTCATCCGGGCGCGGCTCATCGTTCCGAGGGGTCTGTTTGGCAGTCAATCTGCTTCCCTCCCACGTCTCGCAGTGCAGTCATGCTCTGTTTGATAGCGCTCGTAGTGTAGCGGATCAGTAATAGATTTCCATTAGCAAAGCGCAGGAATCGTGTCAAAAGTGTGAGATTGGGGGAAATGAGGGAGAAAAGGGGGGGATCAGTCGGGACGCGATTCGCTGTAGACGTCGTCCAGCAGCCCCGACATCAGCCCGGCCACGTAGCGCACCGCGCTGATGGCCCGCCCATAGCGCATCCGCGTCGGGCCGAGCACGCCCAAGGCTCCGTGCGCCTGCCGCGTCCCGTAGCGACCGAGCACCATGCTCAGATGACTCAGGCTCTCCCAGCGCCCCTCCCCGCCGACCAGGATGCGCAGGTCGGGCTGATCGGGGGCGAGCATCTCGCGCAGGATGTCTTCCAGCAGGTCCTCTTCTTCCAGCACACGCAGCATCTGCTGCGCTTCGTCATCGGTGAAGGACGACAGGCTCTCGCTCAGGCCATAGCGCACCACGTCGCGGGCGGCCTGCTGATTGGTCTGCCGCATGGCTTCCGCCACCAGTTCGGCGATCTCGCGCGTGAGGGCGTCGGGTTGCTGGCGCGCCCTGGCCTGCACCTGATCCGCCGTCAGGCCGGCACAGTTGGCGGTGAGAATCTGCGCCGTGCGCGAGAGCACCGTCTGCGGCACCGGCTCGGCCAGCGTCAGAATCTGCTGATGCACCACCCCGCCCTGCAACACCAACACCATCAACACCAGCCGCCCCTGCGTGCTGATCAGCTCCAGGTGCTTGAACTGATTTTCGACCGGGCGCGGCGGAGTGACCAGGGCGGCGGTGCGCGCCGTGCGCGAGAGCACCATCGCCGCAATGCGCGGCCACTCGTCCACGTTGAAGGTGGCGCTGGCGAACTCGCGGGCGATGCGCTGCCGTTCCTGAGCGGGCAGGTTGGCCGCCGTCAGCAGGCGGTGCACGAAGTAGCGCAACCGCTGGCGCGTGGGCACGCGCCCCGCCGAGGTGTGCGGCGCGTAGATCAACCCGTGTTCCTCCAGCACGCCCATCTCGTTGCGCACGGTGGCGCTGCTGATCCCCAGGTCGAAGCGCTCGACCAGCGTCTTGGAGCCGACCGGCTGACCGGTACGGATGTATTCGCGCACGATCAACGACAGGATGCGCTCCTGACGCTCGGTGAGCGTCGGTAGCTCGTCCTGCGGCGAAAGGTCAAGCGAAGGGTTACGCGACGGCATAGGGTCAGGTGTGTCGGCCATCATTGCCCTGCAACTCTGCGTCTGTCGTGTCAGAGCATAGCATGAGGGCTACGGGGCGTCAATGGTGAGCGGACCGCCTACTCGCCAAAGCTGGCCGCCAGCAACGCCTGTCGATCCACCAGTCCCAGCGGGCGACCGTCCGCGTCGGTGACCACGATGCGCTTGCGTCCCTCGCGCAGCATCAGCGCGATGCCATCGGCAACGGTCATATCCGGAGGGGCGGTCAGCGCATGTTCAGACATGATATCGCGGGCGCAGACATCGCCGCGCGGCACCTCGCGCCCCAGCACGCGACGGGCCAGCGCCTGCAACACGCCCCCGCGCACCGGCGGAGCCACGCGGGCCACCAGGTCACCTTCGGTGATGACGCCCACGGGACGGCCCTCGTCGTCGAGCACCACCACGTAGGTGAAGCGTCCCTGCAGCATCTGCTGGAGCACATCCACCAGATCGTCGGTGGCCCGCACCGTGGGCACCTGAGGAATCATCACTTCGCCCAGGGTGTGACCGGCGCGAGGGGCGATGGCTTCTTCCGCCTCTGAAGGTTTGGCCCCTGCGGCGGCCCGCAGCACGTCCACCCGGCTGATCATGCCCACCAGTTTGCCGTCGGCGTCGGTCACCGGTAGACGGCGCAAGCCCCGCTCCAGCATCCGCTGCACCACGTGCCCCAGCGCTTCGTCGGCGCGCGCCGTGACGACCGGTGCGGTCATGATGTCCTGCGCCGTCTTCTCGCGGCGAATCTGGCTCAGGAAGGCGCGCAGATCGTCCTCCGCCAGCCGTCCGGCGACGGCCAGGCGAGCAGGCATCCCCGCCTTTTCCAGCAGGTCGGTTTCGGTGACGATGCCCACCACGCGCCGCTGTGCATCCACGACCGGCACCGCCTTGAAGAGCTTCCCCAACAGCAGCTCAGTCACCTCCAGGGCGGGCGCATCCGGCGTAACCGCCGTCACCTGCCGCGTCATCACCGCGCTGACCGGCAGATCGGCGGGCAGCGGATGCAGGTAGCGGTGTGTGTACTTGACGATCTCGATATCTTCCAGGGTGATCAAACCCTCGCGCACCATGGGCCGCACCAGCGTCAGCGCTCGCTCGATGTTCTCCGGCGTGTCCACGACGATGATGATCATGGGCAGGTCCATCGAGAGGCGCTCGATGCGCCAGGTGTGAATCAGGCTATGCGCGCCAAAACCAGCCTGCCCGCGCACGACCGTCGCCCCGGCAATGCCGTTCTGCCGCAACGTCTCCAGAATGCTCATGTAGAGCGAGCGCCCCCGCCAGGAGTCGCTTTCGCCCACGTAAATAGTCAGGCGCTTGCCCGCGCTTGCACTGTGCATGCGATGTCCCTTCGGTTACAGGTGTCGGCCCACGGCCAGGCCGATCAGCGCTCCGGCCAGGCACAACAAGTTGGTGCCCAGGATGTTGCTCACCGCGCCCAGCCAGTCGCCGGACTCCAGCATGAACATGCTCTCGTTGGCGTAGGTCGAAAAGGTAGTGTACGCCCCAAAAAAGCCCACAGCGACCAGCATCCGGACGCGCGGGTCAACGCTGATCTGCTGCGCCGACCACCCCAGAAACACGGCCAGCAGCAGCGAGCCGCTGACGTTGATCACCAGCGTGCCCCACGGGAAGAGCGATCCCAGTCGCCCTGCCACCCAACCACCGACCCAGTAGCGCAGATTTGCGCCCGCAAAACCGCCCAGGCCAATGAGCAACAGGGTTTCGAAGTGTCTGCCTGTCACGTACTTCTCTCACTCATCATACGCCCAAGTGCGCCGCGATCCAATCCTCGCCCGTCCACATACAAAAAGCCTCTACCAGCGTACGCGCACGGGTAGAGGCTATCAGTCTGCTTGGGACATTGCGGTCAGCAAGGTCGCTGACCCAGCGAGCCTCATCGCTGCGGGCCTGTTGGCCCGACCGGTGAAGTTTTAGCGGAGATCGCCGCGGTTGTCAACCGGCGCTTCAGGGCTGCATCTCCTTTATGGAAATCTAACGGGTAGGGACATTGAGGGGCTACAGAGAAAGGCACAGAGTCTTTCTCATTGGTTCTCCTCAGTACCCTCTGCGGGCCTATGGGCGGTGAAACTTTGGAGACATCAAGGACAAGGTTCTGGCTGCCATGTCCACAGGCACCTTCATCGCCGATGTCCTGGTTATGCCCTGTTGGTCCTGATCACCATCACTGCCACGCTGTATATCGCTGCAACCCAGCGTCTGACGCGCTGGCGTCCGGATGTGCCAGTCGTGGTGCAATACACGCGCATGTACCATACCACGCACAACATCAGCTTGATGACGACCATGGCATACCCAATGGCAGATTGATCTGCAACGGCAACTGGCATCCACCCTTCTCGGAGATCAGATCCTCCCAAACAGGATGGTTGGGGATTGCCCGACGCTTTGTGACCGTGACCAAGACCCTCTCCTGCTCATTGCAACGCGGTCAGATGTGCGGAAACTTGCAAGCCGAACGCGGAAGAGGGCCCGGAGCAATCGCGCAGACCACCTCAAACTCAGGCTGGGCGAGACAATCATGTGCGGATGGGACGTGTTCAGTCATAAGGCGAGATGTAGAGAAAGCTATCTCCTATTGCCTGCAAATCAGACAAACCAAGAGTAGCGCAATCCATTCGACCAGAACGCTATGAATTGCCCAAGACACCCCTTCCACGGAACGATTTCCAGCTCTGTCCTGATCTGATCCCGACTCAAGCCGGTGCCGCTTCGTGTTGGTGCAGCAATTCCCATAGGCGCCGACGCAACCGCTGGAAATCGGCGCTGGTTTTGAGCATCAGGTCGCGTGGGCGGTCGAACGGCACGTCAATGATCGTCTGAACCGTGTTCGGTTTGCGGCTCATGACGACCACCCGCGACCCCAGCACAAGAGCCTCTTCCAGGTCATGAGTGACAAATAGAACCGTCTTGCGCTCCTGTTCCCAGATTTTGAGCAGCTCCAGTTGCAGGCGCTCTTTGGTCATGGCATCCAGGGCGCCAAACGGTTCGTCCATCAGCAACACGTCCGGGTCATTGGCGAAGGCGCGAGCTACATCCACTCGCTTCTTCATGCCCCCCGACAGCTCCTTGGGCAGGAGGTCTTCAAAGCCAGTCAGGCCCACCAGATCAATATAGTGCTGGGCGATGCGCTGGCATTCTCTTCGAGACAGGCCCCGCAACTCAGGGCCGAACTGCACGTTGCGGCGCACCGTCAGCCAGGGGAATACTGAGTCGCCCTGAAAGACCATGCCTACCTTGGCATTGGGGCCAGTCACGGCTTTGCCATCTACCAGGATTTGGCCGGAGGTAGGAAAGCTCAACCCCGCAATCAGATAGAGCAGCGTGGACTTGCCACACCCAGAGGTGCCCACAATACATACAAAATCTTCCGGTGCCACCTCCAGGTTCACGTGTTCCACTGCTGGTACGATCGTCCCGCGGCCCGCAGCGTAAATCTTGGATACATCGGACAGGATAATCTTTGGCTCGCTCATGCTCTTTGTCTCTCTCAGATGCGCACAAGTTCCAGCCGTTCCAGGGGCATGACCCACAGGTCCCATGACAACGCCAGCCCGTCTACCCCTGCCGCTTCAAACGCTGCCAGATCGGCGCGGATTTGGGCCTCGTCCAACTCGGCAACTCCGGCTATCTCGACCAACTCGATCCCTGCCAACAGCACGCGCACTCCCGCCTCACGGGCGCGCTCAGCTTCGCGCTGCAGGGCGGTGGAAGACAACCCGGCGCGGCGCAGGGTGTCTCGATGGCGGGGCAGGGGCAGGCCTGTAGCTTCGGCCAGCAAAGCCAGCGCGTCTTCTTCGCGGAAGTTGTGATGCCCAACCAGCCAGTCAGCAAGTCCAAGCAATTCGAATGGCAGCCCCGCCGGCCCAAAGGTATGGCCATAGGACATGATTTTCACCCAATCGGCCAGGGGATCCAGAGTGCGCAGGTTTTGCCCCACCATGCGACACAGAGTCGGGGAAAAAGTATCCAGCCCCACCGCCATACCATGCTTTCGAGCTACCTCTACCGCCTGGGCTACAAAACGTGTGATGGTCCGCTCGCGAAAATCCAGCAGCGCCGCGAGCGTTGAGTCCACGGACGGGTCTGTCGCTGGCCGGAAGAAGGTGTGGATGACACGCCGTACCCCTGTTGCCGACCGCAGTGCAGCCGCGACTTCCTCTGCAACCGCGTTCAGGTTCAGCCCTTCCTCCGCCGCAGCCCGTTGACAGTTCGCGCAGAAGCACCCAAACGATGCCACAGGATCACTGGCTGGTGAGGGGTAGCGAATCCGGTCGAGGAATACACCCTGGTATGGCCCGTTCTCAAGTGCCCCCTCCAGACGACGCAGAACTGCCTCGGCAGCAGCCGGGTGATTGGGGCATACGAATGTGAATTCGGGCATGCGCTGAAAACCCGCGATAGGCGAGCCGCTGAGCGCGATCGTCTGCCAGTCGGGGGGCGGCGGCTGAAGGGCATCTCCTGTCAACAGAGGATGCCAGCGGTACAGCGCTGCGCCAGCTCGCGCACATTCGACGGCGCAAGCCTCCAACACGTCAGGGCGTAGATTCCAGCCGATCAGCACCCTATCGATCGGCAGTCGCGCGAAGGCCGAGCGTAATTTCTCTGCAGCGCCTTCGGGCGAAAGCTGCGCCAGATGAGGCCCATCTTCAAGGTATTGGATGGCCAGGGCAGGCATCATGCATCTTCCTGCAACCAGGTTGACCGAGGAAACTCAGATGCGCGACTTCCAGCGCGTCAACCGGTCATTCACACGCCGCACGATCTGATCGGCCACGAACGCCAGCACGGTGATGACGATCAGGATCACCACGATATTGTCGGTTTTCAGGTAACGGCGGGCCAGAATCAGGCGATAGCCCAGGCCAGACTGCGCGCCGATCAGTTCAGCAGCCACCGCGTAGCCGAAGGACGCTGCCGTCGCCACCCGAATCCCCCCGAAGATGTCGGGGATGATCGCCGGAATGACCACACGCCGGAACTTCTGAAACGACGTGGCCCCCAGTGTATCGGCAGCATGCAGATAGATGGGTGGCACATTGCGCACCGCCTCATAGGACGTGATGACCATGACAATGAAGCTGCCATACGCGATGAGCGCGATTTGGGTACGACTGCCGATACCTGACCACAAGATGAGCAACGGGATAAGCGCCAGTGGCGGCAGAGGTCGCAGAATCTCAACGACAGGATCGGCCACGGCGCGCACGAACCGGTTGGTAGCCATCAGCACTCCCAGCAACATTCCCAAACTCGTGCCAATGAAAAAGCCGGGAATGATACGCACCACCACCGTGTCGTAAATGTCTTGCTTGAGGTTGGGCGCCAGCGCTTCGTAGGCGTCGCGCAAGGCGGAAGGGGGTGGCAGAAACAACGGACGTACCAGTTGGCGATCGGTCACATAAATCCACAGCCCCAGCAGAAAGACGATCGTCACGGCGCTGATGGCCCGGTCCAGCAGCCGGGATCGCAGAATGGCACGCAGTACGACCTGTCTGTCACGCCGCTGAGGTCGGGGACTCTCTTGGGAAGCTGCTATCTCGGTTCGTGTCACCATGGTTGCCTTCTATGCTGCGCCAGTCAAGGGAAGCCTGGGGCAGTCCCTGGAGACCGCCCCAGGTCAGTCAGCTCAGCGTTACGGGGCTACCCGCGGGAAGATCTCCGGCGCAGGAACGAGCACGTCCAGGTCGATCGCTTCCGTGTCAAGCCCTTCGGCCTCTCCGAAGTAATCTACCACGAACTGCAGCCGCGTCCGCCAGAAGAAGGGGCTTTCCTCGTTGTAGAAATACTCCTCGGCGATTTCCTGATAGGTGGGGAACAGCACCAGGTCCGTCAGGAAACGTTGCGCATCCTCCACCGTGAAACCGGCCCCCGACTTATCGTTGATCCAGTTTACCATGATTGGGATGGCTTCTTCAGGATTCGCCTTCAGATAGTCAATGGCCCGATACCAGGCCCGCAACATCCCCTCAATGACCTCCGGGTTGTCTTCCAGGTAGCTGGCTGTGGTGTAGAGACCTGCCAGGTCCATGGCGCCGCCCGCCAGTTGCACGCCGGTCAGCACATTGACCATGCCCTCTTGCTCCAGGCGGAAGCGCATGGGCAGGCCATCGCTGTAGAAGTCAGCAGTGCCCTGGATGAACGCCGCAGCGCCTTCGGCGGGGTCCATGTCAATGATGGTCACAGCGTCGCGCGTCAGCCCGGCGTATTGCAGGGCCGTATCGAGCACAGGTGTGAAGGATGCACCGCCCGGCAGGATGATAGTCTTGCCGTCCAACTGAGCGGCGGCGGCGGCCAGGGCTTCTTCGTGCGACATGCCCTCTTCAACGAACTGCTCGTAGGTTTTCACTTCGTCTGGCCGCCCCATGATGGAGTACCCGGTGAAAATGCTGTGAATGGAGACCAGACGCAGTTCCGGCGCAGCCGCCGATAGGATGATGAAGGGAGTATCTGCTCCCGCCCCTACTTCGATTGAGCCACCAATCAGCGCTTCGACCATTGGCTGCTCCACTTCGAACATGGACGTTTCGAGCTTGATCCCTTCCTCGGCCAGGTAGCCCAGTTCTTCGGCCAGTGCCCAGGGCGCATAATCAAGGTAGGGCAGGTTGCCGAACTTGACGGTCTTCAGTTCGCCCTGAGCGTTGGCAGCAGTCATGGGCACCAAAGCCACAACCAGAAACAAGACGAAAAGTAAACGGATTTTCATGGCAGTCCCTCCAGAATTACTTGTGGATACGAAGCGTCCAGACGGATTCCAGACCTTGTCGCGTGTCGCTGTACAGTTTGCGCTGGCCCATCCTCCTTTGCGTGCCTGGCAAAGCCATTGCGCGATCCATGCGCCGAATTCACCCCCTGGCGTTTGAGCAATATCGGCCTCGCAACTCATATCGCCCCCCGACGCCAATGCCTCGGCGCGCGTCGTGTCGCAACCAGCGCCTTTTTTTCGCTACAGCAGTTCGTGGGCATGGCGCTGAATCTTCCCAATAGCAGCGGCAATTTCGTGCATGTCCTGCTCATCGCCCAGCAGAACATACTGGGGCAACCAGACTGTCTCCCAGGCCGCTCGTGCTGTGTTGGGGAATGTCTGGCGCAGGAAAGCGTGTTCGACGCGCATCTCAGGCAACAGGCGTTTGCGATATGCTCCACTCTGAAACAATGCCATGTCGTGCAGAGGGGGATAGCTGGCCTGATGCGGCACGCCTTCGGCCTGCAGCGCTTCTATGAAGCGGGCAATTGGCAGTCCGGCGAAAGCCCGACGGTCGTAATGGAAGATGTAGGCATAATGCCCATGATGCGTACAACGCGCATCCAGCGCCTGGGGGGTGATGCCTTCAATCTGACTCAGCATCCGATCCAGCACGCGCGCATTGTCCATCCGCCGCTGACTCTGCTGTGGCAGGCGGGCCAGTTGTCGTCGCAAGATCGCGCCCTGCCACTCGCTGAGCCGATAGTTCGAGCCGTAGATGAAATGCGCATAGAACCATTCACCAGGCATGCGCCCGCAGTCGTGCGTGGAGCGCGCCAGGCGCTCGATGGTGTCGTCATTGGTGATAATGATCCCACCCTCACCTGCGGTCATGAGCTTGCTCTGCTGGAAGCTGAACGTCCCCACATCGCCCAGGGCACCAACCTTGTGCCCTTTCCATTCGCTGCCGTGTGCATGAGAGCTATCCTCGATAAGGTATAGGCCGTGCCTGTGAGCGATCTCGCTCAGACGATCCAGATCGGCAGGATGACCGCCAAGATGCACAGCGATGATCGCTCTGGTGCGCTCGGTGATAGCTGCTTCGACTTGCTCAGGATCAAGGCAGTAAGTGTGTGGTTCGATATCTACGAGCACCGGCAGGGCGCCGGCAAAGAGCACCGCGCTGGCCGTCGCCACAAAGGTGAAGTCCGGGACGATGACCTCGTCACCCAGGCCAATTCCCAGGGCAGCCATGGTCACTTCGAGAGCGGCTGTGCCATTGGTGACGGCGATGCCATAGCGCGCCTGATGATAGGCGGCGAATTCGCGCTCAAACTGCAGAGTCTGGTCACCGGGTGTGCGCCACCACTTCCGGCTGTGCAGCACTCCCAGCAACGCTTCACGCTCGCTCTCGTCGTAGTGAGGCCAGGGTGGAAAAGGCTTTGTCTTGGCCGGAGTTCCCCCTAGAAGAGCCAGACGGTCGTCCATAGTGCACTTCCATCCATTTCCCAGGGCGCGACCTTACACACGCTGATTGACCACCACATGACCGGTCGTGGCATCCAGAACCAGCATGATCGTGCCCATGACCACTGCGCGCGGCCCCAGGTTCGATGCCACAATGCGCGGTACGAAGGGGATGACGCCCTGCAGGCGCTGACGGATCGGCTCAATGAGCAGGTCCGCGGACTGAGCAACGCCACCGCCCAACACAATCACTTCAGGATCGAGCAAGGCCCCGACAGCAGCCAGGGCCTGACTCAGATAGTCTACTGTCTCATCAATGATCGTCTGTGCCCAGGGATACCCGGCGCGGGCATAGTGAAAGACGTCTTCCGCCGTAAGGGCTTGGTCAGCCAGCGCATCCCCTCGTGCCTTCAAGAGTTGCTGTGCACGACGGGCAATACCGTAACCGGAGGCCAGCTCTTCGAGCGCTCCGAAACCCTCGTAGCGCCGTCCCAGGAAACCGATGTCGGGAAGGAAATAGCCGATCTCACCTGCTCCCTGGTTGTGCCCGCGGTAGAGTTTGCCCTCGATGATGAGACCCGCCCCGATGCCTGTGCCAATGGCCACGCAAACCATGTTGGGCGTGTTGCGCTCTACCCCAAATCCGAACTCGCCCAGCGCTGCAACGTTCACATCGTTCTCAACGAAGACCGGTAATGAGAAACGCTCGCTCAACATCTGGCGTAAAGGCAAATCACGCCAGCCCAGACTGGGCGCCCAGACTACCGTTCCGCTGGCGCTCAGGGTGACACCGGGTGCACCAATCCCAATCCCTCGAATCTTGCGACCCTCGGCCTGCGCCAGCGCGATGAGCTGCTCCAGAAGGGCATACAGGCTCTCCAGGGCATGTTCCGGTCCACCGTTGCCCTGCCAGGGCAGACGGACTTCGTGGTGAATCTGGCCGTTGAGATCCGAGACGATGCCATACATCTTGGTGCCGCCGAGGTCGACTCCAATGACTGCATGAGCCGATCCCTTGAATTCCAGGAGAAGGCGTCTGCGCCCCCCACTTGGCTCACTACCCTGGAAGCAGACCAGGTCTTCCCGAACCAGATCGTCAATGATGCGCATCACTGTGGGCAGGCTGAGGCCCAGGCGGCGGGCAATCTCGCTACGCGCTACGGGGCTTTCGGTGCGCAGGAGGTTGAGCACTGCGGAGCGGTTGATACGGCGCATCAGGCTGGCGGTCGCGGTCTCGGTCATCGAGGACTGCCTTGAGCAGATTTGAATCAGCTCTAATCAACAGAAATACTTTCTAACAGTTTGTAACTAACACTATAAGGCCGATCTGATTCGCTGTCAAGCACCTGCGGTGGCGAGGGTGCGAGGTGCCTTTCTGCAGGTGGCACTGCCACAGCTCAAAGACGCTCTGTACGTCTACTTCCTGCCCCCATAGACAATCTGAGGCACATGCTGATATGAGATACCGAACCGTCGTGCCAGCTCGCCTGCGAGATGCCCCCCATGCTGCGGGCGCGGATGGTGGCGTTGCGCTCGCGGGGGGCTGGTCAGGCGGCGGGGGACTGTCGTATGGAGATGACGTATGGAGATGAAACAAGGGAACACTGCGTGGGAGAACGCGAACAATGCGGTGGAGCAGGGGGATTCACCGCAAGCGGCGGCACAACCACTTTCCGGGGTGGTGAGATTTCGAGCGATGTTGTATCCTCTCCGAGGGAGATCCTCGACGTGAAATGTCCTGGCACTGGGCTGTTCCGCGCCTGGCGGATAGCATTGGTCTTGTGCCAGTCCCGATTGACTTCCTGCGCTGGAGATTTTGACAGGTATGTCGGAAAAGAAACGCCCCTATGCTTTTGGTGGGCACGAGAAGTTCGTGTTCCGCCAAAGCTGGCTCAAGAAAGGCTTCGATCTGGCCTGTGCCGAGCCGACCATCTTCACCCAAAGCGATGCTCTGGTGCGGCTGGGGGTGGGCAAGAACATGGTACGCGCGATCCGCTACTGGTGCCTCGCCCTGGGGCTGTTGGAAGATCGTCCCGACGGCCCCA
Organism: Anaerolineales bacterium UBA2029; assembly: GCA_002332795.1. Taxonomy (GTDB): domain Bacteria; phylum Chloroflexota; class Anaerolineae; order Aggregatilineales; family Aggregatilineaceae; genus UBA2029. Next base: position 12,326 of record DDBP01000102.1, on the reverse strand, counting down.
AGGTGGGCCTGCAGCCCACTCCTCTGGGCGAACGGCTGCTGAGCGACGACGGCTGGGACCCTTACCTGGAAGACATAGCGACTCTGTGGCTGCTGCACTGGCAGTTGGTCTCTGGAAAGCGGCACAGCCTGATCTGGCACTACGTCTTCACCACCTTCCTCGATCGGGAGTTCACCAGGCAGCGTCTGACCGAGTTTGTTGAGCGGCAGTTCGACCGCGAAGGCATGCTCACCACCCCGCAGATGGTCGAGCGCGAGGTAGACGTCTGCCTGCGCACCTACGTTCCCGCACAGGCGGGGCGATCGCTGAGCTTCGAGGACAGTCTCAACTGCCCGCTGGCCGAACTCGGTCTGATCCGCAGCCTGCCAGAAGAGCGTCTCTTCTCGTTCGCCATCGGCCCCAAGCCGCTCCTGCCGGTTGAAGTCTTCGGCTACGCCCTGTTCTTCTACCTGGAACAGGTCGCCGACCAGCAGCGCACGGTAGCCGTTGACGATCTGCTCTACAAGTCTGGCAGTCCAGGACAGGCCTTCAAACTCGACGAAAACAGCGTCGTGGCGTATCTGGAAGCGCTCGAAACTCTGACGGGCGGACACATTGGACTGCATGAAACCGCTGGTATCCGACAACTGTACCTGCACGATTGGCGCAGTGATCAGGTGATGGAGCGCGCGCTGGAATTGCTGGCTGCCTACTATGACTGAACAGACTACCCCCTCACTGGCAAACTATGTCCATATCCATCAGTCGGCCATCCGGGCCATACGCCTGGACAGCGATTGGCACGTGCCGGGTGTGATGCCCGGTTATGTGCTCACGGCCCAGGCGCGAAGTTCGCTGGAACGGATACTCGCCGGGCTTACCGGCAACCGTATGGCCCGCGCCTGGACGCTCACCGGCCCCTATGGCTCCGGCAAGTCCTACTTCGGCCTATTCCTGATGAATCTGCTGGCGACGACGCAGCCCGATCACCTCGCCGCGCTGCGCACCCTCGCCCAGCTAGACGAAGCGCTGGCCCAGCAAGTGCAGGAAAAATACCTGAACAGCGGCCAGGGCTTCTTCCCCGTACCCCTCACTGGCTACCGCGCCCCGCTGCAGGAATGCCTGCGCGAGGGTCTGCGGGCGGCGGCGCAGCGTCTGGGTCTGGGAGAAGACGAGACGCTGGTTCCACCGGCAGAGGCTCCCAGCCGGGCTTTCGTCTTCGCTTTTTCCGCTTTGTCGGAACGGGTGGTGCATCAGGGGTACCGGGGCGTCCTGCTGATCGTTGACGAGCTGGGCAAACTGCTGGAATTCGCCGCGACACACCCCGACACTGCCGACCTCTACCTGCTGCAGGAGATCGCCGAGTTTGCCAATCGCAGCGCCGACACCCCGCTGGTCGTGATTGGTATTCTGCACCAGGCGTTCGAACGCTACGCAACCTTCGTAGACAGCGTGACACAGCAGGAGTGGGCCAAAATCCAGGGGCGTTTCGAAGACATCCCCTTCCAGGAACCGCCCACGCAGCAACTACCCCTGCTGGCACGCGCCCTGCTTCATCAGCCTGGTCTGCGGGAGATGGTCGAGCCGGAGCTACACGCCTGCCTGCCGCAGACGCTGGCCGCGGGCTGGTGCCCGCCTACGATGGCTGAAGACACCTTCCGCGAACTGGCGCTGCGGGCCTACCCCTTTCACCCCACCGCCTTTGTGGCACTTCCCCTGATCTTCCGGCGGCTGGCTCAAAACGAGCGCTCCATCTTCGCCTATCTGACTTCGCACGAGCCGAAGGGCTTCCAGGAATTCCTGCAGGCGCATCGCGCGCCAGAGTTCATCCGCCTGCCCGACCTGTTCGACTATGTGGCGGCCAATTTCCAGGGGCGGCTTTACGCTTCGGGGCGTGGGCGCGTCCTGGCCGAAACGCTCGACCGGCTGAACAGCCTCTCGACGCTATCCGACCTGGAAAGCGCGCTGCTCAAAAGCATCGGCCTGCTCAACTGGCTGGGCGAAACCAGTCATCTGCAGCCTACCGAAGAGGCGCTGATGGCCGCCCTGGACGGCGGAACATATCGCGAAGCGGAGATTCGCGGCGCGTTGCAGGCATTGCGGCAGCGCTCGCTGATCGTCTATCGCCGTTTCAACCGCACCTATGCCATCTGGCAGGGCAGCGATGTAGACATCGAAGACCGTCTACAACACGCCCACCAGCACCTGAGCCGCACCTTCAGCCCGGCGGCCCTGTTGCAGAAGTACCTGCCGCCCCGCCCGCTGGTCGCGCGTCGTCATAGTTACCGCACCGGCACCACGCGCGCGTTCGACGTGCGCTATGCCGATGTGCACTCCGATTTCGGGGCGCTGCTCAGCAAACCCGCCGAGGCCAGCGGGCTGGTGGTGTTGGGCGTTCCCACTAACGCCGGTGATGAGCAGGGCTTTCTGACCTGGGCGTGCCAGCCGGACGTTGCGGCACGTGCCGACGTGGTGATCGGCGTCGCCCAGCCAGCGCCGCGCCTGCTCGAACTGCTCTACGAGTTATTGGCCCTGCAATGGGTCTACGAGCACACACCAGAGTTACGCGATGATACTGTGGCGCGGCGCGAATGGCGTGCCCGACGAGACGAGGTAGAGATGTTCATTCAGCAGCACCTGGAAATGGCCTTTGGCTCGCAGCAACTGGCCGAGGCGGTCACCTGCCGCTGGTTCTACCGTGGAGAGGAAGTCACGTCTCAGGTGGGGAACCGACTCACTGCCTTCCTATCTGCCGTTTGCGATGCTCTCTATGGAGTGACGCCCCGCCTCTGGAATGAGCTGATCAACCGGCGTCAGTTGTCTTCGCAGGCAGCAGCCGCGCGACGCAACCTGATCGAAGCCATGCTCACTCGCTCTCACCAGCCTACGCTGGGCATTTCCGGCTACCCGCCAGAGCGCAGCATGTACGAAAGCCTGCTGCGAGAGTCTGGTCTGCACCGGCAGGACGAGCACGGGCACTGGCATTTCGCGCCGCCTTCGCCCGATGACCCGCTGGGATTAGGCCCGACCTGGGAGGCTATCGCTGACTACGTTTTCGCCCCGCCTTTGGGCACCCGTCCGTTACAGGGGCTATTCGAGCGACTGAAAGCGCCACCTTACGGGCTGACAGATGGCGTGCTGCCAGTGCTACTGTGCGCGTTCTACCTCGTTCATCAGCACGAAATGACCCTCTACCGCGAGGGTACGCTCTTGCCCGAACCAGGGGTCGCCGACTGGGAAGTGCTGCTGCGTCGGCCTGACCTCTTCGCCCTGGCCGGCTGCCGACTGGAAGGCGCGCGTCAGGTCGTCCTGGAACGGCTGGCGCGCAGCCTGGGCGTAGAGACCGCCGTGATGCCTGTCGTGCGCGAACTGCTGCGCCGCCTCAAGACACTGCCCGAACATGCCTGGCGCACCCAGCGCCTGCCCGAACGCGCTTTGCGTCTGCGCCGGGCTATCGAAGGGGCGCGTTCGCCGGAACAGTTGCTATTCGTGGAGCTGCCAGAGGCGCTGGAATTGCCCCCGTTCGACGAAGCGCAAGACACCCCACTGGCCACGGATGAGTTTTTCGAGCGCCTGAACGAAGCCCTGCTGGCCCTGAGCGAAGCTACCCCCAGGCTGCGTACCTGGGCGCGCGATCACCTATTGAGCGCCTGCGGATTGCCAGGGGGCGAGGTGGGCTGGGAACAGTTCCTGACTCTGGCCGAGAGCCTGGTGCAGGTGACTACCAATCCCCGCTTGCTGCCGCTACTGCAAAGGGCCGTCGGCGCGCCCGACCCAACTTCGGCGCTGGACAGTGTGCTCGCTTTGGTGGCAGCACGTCCCTTGCGCACGTGGACAGACGCGGACGCCGACCGCTTTGCGGGGCAGGCGCGCGTTGTGGGAGCGCTGTTTGTGGCGGAACGAGACGGTTTGATGGGCGAACCCCTATTAACGCCAGAAGAGCAAAAACTTAGTGAAAAATGGGCAGAGGACTTGCGCGGCATTTTGCAGCCGTACTATAATGAGAACCAGCGGGTTATACAGGCTGCTCTACGCCTCTTGCTGCGCAATCGGCGACCCGATTCGTAAACTACATTGACCTCAGGGGATGCCCATGATTACATCGTCTCACCCTGCCGACGGACGCCCCGTACGGCATATTCTGTCTCTCTCTGGCGGCAAAGACAGCACCGCGCTAGCTATCTACCTGCGCGACCGGATTCCGGAGTTGGAGTACGTCTTCTGCGATACGGGAAAAGAGTTGCCGGAAACCTACGAGTATATTGATCGTCTTGAAGTTTACCTTGGCAAGAGGGTAGTTCGACTCAATTCAGATCGCGACTTCGACCACTATCTACAGATTTACAACAATGTCTTGCCGGATGCGCGTACCCGATGGTGTACCCGTAAGCTCAAAATCGAGCCATTTGAACGCTTTGTAGGAGACGACCTTTGCTACAACTACATCGGCATACGGGCTGATGAGTCTCAACGCAAAGGCTATATCTCAACGAAACCCAATATCATTGCCCGCTATCCGTTCATAGAAGACGGAATCACGAAAGAAGATGTTGTACGCATTTTGGAGGAGAGCGGTTTGGGGCTTCCAGCATACTACGAGTGGCGCTCTCGCTCCGGCTGTTATTTCTGCTTCTTTCAGCAGCGCATTGAGTGGATAGGACTCCTGGAAAATCACCCCGATCTCTATCAGAAGGCAATGGAGTATGAGGCCGAGACAGGTTACGCATGGTCACAACGGGAAAGCTTGGAAGAACTAATGCAGCCCGACCGCATTGCAGCCATCATTCAGGAACATGAACGCAGGAAAGCCTTGAAGCGAAATGGACGAGATCGAACCCTATTGCAGGTCTTTGGTTTCAACGAACTGCAAATCGAGGATGAGGGAGAAGCTTGTCTGATTTGCCATCTCTAGCCCAAATCAAAGAAGAAATCAAGACACTGAGACGGGGCAGCAAGGGGGGATATCAACGACCTCACAAGCTGGTGCTGCTCCTCAGTGTCATTGAGCTTGCGGATAGGGGCCTATTGCGAGAGAACAAAATCTACCTTGAAGAGCCGCTGATAACGATCTTTGAGAACTATTTCAATCTTGTAAGGAAGAAGGATGACTGGTGCCAACCTGGCCCACCATTTTTCCATCTACGGTCTTCAGGGTTCTGGTTTCACAAAATAAAGCCAGGTCGAGAGAAACACTATGCAACACTGACAACCACGGGAGGAGGCCTACAAATCATTCGCGACAACATTGATTATGCCTACCTGCGTGACGATTTCTTTGCGGCAATCCTAAACCCTAAGTCTCGTCGGGAGTTGAGACGCTTTATCACGTCCTTGCTTAATCCGGACTTTGACGGGGAATCGAGAGAAATACTGTTTGAAGACCTCTAAGGCGCAGAGAGATGAAAACAAATCGTATTGGGCTGACATTTCACGAGACATTTTCCTTGTCTAGGCCTGCAATAAGCCAAGTGCTTTCCACGATACCCCAAGCTGCCCAGACGGGGTCTGTTGAAAAGCATCTCCGAGAGCACACGGCACTTGGCACCAGATATGTCAAGTCCATGCCCCGCTATGCGACTGGGACAGGCCTGCTGGACTTCGACCGTCGTCCGACCCTCTTCGGCCAGTATGCGCTGAGCCACGATCGGTTGCTGGAACACCAGGGCACCCAATGGCTGATGCACTACTATCTCAGCGCGCCGCAGGGGCCAGGGCCGGCCTTCTGGCATCATCTGGTGAGCAGCTTCTTCTACGTCGGCCACGAGTTTTCCAGGACTCAGGTCGAGCGCGAGATCGCGGCTTTTGTCGGGCAGACCGAGGGCCGCGTGCTGGCCGAGCGGACGCTGCAGAGCACAGCCACAATTTTCCTGGGCACCTATCTCAAGTCCGATGGGTTGGGCAGGCTGGGACTCCTGAACCAGCTCCCCGCCTATCGCTATCAGGTGACCGAGCCGGTTTCGCCGCCGCCCTGGGCTGTGGCCTATGCACTGCTCGATTACTGGAAAGCCCATTTCCAGGATCAACTGACAGTCAGCCTGGACACGCTGACCGCGCCCGGCGGTTTTGCTTCGCTGTTCTTGATGGGAGCGCACGACTTCAACGAGGTGCTGCGCGCCTTGCAAGCGGAGCGCTACGTCGAGGTCTATCGCGTGGCTCCACCGTATCAGGTGGTGTTGTTGCGGCGCGATCCAGAGCCGCTGTTGCAGAAACTCTATGGAAAGCAGTGATTCGCTCGCAGAAGTGCGAGCATTGATCGCGTTCTTACGGCGGCATACTCTGCGCACGCGCGTCGGGCTGTGGCGCATGCCGCTCGAATATGTGGGCCGAGAGCCAGATACCGCTGCCTCGCTGCTCATCGAAGCCTTTGACTTCCGCCAGGCGGTTCAGCAGCAGCTTCCAGAGGGTACGCGCTACGTCCGCCTGACGTTCGAAAAGGTTCTGGAGGCCCTCGATTTCGTCGCCAGCAGCGAAGGATGGACGGACTGTGCGCTGGTCTACAACCTGGACTTGCTGCTCGCTGGCTTGAAACGAGACGAACGGCAAAGGGTGTGGGAGTCCTTGCTGGGCGGCTTGCCGTATCGTCGCCGCGCACTGCTGTTGGCCGTTCCCGCCACAGCCACTCAGGTTCTACCGTCCACGCAACTCATCGAAAGCTGGCAGCGTGAAAGACGTTTGGTGTGATCAGTCCTGCGTGGGGCAGGAGAGGTGAAAGGCTATGGTTCAGTTGAGAGAAATCGTCGAACTGGATACCAAAGGCGAGTTTCGCAGTGACGTGCAGTTGAGCGACTACGATAAGTCCAGTCTCAATCTTTCGTTGCTGCAGTCCTATATTTTTTCTACCAGTGTTCCCAGCACCTTTGGGGCGAGCACCCAGGCTGTGGCCGCGCTGGATTTGCTGGATCATTTGATACGGGCCTTCCAGTATGAGAAATTCGAAAACCGCTTTGTCGCCATCGCCAACTACGGGCACGGCAAGAGTCACCTGGCCCTGGTGCTGGCCAACTACTTCGCCCGGCCCGCGACTTCGCCGGAAGCCCAAACCATCTTCGAGCGGATCGATCACGCCCTGAACCTGCCGGCGAAAGCGCAGGGGTACCGCGATTTCAAACAGGAGCGCGGCGAATTCCTGGTGCTGCGGCTGCGTGGGGACGATCCGCGCCCCTTGCGCGAGCAATTCTTCCGCGCCCTCAAGCAAGCGCTGGCAGAGCACCAGCAAACGCGCGGCGTGGAACTGCCCTTCTGGACGCAGCAAGCCACTCAATACCTGCGCAACCTGACGGCGGAGCAGCTTCAGCGGGCCAACGATTTTCTGCAGCGCCACGCTCTGGATGTGCCCGCCCTGATCCAGGATATCGAAGAGTATCGCGAGCACGCCTTTGATTGCTACGTAGACCTGTTCGCCCACCTGAATCACGGGGTTCGCCCCGACCTGGAAGGGCACGTCAGCCTGCGCGAAGCGATCGGGTGGGCGGTCGGCGAGTTCTGTGGTAGCCGGGGGCCGCTGGCCGGGCTGCTCATCCTGTTCGACGAATTCAGCCTGTACGTTCAGCGCTACGCGCGCGACAGGGCTGTGGGCGAATTGCAGGACTTGCTGCAGGGGGTTGAGGATCATCGCAAGAAAGCCGCGTTCCTGGCCTTCGCCCAGCACGACCCGGACGAAGTAGCCACCCAGACTCTGCATAGTGGACAACTGCTGCAAAATCTCAAGAAAGAACTGGGTCGCCTGCCCAGGCGCTTCGCGCTGTATTCACTGATGGAGAGCGTGCTCGACTCGTACCTGAAGCAATCGCCGGACGGCTGGGAACAGTTGCTGGCAAGTCGTGAAGTCAAAGGGCAAATTCTGGGAGAAGCGACAGAGGTCGCCTGGGAGACGTTCTCCAAGCACTATGACGAAGAACTGAGCTGGACGTATGAGAAGTTTCGCGACGTGGTGACCAGGGGCTGTTTCCCGCTTCATCCCATGACCACGGCCCTGCTCTGTCACCTTAAGATGCAGCAGGGCGAAGACATCGGGGCTGCGCGCACTGTGTTGGGCTTCGTGCGCGATCAGCTTGACTTCCTGGCCGAGCAGCCCGCTGTCCGCGACGGGCGCGTCAACTGGGTGCTGCCTATCGCGCTGGTAGACTACTTCGAGCATCGTCTGGTGGGGCATACGTCCACCCTGTATCAGTCGTATCAGGCGGCGATGCACAATCTGGAGCAGGTCCTCGGCGACAGGGCGACCGATGCTCATCGCAGCGTGCTGAAGGCGCTGTTGTTGCAAGAAGCAGGGAATTTGCCGCTGCGCCGCAAGCAGGTGGAGTTGCTCGCGCACCTCAGCGGCCTGGACGCGCGCGAGGCCCTGACCGCGCTCAAGGAATTGAGCGATTGGAACATTATCCAGTACGATCCGATCCACAAACTCAATCGCTTCTGGCCAGTAGGCACAGACCCCCGCCGCCTGGAAGAGGTCATTCGCGAGGAAAGCGACCGCCTGGCCCTGGAACCAGCGGCCCTCGTCGAAAAGCTTAACGAGCTGTTCCGCAGCGATCCGCTCTATGAGTTTGGCAGCGTCAAAGTAGACATAGAGTGGGGCCACACAGACGACTGGGCAGCCCAAGAGGTCATCATTGCACCAGAGTCTGCGCCGGCAATCTCGTCCTTCGCTCTCAAAGCCGGGGGACTCCAGGAAGGGACCCGTGGCGTCGTAGCCTGGGTGTTGGTGCGCGACGAGTCCGAGCGTGACGCACTGCACGAGCTGGCACGCAGTTATGTGGAGGAGCAGGGAGCAGCAAGTGGCTCGAAAGAAGCGCCGCTGCCAGTGATCGCCATCCTTCCCAGGGAGCCTGTCCCCGAACTGGAGAGCATCTTCATCCGCCTCGAAGCCCTGAAAGCTGTGGGGAAGCGGAAGAATCTGCTGGAAGAAATCGGACAGCAGACCTACACACAGGAGCTAGAGCGGACGAAAGCAGAGCTTGGGAGGGCACTGCGGCAACTGCGCGGAAACGCCGAGCACATCTGGGACGTCCGGCGCAATTCGGGCGAAATCGTGGTTCCTCAGGCGTATCAGGCCGCCGTTACTGCCAGCGGACATGGGCTAAGCGTCAAGAGTGTGCTCAGGCAACTGTACGACTTGGCCTACCGCATCCGTCCGCCGGAGTTCTTCACTCAGTACCCCGCTTTGCCGACCAAGGGACCGAACAAACTGCGCCAGGCAGTGAAGACGGTCGCCAAGAACCTGCTGCACGATCGCATTGGCAGTGCTCTGAGCGGCATGGACAACGTGTCCAAAGACCTGTGCGAGAAATATCTGGTCAAGAAGTGGGGGATGCTGAGCCAACCGTGGGGAGCGTTAAGCTCTTATGCGTTGCAGAAGCCGACCTCGCTCAAGTTGCAGCCCGCCTGGGACTTGCTCGACCGCACTTTTGCCCCAGGTGTGCAAGACGCCCGGCTGTCCGAGGTCATCCCAAAACTGCTCAATCCACCCTACGGTTTCGACTACAACACGGCGCTGCTGTTGCTATGCGGCTGGATCGGCTATCACCGATCGGAATTGCAGCTAAGCGCCAGAGGAGAGCGCATCGGACTAGCGAAGCTGGAGGAGCAGATCGAAATCGCCAAGACTACGCGCGATTTCCTCAACTGGGCCTGCTTGAATGCTCTGGCGCTATCCCGCCGCGATCCTGATACGGTGCTGCAAGAAATGCGGAGCATCCGGGCCAGGATTATCAAGAGGCAGTCCTTCTCTCAAGCGGAAGCCAGCGAGGCTTTGCAGGTGCTCGATGAGTTCGCAGCCCAAGAAAAGCAGCCGTCGGACTTGCGTCAACAGGCCGCCGAAGCCGCTGACCAACTGAGGAAGGCGCTTGAAACCGCCCGGAGATATGACCAGGAAGCGCAGCAAATCCTGGCGAATCTCGATAACCTGCACGAAGCATCCGACCTGCTCAAACAACGCCAGAGCCTGACTTCTCTGACTGTTGATGAACTGGTGACTGTCACGCAGCCAGCCCTCAGGGAGATCGAACAGCGCATCCTTGACCGGCTTGAGCTAGCCGTGGAGGGGGAACGCCGCCGTGTGGAAGGGCTGACCGATATCACTCAGGTTGGGGCACTTGAGCAAAGGCTGCGCACCCTGAAAGGTCAACTGGAAAAGCAAGGGCTGGCACCTCTGGCGCAGCGAGTGACAGCACTCGAAGACACCCTGCGAGAACGGATCGCCCTGCTCAAGGCAGCAGAGCAGGAAGCTGCCATCAAGAAAGAAATCGAGGCCATGACGGTAGATACGGGTCTGATCAGGCTTTACAACTACCGTCAACGCTTGCAGGAGATGCAACTGGTTTCTCTGGAACTCCGACAAACGCGCGAGAAGAAACTGGAGGCCATCCAACGAGAGATCGACAGGCTGGAAGCGTTCGCCAGAGACATCACCGAGCATGTTCGTCGCGTGAATCTGAACGATCTCTCAACAGAACAAAAGCGCATTCTTGGCACTCAGAACCGCTACAATGGCACAGAACACGAGGAGAAGCTAACTCAGGCACTGACCTACCTGGATACGCTCCAGGATTTCTGCGCAGAGGTACAGGCCTTGAAGCAACTGCCCTTGAAATCGCCGCAGGATGTTCACAACGCCGAGGAGAAGCTGAAAGAAATCGAAGCGAGTTTCGGGCAGAGGTTGAGCGCTGTTCACCTTGAGGCTCTGACTCAGGTGCGCAAGCACATGGACGACCAGATAGAGTCTGCGCGCCAGGAGGCCATCCGGTGGTTGGAAGCGCGCGCCCGTGAACTGGAGCATGGCACAGTGCCTCTTGGCGATCTTCAGCGCAGACTGGAGCGTCCGCCGGCTTTCTTGCCCGCGGATCATCAGCCGTACCTGGACAGTCTATGCACCCGTGTGCAGGAACGCTTGGATCAAGATCACATCGCACAAATCGAAGCGCTGTTCCAGTCTCTTGGCGCAGAAAAGCGCAAGCAGTGCCTGAACCGTTTGTTGCAGCTTGTCGCAGAAGAGATCTAGATCACAGGAGCACCAGGGGCGATGAGCCATTTCCTGTTGGATCGTTCTGGCGATGCCCGCGTTCCAGATGGCTACACTGTGATTGATAGCGAAGTCGCGTTCCTGGCCCACGCGGTAAGCGAGGGGCGCTGGCTGATCCGCGGTGCCCGGCTATGCGAGTGGGCGGAGGCATTCCTGAGGGGGCGCAAGCTAAGCTGGCAGGAAGTGCTCTCGCCCAGCCGCGAAATCCAGGCTGCGGTCTCTGGTCTCAGTCCCGAACAGGCTGCCGAGCTTTTCACCAGGCTGGAAGCGCGGTTCGACGCTCTGCCGCGTCCACTCACTGCCTTGACCATCGCACAGGCTCTGTATCCGCACTATCTGTGGCAGGCGCTCCCTTCCCTGGAGCACGCCGCGCAATGGCTCCTGTGGCTCGACCAATGTCACCTGACAGACGCAGAACGCTGCGTGATCCAGGCGATACAGCAGCGCTGGCTCTCTGAGTGCCCAGACGAACTTAGAGTATTCTATGACCTTGACGGACCAGAGGCAGCCCGGCATGTGCTAGAGGAGTGGCTCGGCCTCCTACCAGAGGCGCGCGCGTATCCGGAACCGTTCCCGCTCGAAGTCCCTCCGCATTGGCGCGAAAGAGCAGCCGATACCTGGCGCTCTCGCCTGATCGAGACGAAGGGGGCTTTTGCAGTCTCGATGCTGCAGCGCCCTTTGTCTCCTGCGCTCAGGCAGGTAGCCGGCGACGTGGCATACTCCTATTTTGTGCACAACCCTGAACATCTGACTGAAGAATATCTCAACAGGCTGGCAAAGATCGTGTCCGCTTCACAGTGGGAGCACCTGCGATCGCTGGTACGTCCCGCTGAGCCTTCCGCAGTGCCTGTCTCTGACACGGACGTTCGCCGCTGGTTTAAAGAGGAATATCTGCCGTTTCGCGAGTGGCAGCGAACAACCGGAAACAAAGAAGCCTATCAGCTCGTACTGGACGCAGGCCGTTCCTTTGCGCAGTGGTATCTCGACTTCTACCCACGGGCTGCTGTCTCTGGCGACTCCTCACCTCTCAGCTTTGTGAGAGCCAGCACGCTAGGTCGAAGCTCCCGTTTTGTAAACCTGCTGGTTGTGCTGGATGGTCTGCATCACGTAGATGCTCAAAGACTGCTGGCAGCGTTGCAGGGTAAAACGGGACGCCTGACACTGCGGAGGGACGATCTGCTCTTCGCGCCGATTCCCACCATCACACAGTTCGCCAAGGAGGCGCTGGTGAAAGGAGTGCTGCCCAGGGATAGCGCCGAAGCGCCTCCCTTGGGCGAGGACATCTCGGAAAGCAAGTCCCCCCTGAAAAAGCTGGAGGCGGGCAAACCCG
>DDBP01000199.1 GCA_002332795.1 Anaerolineales bacterium UBA2029 | reverse complement strand
GCAGACGCTCGGCGTGATGATCGCGCCTGCCCCGCGCTCCGGCATCGAGGTCGTATTCCAGCGTGCTGTACCCGCCCCCTACTGCCATCATGGCGTTCAGCGCGTCTGCCGAAAGCGGCGCGCGCCCCAGATTGGTATGCAGGATCACCCCTGTCGCGTTGATCACTGGACGCAGGGTTGGCCGTGTGCTCTGCGCCAGGAGTGCCTCAGCGCGCGCCAGGAGTTCACTTTCCGAAGGCACCGCCCCGCCCGCGCGGACGCCCTGACGCGCTTCGTCCACGGCCTGACGCAAGGCGCGCACCACTGCCTCGCGCCCGTACTCGCTCAGCAGCGTCGGAGCTGTGCGGAGCAACTCGTCAATGGCAGGCAGATCGCGCAAGGAAGGCATGGTCTGCTGTCGCACCGTGTCTCAAGTGTGGGCAACATCCCGCTGCCCAACGTCCCCGATTATAGAGTCTATCTCCCCTAAAGACCATTCTTGATGACGCCAGCCGCTAACAAACCGCCCGCCGGAATCTCCAGCGGGCGGCAGCGATGATGTACGTTGCAGAGCGTCAGCGGGCCGTGCCCACCAGCCGCGGCAGGCGCTCCTCCAGCGGCCTGTCCACCTGCACGCCCCGGAACGCGGGCAGATAGCGCATTCCCAGGCTGAAGATCATGGCCAGGATGGCCAGGATCATGAAAGTGCTGGCCCACTCCGTCCAGGCCGGCGTGTAGGAGCTGATCAGCGGGTCGGTGAGCGGCGGCCTGCGCGAGAGCGGCTCGGTGAAGGCCAGCAGCGTAGTGTGATAGCGGTTGAACGCCAGGCCCGCCGCCGCCAATCCGCTGCCGATCAGCAGCATCATGATGCTGTTGCGGAAGCGCGCGCGGATCAGCAAATAGGCCGCCAGCAGGCCGCCGAGCAGGATTTCCCACGTCCAGAAAGTGAGCGCGAACGTCCCCGCCGAAAGGGTCGTGAATGCCTCCGTGCGCCCTGGCACATAGCCGTAGTTGCCCGCGGTAGTGTCCCAGAAGCGCATATAGAGGTAGACCAGCAGGATCGCGCCGGAGAGTTGCCCGGCCTGGAACAGCACCCGATCGGGCACCAGCAGTTTGCCACCCAGCCATTCGACGATCAGGGTGAGGTGAATGGAGAAGGCGATGCCCGCCGCCACCGCCGAGACGATGAAAAGCAGCGGCATGGTCGGGCGGAAGAGCGCCGCGCGTCCCACCACCACGCCGTACGTGCCGCCCAGGCTGGACTGATGGAGCAGCGACAGGCCCATACCCACCACGGCCAGCACCGGCGCGAAGCGGTGCACGCGGTGTCCCAGGTCGCGCAGCCAGGGCAGACGGTCGAACAGGGGCAGCTCCACCACCATGGGGAACACTTCCAGCACCAGCACCAGGAAGTAGAACGTGATGCACATCGTCACTTCCCAGAGCATGGAGTGAATGTTCCAGAAGACCCAGCCATGCCAGAAGCGGTCGGGCCGCCCGATATCCAGCGCCAGCGCCATCAGCGCCCCGCTATAGCCCAGAATACCGATGAAGACCGCCACCCGCGCCAGCGGGCGATAGGATTCCTGCCCCAGCAGGTAGGTCAGCGCCGAGAGCGAGAACGCCCCCGCGCTCAGCCCGATGCACGACAGGTCGAGGATGATCCACAGGCCCCAGGGCGTGCCATCCGTCAGATTGGTGACCACCAGCCCTCTGGACAGGATGAGGAAGACGGCGTACAGACCGATGACGATCACCACCGCCAGAAAGCCAATCCATGCCCAGAACAGGCTGATTCTTCCCCGTAGCTGATGTAGCATGGCCCCCTCCCCCTCACGTTGGCAGCAGATAGTAGACGCGCGGGTTGGTGCCGAGTTCTGGGCGCAACACTACCGCCTGACGTCCCTGCATCTTGCGCGAGGCGGGGCTGTTGGGATCGCGCAGGTCACCGAAAACGCGCGCCTCGGTGGGGCAGATCACACAGCAGGCTGGAGTCGCCGCGCGGTCGTAGCCGGGGCGCAGCCCGCGCTCCAGCCCGGCATCAATGCGGTGCGAACAGAAGGTGCACTTTTCGGCCACACCGCGCGGGCGACGCCGCACTTCGGGCGTGCCCCAGGTAGGAGCCATGGGGTTCTCTTCTTTGTTCTCTTCCCAGTTGAACACGCGCACCCCATAGGGACAGGCCACCATGCAATAGCGACAGCCGATGCAACGCTGATAGTCCATCGTCACCAGCCCGTCGGGGCGATGATAGGTCGCCTTCACCGGGCAGACTTCCACGCAGGGCGCATGCTCACAGTGCATGCAGGGCCGCGGCAGGAAGACCGGCTTACCGAAAGTCTCCTCGTCGCGCAGCACGATGTTCCACAGATGGCCGCTGGCCGTGTCATTGGTCGCCTGGCAGGCAAAGGCACAGCGCTCGCAGCCGATGCACGTCTGCAGGTCAATGACCATGGCCCAATATGGCCCGTCTCCTTCGTGCGCATTGGCCTCGCCGACCGGGTTATCGTGCGCCCAGAATTCCTCCCAGACCCACGCCCCCGCGGCGGCACTGAGGCCCAGCGCCCCCACCAGTTTGACGAACTCGCGCCGGCTGAGCCGGCGGACGTTCTCGCTCATGCGGTCCCTCCTGCTTCATCTCAACAATGACTTCAGCCGTACCAGCAGGAATACCACAAAGACAACCACCAGTGCTCCCAACGCCCCGCCGACCAGGTCTGCCGTGCGGGTGTCGTCGGCTTCCTTCTGCAGGCGGGCGATCTCAGCTTCCAGCTCGTGCACGCGGTTGAGTTCTTCCGGCGACAGGCCCATCTCGCCGCGCGCGCTCAACAGGTGTGTGTTGCCGTGACATCCAGCGCACACACTGGGATCAATGGCCATCGTGTGGCCGGTGACCTTGATCTCTTCCCCGTTGGTGATCACGCGCTTCTGCATGTGGCAGTCCACGCAGGTCATGTTGTCGCCCATGTGGACCGGGTCTACCAGCGCTTCCTGATGGCACGAGCCGCAGGTGGAATTCACGTCGCCCAGGATGAGGCCGTTCTCGTGCGGCGTATGGCAGTCCACGCAGTCTACGCCCGCGACGCGGTGACGGCTCACCAGCCATTCGTCATTTTGGGGTGCGTGCGCCCCGCTGTGACAACGCGCGCAGTCCCAGGGCTTGTTGGCGATCTCCACTGCTCCGGGCGGGTGCTGCACGTCGTTCGGTAGCGTGTGGCAGTTGCTGCACACCACACCTTCATAGAGATAGGTACCTGTGTTCGGGTTGAAACCGGACGCATGGCAGGACATGCACAGCGTCGGTCGCCCCTCGCTGGCATATTCCTGCAGGAACGTTTCGTTGAGCGACGCCTGAGCATGGGGCGAATTCTGCCAGCGGCGGAATTCGTCGCGATGGCATTCGGCACACTGTTCGGGATTCAGAGTCTGAGATAGCAAAGCGGCTGTTTCCGGCGTGACCACCTTCAACAGGCCCAGTTCAACCTCTGCCGCATGCAGCAGGGCATCGGTATAGGGGAAGTTGTGAATGCCCAGGCTGCCATCATGCTCGACGAACGTGACCACCGTGTTGACCCAGGCGGGCGCATCGGCCCTGGCGGCCAGCGCTTCCTGCACTTTGCTCAGCCGCTCCGCGATCCCGCTCTGCGTCTTCTCCACGAATGTCTTCAAATAGTCGCGCGTCAGGTCGGTGTGACAGGTCGTGCAGGAGTCCGGGAAGCACTCCGTCAGCTCGGTGCATAGGGCGGTGTCCATGGTGTGGCTGCCCGCGCGCCCATATTCGCCCACGAAGGTCGTCTTGGGCATGTGGCAGGTCTCGCACGTCGGCCCGCCCTCGGTGGTGAAGTGACCGGAAGGAATGCCCTTCACCACGTCCACGATCTGCTGGCCTTCGTACATCTCCTGCGCCCCGTAGTGCAGGCTACCGCCAATCAGCATCGTCTCGCCATCGGGCGTCTTGCTGTTGTGGCACGACACGCACAGCGCATAGCGGTCGGCGGGCGTCTCCAGAGAGGGCGCGTCCTCGCCATGCGGGCTATGGCAGGCCACACACGTCACGCCCGCTGCCACCACTTCTCCGTCGGCAGTGCTGGTCGTGTGGCAGCGCGCGCAATCGCCCGGCAGCGGCCCCTGTGCCTGCCCGTGACCGCTCTTGAGCCACTCGGCGTACTGGTTGTAGACTCTGGCGTGTCCCGTAGACCACCAGACCGACTCGTCATCCTCACCGGCCAGCACGAACACGCTCTCGTCCAGGGGCAGGCCGGGCTGATAGCCCACCGGGTAGGGATGCACGCCGTCGGCGCTCAGGCCCTGTACATGACATTGTCCGCAGACAGCCGCATCAACGCCTTTGTAGATAGTGCCCGCCGTGCCCATGTGCGCACCACCGGGGCCATGACACGCCTCGCAGCCGACGTTCAACTCGACCGCGCCTGTGTCCCACTCCTCGGCGAAAGCGAACTCTGTCGTTTCCGCGGCTTTGGCCCCGTCCAGGCCAGTGGTGTGACACCCCGCGCAGGCCACGCGCCAGTCCCGCTCCGGAGACTGCCAGGCGTCGCCTTCCTGCACCGTCCACGTACCCCGTTGATCGTCGCTCTGCGGCACGTTCCAGGTCACCGGCAGGACGTAATAGGCCAGCGAACCGTCCTCGCGCTCCCGCACGCTGACGTACTGCTCGATGTAGCGTCCCCCCAGCACATAGGTGATGTCGTCAACGCTCAGCGGGCGCTGCGTTCCGTCCGGCCAGGTGATCACCGGGCTGACACCTGCCGATAGATCGCCGGAGATATTCTCCGGCGTGCCAGGGCGCACCATGCGCGCGTGCCACGTCGTGTGATAGGTCTCGCTCTGGGTGTGACACAGATTGCAGAAGCGCGATCCCTTGTACTCAGCCCCCAGGTTGGGCGGATTACCCCCCTGGGCGTGAGCTGTGTCGGCCACCCCCAGCGCCCACAGGGCCACCCCCAGGCCGAACAACACGATGCCTACCAGGGTCAGCCCCACGATATGCCTGCGTCCATTCGGTTGTCGAAACATTGAACTTCTCCCAGTGGTAGACTGCTGCTAGCACACCAGGTCGTCCACCAGACCCACTCCGCGTTGTGAGAGGGTCTGCTGCTTGTCCGAAAAACTTCTTGCAAAGCTCCTATGCGCAACCCCGGCATTGTCTGCTATGCTAGAAACCAGGGTTCTCAAGGAGGTTGCCATCATGGAACTCAGTCTGATCTCGAACGTGCTCGGCTACTTTCTGTTGCGTGTCGGGTTGCCGATCGTGCTGCTGGTAGTGCTCGGTATCCTGATCGATCGCTGGGAAAAAGCACGTCGCCGCGCTGTTGATACTTCGGAGTTCGACGCGCTGGACTCACCTCACAACAGTCACGAGCACGCTCATTGAGCCAGGACTATCATTCCCCATTCGTACAACGAGCGTTGATGATTCTACCGACAGGACAGGCATCGGAGCAGTGCCGGACTTAACCGCGCAGCGTGACTTTTGTCACCATCTCGGCGCTGCCCGCGATGCCTGATCCCTGCTCCTCTGCCGGATCATTGCCCAGCATACAGTCATTGGCAGGGACTGGCAAGCGACGCAGTTCCTCGTTTTCCGGCGCAAAGGTGAAGTCCCAGAACGCCCGCTGCGCTTCCGTCCCCCGGAAGGCAATCTGCCGTGCCATATACAGGTGCATGACCGGTTGCAGGCCGTTCACCGGCACCACCCGCAGTTGTCCGCTCTCCACGAAAGGCCACGCTGCCATCAGCGACACAAACGCGGGGCCGATCCCTTCGCGCACAGCCTGAACGATCGCTTCGCTGTTGGCCAGCGTCAGGCGCACCTGCAACACGTCCAGACTCAGGTCGAAACGCGCCAGTTCGCGGTTGAGGGTGATGGCCGTGCCCGAAGTCGGTTCGCGCATCACCAGCGGACATTCCGCCAGTTCGTCCGGTTCCAGGCTGGAACGTCTGGCCCAGGGATGGTCCGGCGGGACAATCAGCACCAGCACGTCGTCCGCGAAATGCCGATACTCGAAATCGTGTCGCGGGACGCGCAGGCTGCTCACTGCCAGATCGATCGCGCCGCTGGCCAGGTCGTCGAGCGCGGCGCTGCGGTGCCCCACCCAGACAGTCACGCGCACGTCTGGATTCCTGTCCATAAAGCGCCCGATGATGCGGGGCAGCAGATACTTGCCACAAGCCGTGCTGCACCCAATCGTCAGGTGACCGGTCACTGTGCCGCGCCGCGCCGCGATGAACGCCTCGGCCTGTCGCGCTTCTTTGAGCAGGTTGCGGGCAATCGGTACGAACGCGCTGCCCACTTCGTTGAGGCGAATGTTGCGTCCGGTGCGGTCGAAAAGCTGCGTCTTGAGCTGCTGTTCCAGGGCCTGAATGTGGCCGCTGACCGCCGGTTGCGAGATGTTGAGCAACCGTGCCGTCTCCGAGAAGTTCTCCGTCTCGGCAGCGATCAGGAAAACCTGCAACTCGTAGAGGTCGAGCATACGTGTTACCCCGCTTCTCTTCCGGCGGTCAGCATCCGGGCCACCCCGTCCCCTCCCAGGCCCGACTCACTTTGCCACTAGTGTCTTTCATAGCAGATTTCGCGCCGGTGCGGAACAGACGAAAATCATAACAAAATCGGATAATCGTTACTGCGTTGCATTGGGGAGTTCAATTAAACTGAGTGCAATGCGCTTTCCATCTCTTTGTGGAGTGAGCCATGCAGAGACGATTCAGAGTTTGGCTCTTGATAGCAACAGGCGCGTTGTTACTGGGCGCTGCGGCGCTGTTGCATAGCGTAAGCGGTCCCGCTGCCGCAGCCTGTAACACCGCGCCAACCGCAGACGGCACAACCTCACCAGTAGAAGGGGCGCAGCAGAGCGCTCCGGCTGACCTGGCCCTGGTGCAGGCGGCGGGCGAAGGATGCCTGAACTGTCACGCCGATCAGGAGAAAGTCAAGGCGTTGGCTGTCGAGGAAGAACCCGCCGAAAGTCTTTCCTCTGGCCCAGGTTGAGGCGGATCGGTGCCTCCGTTGGAGGCCTGGGAGAAGGTCTGGATCAACCTGGAGACCTACAGCAACGATTTTCACGCCCTCATCAAGTGCACGGCCTGTCACGGTGGCAACCCTGACGCGGCAGATATGGAAACGGCTCACACGGGGCTGATCCCCGACCCGTCGGAAGAGTCACGCCCTACGTGCAAACTGTGCCACCAGGAGATCACCGTCAGCGCTGCCAGCAGCCTGCACAGCACCCTGGCCGGATACGACACGGCCCTGTACGAGCGCAGCAGTCCGGAACACTACGCCGCGCTCGAAACCATGCAGTCCTATCACTGCAACAGTTGTCACGCCACCTGCGGCGACTGCCATGTCAGTCAGCCAGGCTCGGTAGGCGGTGGCCTGCTGGACGGTCACTCGTTCGTCAAGACCCCGCCGATGAGCCGCACCTGCACCGGGTGTCATGGCAGCCGGGTGAAGAACGAGTACTTCGGGCTGAATGAAGGGATTCTGGGCGATGTGCACCTGCGGCAGGCGCGCATGGCCTGCACAGCCTGCCATACTGCCGAGGAGATGCACGGCATGGGCGCGGCCAGCGGTTCTGCGCACCGCTATGATGGAGCGGAGAACCCCTCTTGCGAAAGCTGCCATGCCGAGCAGATCGGCCCGCAGTCCGGCATCCCGCAACACATGGTACACAAGCCGGGCACCATGTCCTGCCAGGTGTGCCATAGCCTCAGCTACACCAACTGCACCAACTGTCATGTAGATCGCACTGAGGACGACGTACCCTTCTTCAGTGTCGAGGCCCATTCGCTTGGCTTCTATGTAGGCCGTAATCCCATCCAAAGCGAAGACCGCCCGTACAAGTATGTGCCAGTGCGGCATGTGCCGATTGATATCAATTCGTTCAGCGCCTATGGTGAAGACCTGCTGGTCAACTTCCTGAGCCGGCCCACCTGGACGTATGCCACGCCGCACAACATTCAGCGCATCACCCCGCAGAACGAGACCTGCGGCTCGTGCCATGGCAACGAAGCTATCTTCCTGACAGCGGACAAGGTCGCCGAAGCGGAGCGCGGCGGAGCCAACCTCAACGTCATCGTCGAGACCATCCCGCCGCTGTTCCCTGGCATGCCCACGCCCGCACCGACACAGTCTCCCACGCCGGAAGAAGGGACAGGCGAGGAGGCCGGTAGCAGCGACGCTGACTTCTGGAGTAGCGACGGCGCGGCAGGCGGCGAGTAGCCCTCCTCCTCTGTCTGCAGGGCACGGGGACAGGCGACAGCGAGCCTGTCCCCTCTTTTTTCTGCGTCCGGATGGCTTCAGAGGGCAGCCATTGAGCGTATCTCGAACACTTAACTTTAC
>DDBP01000198.1 GCA_002332795.1 Anaerolineales bacterium UBA2029 | reverse complement strand
TCGTTCACCGCGGCCAGCAACAACTTCGAGCTGGCCATCGCGGTAGCGGTGGGCGCGTTCGGCATCGCGTCCGGGCAGGCCCTGGCGACCGTCGTCGGCCCGCTGATCGAGGTACCGGTGCTGATCGGGCTGGTGTATGTGGCGCTGTGGCTGGGGCGGCGTTTCTATCGCGGCGATCCCACCGCGCCCAAGGCCGAGGTGATCACCGTCGGCGACTGAGCCTGCCGCTCGCCTGAAGACTGACGAGCGTTCCTCTTCTCTGGCCCCTTGTTCCCTGGAGCACGACTGACGCGGGGAAGAAGGGGCCGTTTTCGTCTCGGCAGGATATCAGACGCTCGCTCCCTGTAAAATGCGGATTGCGAATTGTTCTCCTGCCAGGGGAGCCTTTCGGGTTTGGGGGCAACGGTTTTGAACCGCCGAGATGCTGAAGGCGCAGAGGAGAAAGATAGCAAAGACTCCGTGACTTACCCCGTGGCCTCTGCGCTCTCTGTGGTGGAATCTGCGCCAGACTGGAAATACAGCCGGTATCTTCTATCAACTGGAATATGGCAGATTAAATAAAACATAATAGTATCTTTATAGGTTCGCTCGCCAGGGGCGGCGGGCGAGCCACGATCCACGCAGAGCAGGAGGCAAGTGCATATGCTGGGGGGCAAGACCGCGCTGATCACCGGCGGCGCTGGTGACATGGGCAACGAAATGGCCGTGCACCTGGCCCGCGAGGGCGCGCGCATTGTGTTGTGGGACATCAGGCCGCCGCAGCAGGTCGGCGAGCGCATCGCTCGCGTCGAGGCTGTCGGCGGCCCGGTTGTTTATCAGCAGGTGGACGTGACCGACCGCGCCGCCGTTGACCGCGCCCTGGCAGAGGTGGCGGAACAGACCGGCGGCGTGCACATCGCCTGCATCAACGCGGGCATCGTCGAATCCGCGCCCTTCCTGGAAGTCTCGCCGGAGATGTGGCAGCGCCATCTGGACATTAACCTGACGGGCGCGTTTCACGTGGCGCAGGCGGTGGCGCGCGTCATGGTCGCCCGCCAGATTCCGGGCCGTCTGATCTTCACCAGCACCTGGGTTGCCGAGATTCCCTGGCCGGAGATCACACCCTACACGGTGAGCAAAGCCGGGCTGAACATGCTCATGAAACAGGCAGCCCGCGAGCTGGCCCCTTATGGCATTCGCGCCAACGCCATTGCGCCGGGCATCGTCAACGCGGGGCTGGCCGGGCGACAGATGCGCGAAGACCCGGCCTACGCGGCGCGAGTGGCGAAAGTCATCCCGCTGGGCGCGCCGGGCACGCCGGTGGAGATCGCCCAGGCGGTGGTGTACCTGGCCGGTCCGCAGACCGCCTATATGACCGGCACCGTGTTGACGCTCGACGGCGGCTGTTCACTGTTCCAGTTCGATTGATGAGGGGGAAGGATGCGACTGGAAGGCAAAGTGGCTCTGATCACCGGCGCGGCGCGCGGCATCGGGCGCGGGATCGCGCTGCGCTTTGCGCATGAGGGCGCGCGGGTGGGCGTGCTGGACCTGCGCGAGTGCGACAGTCAGGCGGTTGTAGACGAGATCCGCAGTTTTGGCGGGCAGGCGCTGGCGCTGGGCGCGGACGTGCGCGACGAAGCGCAGGTGAACGCCGCCGTCGCTGCGTTGCGCGAGCGCTTCGGCCCGGTGACCGTACTGGTCAACAACGCCGCCGTCATGCCCGCCGGACGGCTGCACGAGACTTCGCCCGCTGACTTCGAGCGCTGCATCGCTGTCAACCTGCGCGGCGCGTATCTGGTCAGCCGGGCAGTGATCCCCGATATGCTGGCGGTGGGGCGGGGTAGCATCATTCACATGGCCAGTGTCACCGGCGTGCTCGGTCTGCCGGGGCTGGCGGTGTACTCGGCCACCAAGGGCGCGCTGATCGCCCTGGCGCGGGCCATGTCCACCGACTACGCGCCGTGTGGCATCCGCGTCAACGCCGTTTCGCCGGGCACCATTGACTCGCCCATGCTGCACGATTTCATCGCCGCGCAGTCCGACCCGGAGGCAGTGCGGCAGCAGTTCGATCAGGTGCACCCGATCGGGCGGGTGGGTACCATCGAAGAGGTCGCCAACGTGTGCCTGTTCCTGGCCTCCGACGAGGCGAGCTTCGTCACTGGAGCCAATTTCCAGGTAGACGGCGGTGTGGGGGTGAAGGGACAGCAGCCCTCGGATCAGCCGCAAGGGTGCCCTTAGCGCGCTCGCAGTCAGTCCTGAAAGGGGGTTCGTCGTGGAAATAGCACCGGGCATTCACCGCATCAAGTGCGCCTTCGGCAACAACCGCATGGTCTACGTGCATCTGCTGGTCGGTCAGGACGCGGCCATGCTGGTAGACACCGGCTGCGCGCACAATCCGGCCCAGGAGATTCTGCCGTACCTGGAAACCATCGGCCTGTCGCCAGAGCGCCTGACCTACATCCTGATCTCGCACTCCGACCTGGATCATCAGGGCGGGGACGCGCCTATGAAACAGGCCGCCCCGCAGGCACTGCTGATGTGTCACACGCTCGACCGGCCCTGGGTAGAAGACACCGAAGCGCTGATTCGCGGGCGCTACAGTCAGTTCGAGCGCGATCACGGCATCGGCTATGGCGAGGAAGGCAAAGCGGGCATCCGTCAGCAATGCCTGAGTCACCCGCTCGACGTGACGCTGGAGGGTGGCGAGACCTTCCGGCTGGGGCCGGACTGGGCCGTGGAGGTGATTCACACGCCGGGCCACACCTGGGGTCACCTGGCCGTCTACGACCCGCGCAGCAAGACGCTGATCGCCGGCGAGGCTGGCCTGTGGAACGCCATCCTCGATCAGGACTGGCAACCGGCCATGCCGCCGACCTACTGCTATGTGGACACCTACCTGGCCACGCTCGACCGGCTGATGGCGATGGACATCGCGACCCTCTCGCCCGCGCACTGGCCGGTGCAGACGGGGCCGCAGGTGAGCGAGTTCCTGCGCGAGAGCCGCAACTACTGCCTGCTGGTCGAGCGGGCGCTGCTCGACTTCGCGCACGAGTGCCCCGCCTACACCCTGCGGCAGGCCATCGAGACGCTGGGGCCGCGCCTGGGATCATGGCCTGCCGCCGCTAACCAGGATTTCAGCTATGGCATGCTGGGCAACCTCAACCGGCTGACGCAGCGCGGCCTGCTGGTGGCCGGACGCAACGCCGAGGGGCTGGTCACCTGGAGTCTGCCGTCATGAGCGAGCTGCTGCTGGTACGTTTTCACCGGCCCGACAGCGGCC
This sequence comes from Anaerolineales bacterium UBA2029, assembly GCA_002332795.1. Taxonomy (GTDB): domain Bacteria; phylum Chloroflexota; class Anaerolineae; order Aggregatilineales; family Aggregatilineaceae; genus UBA2029. The sequence goes on along the minus strand of DDBP01000198.1, from coordinate 7,894 downwards.
CGCACGTGGGCGTGCGCCTGGGCGACGCCGTGCACGACGTGACCGGTCGCGTGCCGTCGGTGGGAGCGTGGCTGAGGGCGAGCGTCGGGCGCGTGCCCGCAGCCATCGCCGACCTGCACCGTGCTGCCCAGGAAGCGTCCGCCGTCTTCTCCGCAGACGAGTTCGCGCCCGCGCCCACGCCGGAACGCCTGGGCTGGCTGGCTCCCGTGGACGAGCAGGAAGTCTGGGCGGCGGGCGTCACCTACGAGCGCAGCCGCGTCGCCCGTCAGGCCGAAGCGATAGACGGCGGCGACATCTACGCCCGCGTCTACACCGCCGAGCGCCCCGAACTGTTCTTCAAGGCGCAGGGCTGGCGCGTCGTCGGGCCGGGGGGGATGGTGGGCATCCGCGCCGACTCGCGCTGGACGGTGCCAGAGCCGGAACTGGCCGTCGTGCTCAATCCGGCGCTGGAAGTGGTCGGCTTCACCGTCGGCAACGACATGAGCAGCCGCGACATCGAGGGCGCGAACCCGCTCTACCTGCCGCAGGCCAAGGTGTATACTGGAGCGTGTGCCCTGGGGCCGGGTATCGCCCTGACGCCCGCTGCGGCCTGGCCGCAGACCGTCATCCGCCTGAGCATCTGGCGCGAGGGCGCGGTCGCCTTCGCGGGGGAGGTGAGCACGGAGCGCATCCGCCGGACGCTCGACGAACTGATCGGCTACCTGGGCCGCAGCAACACCTTTCCGGACGGCGTGGTGCTGCTCACCGGCACGGGCATTGTCCCGCCGGACGATTTCACCCTGCGCGCCGGCGACGAGGTGGAGATCGTCATCGAGGGCATCGGGACGCTGCGCAATCCGGTGGGGGTGGTGTGAGTTTGTTTCTCGTCAAAAAATTTTCTCTTTTTCAGGAGGAGTCACGATGAGTACTTTCCCGCCTGGGACGACCGTCCGCGTGCTGCAAGAGGACTGGGCACCATTCCACAACCTGCCCAACAGCGCCCGCCGCTTCACCGAACTGACCGGCGTGCGCGTCGAGGTCACGCTGAGTCACATCCCCGAACTGTGGGAGCTGATGGCGCGCGCCTTCAACGAAGACGATCCGCCCTTCGACCTGGTGGGCTGCGACGAACTGTTGCTGCTGCAATACGCTCGCAACGGGCGCGTCGAGCCGCTCGACGACTATGTGGCCGCCGACGGCTACGCGCTGGACGACTTCGAGCCGGCGGCGCTGGAAGCCGTCAGCCTGCGCGGGACGCTCTACGGGCTGCCCTATTGCGACGTTTCCAGCGTGCTGATCTACCGCGCCGACCTGTTCGAGCGCTACGGCATCCCCGTGCCGCAGACGATGGAGCAGCTCACGCAGGCGGCGCTGACCGTGCAAGAGGCCGTCCGCGCCGACGGTCGCGCCGACTTCTACGGCATCACCCTGCGCGGCGCGCCGAGTTGTGGCCTCAACTTCTGGCTGCTCGGCTCGACCTGGGCACCGTCGTGGGGGGTGCGCTGGTACGACGAGGCCGGTCAGCCCGCCTTCAACACGCCGGAGCACCGCGCCGCCCTCGAACATTACGTGGACCTGCTACGCCGTGCCGGTCCGCCAGAGTCGGTGACGATGGGCTTCGAGGAGTGCATGGCGGCCTATCGCGCCGGGCGGGCGGCAATGGTCATCGAACCGGCCAACGAGGCGTCCATCGTCTATGATGCGGGCGGGCCAGTCGCCGATGGCACGCTGACGACGCTGGTGCCCGCCGGTCCGCTGGGCACGCGCCATGCCGGACTGTACTGCCCGCCCTATGCTATCCCCGCGCGGTCGAAGGTCAAGCGGGCGGCGTGGGAGCTGGCCAAGTTCCTGTGCGCGCCGGAGCAACTGCTCGACGATGCGCTGCGCAGTGGCTTCGTGGAAGTGTCGCGGCGCTCGGTGCTGGACGATCCGCGCTTCGCCGCGCGTTTCCGCCCCGACCTGGTGGCGACCACCCGCGCCACGCGCGCCTTCGCCCGCGGCGAACGCCCTGTGACGCGCCACTCCTTCGAGTTCGGCGACATCCTGGGTCAGGAGGCGGCGCGCGCCCTGGCCGGTGAACAGACCGTGCAGCAGGCGCTGGATCGCGCCGAGGAGCGCGTGCGGGCGCTGGGCGCGCCAGAATAGGGAGCACAGCATGAAGATTACGGCCATCGAGTCCCTGCAATGGGCTGAATATCCGCGCCTGCTGGTGGTGCGCGTGCACACCGACGCCGGCATCGTCGGCCTGGGCGAGACGGTGGACAAAGTGCCCGGCGCGAAGGGCGCGTTGCACGGCACCATCGCCCCCCTGGTGTTGGGGCAAGACCCGCGCGACATCGAGGGGCTGTGGCGCTTCGTGATGGACAACATCATGTATCACGGCTACGCCGGTGCGGAACTGCGCGCGCTGTCGGCGGTCGAGGTGGCGCTGTGGGACATCCTGGGCAAGGTCTACGGCGCGCCGCTCTACCATCTGCTGGGCGGCAAGACGCGCGAGCGCGTGCCCGTCTACAACACCTGCATCGGCTTCGGGCCGGTGGGGGACTACGTCGCCTGGCATCAGGACGCGGGAGCGCTGGCCGTCAGCCTGCTGGCCGATGGGCAGCGCGCCATGAAAATCTGGCCGTTCGACCGCTTCAGCGAGGCGACCTTCGGGCAGTACATCAGCCCGCAGGACATCGAAGCCGGGCTGACACCGGTGCGTCAGATTCGCGAGCGCGTCGGCGACGCCATGGAGATCGGCATTGAGTGTCACTTCCGCTGGAATCGCGTCAGCATGGAGCGCATCGCGCGGGCGCTGGAGCCGTACAACATCCTCTTTCTGGAGGACGTGTTGCCCGCCGTCTTCCCCGACGAGATCAGGCTGCTGGCCTCGCGCACGACGATCCCGATCATCGGCTCGGAACTGCTGATGACGCGCTGGCAACTGCGCGAGTGGCTGGAGAAGCACGTCACGCCGATCGTGATGACCGACCCGGTGTGGAATGGCGGCATCGCCGAGACACGCAAGATCGCCGCCCTGGCCGAGACGTTCGGTGTGCCGCTGGTGCTGCACAACGTCGCCGGGCCGATCTGTCATGCGGCGGCCATGCACCTGGGCGCGCACATCCCCAACCTGTACTTCGTCGAGACGGTGCGCGCCTTCTACCAGACCTATTTCCCTGCGCTGAGCGATCTCGCGCCCCGCGCCGAGGACGGGACGATGACCGTCCCGGACGGGCCGGGCCTGGGCGTGACGCTGCGACCGGAAGCGCTGCAACGCGCCGACCTGACGCGGCAGGTCTCCGAGGGCGAGGGCCTGGCCCGCGGTCGTCGCGCCATGGGCGATCACTGGGCGGTGGAGGAGATCAGGTAGGAGGATCAGCAAGGCCATCCGGGTTTCGGAGCGGCCTTCGCCGCAGATACGATCGCGGGTTCTGCCGGCCTGTCTCCTCTACAGCCTGGCTTCCTTTGGCCCGCGTCAGCGCCGTGCGACCTTTCCCCAAATTCCTCACCGGAGATCACTTCTGCACTCTTCGCGGGGCCGTGGTTCACGCCCTAGCCCCAACGGGCGATTGTCGCCCAGGGCCGGAATCCGTTATCATAGGGGCGCGGTGTCTGCGACGAAGGCGAAAGGTACGCCATGCGACGACTCCTTCCATCGCCCCGACGCCTGCTCTGGGCGTTGCTGATGGCCATGCTGGCCCTGATACTGACTGTGCCTGCCCTGGCCCAGGCGGGGGAGATCGTCAGCACCGTCAACGGCGATCCCATCTCCCGCGCCGAGTTTCACGCCCGCGTGCAACTGGTGCGCTGGCAGTATCTCAAGGAACTGAGCACACTCTACGAATTGACTGGGGGCAATCTGGCCCTGGTTGCCACGCACACGAGTCGGCTCGTCGCCAGTCTCAGCGATCCGCTGGCGCTGGCCGACGCTGTGCTCTCCGAGATGGAGACCGAGCGCCTGCTGTGGCAGGCAGGCGAAGCGCGCGGGCTGACACCGACCGCCGAGGACGCCGCCGCGCGCGAAGCGGCTTTCTTCAGCCTGTGGACAAACGTGCCCGTCAGTGAACTGCCCGGCAACGCGGAAGCGCAGGCGTTCATCAGCGACTGGTACGCCGGGGCGCAGGCTGCGTCGGGGCTGGGGCGCGACGACATCCTGACCCTCTTCGCCACCGAAGCCTTGCGCGCCCGCCTGTACGACTTCGTGGCCGCCAGCGTCCCCGCCGAAGAACCGGCGGTGCGCTCGCGCCATATCCTGTGCAGCTTTCACCCCGGTCAGCCGGACAACGTCGCTCCCCCTACCGATGACGAACGCGAAGCAGCCCGACAATGCATCCGTTCCGCACAGGCACGCCTGGCGACGGGCGAACCGTTCGCCGACGTGGCTGCCGCGCTCTCCGATGACCGGGGCAGCGCTGCCAAAGGGGGCGATCTGGGCTGGGTGTTGCTCAGTTACCTGACCGAAGCCTATGCCAACGCCGTCCGCGACGCCGATCTCAACACCATCATCGGGCCGGTGGAGACCGAATACGGCCTGCACCTGATCGAAGTACTCGACCGGCGCGTGCAGCAGCTCACCGAAGAGCAGTATCAGGAAGCGCAGCAGGGGTACTTCGAGCTGTGGGTGGACGATCTGCGCGCGCAGGCGACCATCACCCGCGCCGACGATTGGGATGCGGACGTCCCGACCGCGCCCGATTTCTCGACGCTGGACGTAGCCGTGCAACAGGCCATCGCGCAGTTGGCGGGGCAGTGAGCGGTGCTACCAGCATTACTGCCTGATTGAGAGAGAGGATTACCTCTGTGATCCAGGAAGATAGCGTTTATCTTGAACTCATCCTTGAACCGATTCGAGTCTGTGCGGAGTACAAGCCCAGGTTTGGCCAGGGACGGAAAACAGGCATTACTCTGGAACAATTTCAGTCCCTATACCAAGACGATCCTTTCTATAGCTGGTTTGGGCTTGACAACCCGCTGATGTATGCTGCTCACAAAGCAGCCGGCGGCATGACAAGCATCTACCGTCAGATCGGCATTGGCTGCGAACGTCTATTCCGCCAGATACTGCAGGATGCTCTAAGTCTCTCCTCTGCAGCGGTCAACTGGTCCTATGAGATCGCCGGACCTACAGGAAAAAGACGGGTTTTGACTCTTGATGCACGCGTACCTGTGACTGAAATAGCGAGACCCAGTGATCGAACTCGCTTCAAAGAATGGATGGAAATCTCGGCTGAAACGCTGAGGGTCGAACGCAGCATTCTTCGTGTTCTTTCGGGGGTAGTTTTTGAGATCCGCCAGGGCTACAAGAGCAAAGACGCCAAACGCCAGAATGCGGACATCGCCAATGCTGCTGCAGCATATGCTGCGGGGTATCTGCCCTGCGCTGTTCTTTTCTCTTCGCAAATTGACGCCGACATATTGACGAGATACCGTATGGAAAGATGGTTAGTGCTCATTGGCCTAGTAGGCCACAACGATCCGTTTGTGTCAACTTATGACTTCATGCGTGAAATTGTAGGTTACGATCTTGCGGCATTCTTCGACCGTAACAAGCAAACCTTGCGTGACGAGATTGAAAGAATCCTACGCGATCTCTTGTCTCCGAGGACACCATGAAAGAGGTAACGGCTAACCGGCTTTCTCAACGTTCGGATTACACGTACAAATTCAACCGAAAAGCTGGTCGTCATGGTTGGCTTCGGTTGACGCCTGCCTACTCAGTACGTATTGTCGAAGAGTTGCTCAGTCAAGCCCCTCGGCATTTGCGTGTCCTCGATCCATTTTGCGGTACAGCTACAACTGCCTTGAGTGCAGCTTATCGTGGCCACGATGCAGTGACTATTGATATAAATCCCTTCCTCGTATGGCTTGGGCGAGTCAAGACTCAGTATTACACGGAGCAGACTCTAAACCGGGCTTATCAAGCGAGCGAGGATGTCATCCTCCAAATCCACAAGGGCGCAGTTACTCCCGTCTCCCCGCCGGCGATCCACCATATCGAAAGATGGTGGTCGCCGAGAACTCTTGAATGGTTATGCCAACTACAAGGTGCTCTTGACCAGCTCGTTCCTCCCGAAACTGACGAAGGCGCACTTCTGCGAGTGGCCTTCTGTCGCGCCCTTATGGCGTGTTCAAACGCAGCCTTCAACCATCAGTCTATGTCGTTTAGGAGTGAGGGCCAGCAACTCAGGTTGATGCAGCCTGATTACGCTGAGCTTTTTAGAGAAGAGGTCTCTTTCGTGTTAGCAGGGGCCAGAGAGAATCCAGCAGGCAGGACCCATGTTATCTTGCATGATGCAAGGAGGCTGTCCACTCTGTCGGAGGGAACTTTTGATCTGGTAATCACTTCCCCGCCTTATGTCAACCGTATGTCCTATGTGCGCGAATTGCGACCCTATATGTACTGGCTAGGCTTTCTCTCTGACGGTCGCCAGGCTGGAGAGCTAGACTGGCTAGCCATAGGTGGTACGTGGGGAGTAGCAACCAGCCGTCTTGCTTCGTGGGAAGCGAAGCAGGATATTCTCATACACCGCGAGCTGGAAACATTGTTGGAACGGATTGCCAAACCCTCCAATGCAAATGGTCGTTTGCTTGCAGCGTATATACGCAAATACTTTGTGGATATAGAAACACATTTGAGCGAATTACGCTCTGTCCTTAGCCCAGGAGCAACTGTGCATTACATTATTGGCAACTCATCGTTCTATGGGGAACTTCTACCAGTAGAACGATTATATGTTAGCCTTTTTGCCAAGTTAGGCTTCAAGAATATTAGCGTTTGCCCTCTCAGAAAACGTAACTCTAAGAAAGAATTGGTGGAGTTCGACGTATCCGCTACCATGTAGTTTATGGTAGTTTGTGACTGTGCACGTGTACCTTGACTGGTCAAACGTAAGAGACTTTTCCGGGCAAGAAAGGGGTGGCTGGATGATGCAAGGACAGGCGAGCATCCGACAGGGATACGTGGCAGGCGAATTCATGACGCGCACTTACCGCATCAGCGGGGAAGTCGAGGCCAGGGGCACCCCTATCCTGGATCAACTCAACGATCTCAACGCGCTGTTTCTGCACCTGGAGCGCATGTTCATCTCGCCGCTGCTCGACCCTGCCGTGTTGACCGGCAACTTCGAGCAGGGCGAGGTGCGCAAAGACACGCTGGGGCTGGTGGTGCTCAGCCAATGGCGCGACGGCCTGCCGCTGCGCGAAGGACGCTACGTGGGGCCGGATCACGTAGACCGCGAAGTGTTCGTGGTGGTGTCCGGCTTCGAAGTCGAGGGGGCGATCCGTCTGCACAAATCGGTGAACGTGCCCAACTTCGTGCGTACCACCCCCGAACAGTTCATCCCGATCTTCGACGCCAAGGCCACGCTCACCGCTCGCCGCAGTATTGTCTTCAAAGGCGGCGCGATCCTGGTCAACCGGAGCCATATCGAAGTCTTTGCCATGCTCAAAGATTAGGCGTTTTCTGGCAGCGCGTTCATTCACGAAGGATTTAAGGACTCATCCATGTCTCGCATACTGGTCATTGATGACGATGTCAACCTGCTGCAGATGGTCAAGCTGATGCTGGAGCGCGTCGGGCATCAGGTGGAAACGGCCAAGGAAGGCATGCAGGGCATTCAGATGGCCGCCGATCATCAGCCCGACCTGGCTATCATTGACGTGATGATGCCTGGCCTCAGCGGGTACGATGTGGTGCGCAAGATGCGTCAGGACCCGCGCACCGCGCGCATCCCCATCCTCATCCTGACCGCGCGCAGTCAGCCCATGGACAAAGAAATGGCGCTGGAGGCAGGAGCCAACGCTTTCATGTCCAAGCCGGTCACGGCGCACGAACTGACCGAGCGCGTGGAAGCGGTGATTCGGGCGGGCGTCAATTACCGGGTGCATACGGGCCTGCTCACCGAACCCATCCCCTCGCGGCTGGGCCGCC
>DDBP01000240.1:1126-13284 GCA_002332795.1 Anaerolineales bacterium UBA2029 | reverse complement strand
GGAGAGGGGACTGAGGGGTGAAGGGCAGCGGAGCGCAGCAAACGGCCAGACCCGTTTTGCACGCACCCCCAGTTCTTGCGCGCGGGCGCATGCTGGCGCACACTATGGGCGTAACCGGGTACACGGCTCTACTTTGCGAAGGAGGATTTACTATGCCCAGGTTTGGTGCACACGCTTTCTTGTGGATTGGCGACTGGAATACCGAGACCGGCAACTACGCCATTGACGCTGCCGCCCGCACCGGTTTCGACTTCATCGAGATACCTTTGCTCAAACCGCACGAATTCGACGCTGCCGCACATCGGCGAGCGCTGCAGGACGCGGGGATCGCCGCCACGGCCTCGCTGGTGTTGCCCAAGGATGCGCATATGCCGGTCGCGCCGCAGAAAGCCAAGCAATTCCTGGTCAGCGCGATGGACAAGCTGGTGGAGATCGGCGGGAACTACCTGTGCGGCTGCATCGCCTACTCGCTGGGCACGCTCACGGGCAAAGCGCCCACCCCAGAAGAACGGCAGGTGGTGGTAGAGACGCTGGTCGAAGTGGCCGACGAAGCGAAAAAGCGCGGTATCACCCTGGCGCTGGAATGCTGCAACCGCTACGAGACGTATCTCTACAACGCGCTGGAAGACGGACAGGCGGCGGTGCTGGCGGTGCGCGCGCAGGGCTATGACAACATCGAACTGCACGCCGACACGTATCACATGAACATCGAAGAAGAGGGCTTCTACAAGCCCATCGTGGCCTGCGCCGAGACGCTGGGATACATTCACATGAGCGAAAGCCATCGCGGGCTGGTTGGCTCTGGGACGGTGATCTGGGACGAGGTCTTCCGCGGTCTGAAGGACGCGCACTACCGCGGCCCACTGGTACTCGAATCGTTCGCCGCGATCAACCCCGACCTGGCCGCGGCAACCTGCCTGTGGCGTCCGCCGAATCAGCCGCCGGCGGTGCTGGCTGCCGAGGGGCTGCGCTTCCTGCGCGAAGGGGCAGCGCGGGCTGGTCTGGCATAGGGGACGGAGGAACGATGAGGCGTGAGAGCAATGACCGCTGATGGTCGCCTGGCTCTCACGCCTCTTCTGTGTCTCGCAGGGTCAGGCGTGCCGTAGCGCGGAGGAAGGGGCATGATCCGCTCGTTCTACCGCTCCGCCGAAGGGGCGGTACAAACCGACCTGTCTCTGGAAGCGCTTGCCGCGGCCCGGCAAGACGCCGAGGGCTTGCTATGGATTGATCTGTGCGACGAACCGGCGGCGGCGTGCGAGCCGATCCTGCGCGATCTGTTCGGCTTTCACCCGCTGGCCGTGGACGACGCGCTGGCCGAGTCGCACCATCCCAAGGTGGACGATTGGGGTAGCTACCTGTATCTGGTGCTGCACGGCGTGGCCTTCGACGCCGAGGAGGACCGGCGTCTGCATACCCTGGAACTCGACGTATTCCTGGGGCGCTCCTACGTGATCACCCATCACCGCGAGCCGATCGCCGCCGTCGAGCGGGTGTGGACGCTGTGTCAGCGCGACGAGCGACACGTTCAGCGCGGCCCCGATCACCTGCTCTATCTGCTGGCGGACGAACTGGTGGCGGACTATATGCCAGTGGTGGAGCAGCTCGACGAGGCGCTCGATCATCTGGAAGACGAGCTGTTCGATCACGCGGGGAAGACCGTGCCCGAACAGATCTTTCAGCTCAAGCGTGGGCTGTTGCATCTGCGCCGCATCATCGCCCCGCAGCGCGAGGTACTCAACAAGCTGGCACGCGGGGATTTCCCCGTCGTTCACGACGATGATCGCGTCTTCTTCCGCGATGTGTACGATCACCTGGTGCGCCTGTACGACATCACCGAGAGCCTGCGCGATATGGTAGGCGGCGTGCTGGATACGCATCTGTCGGTGGTCAACAATCGCATGAACGACGTGATGAAGACGCTCACCATCATCACCACCCTGTTCATGCCGCTGTCGTTCCTGGCCGGTTTCTTCGGCATGAACTTCTTCGGGCCGGTGACCTCCCTGGATGCCTGGACCGATCAGCCCGCTTTCGTCATCACGCTGCTGGTGATGGTGGTGTTGCCGGTACTCATGGCCGCCTGGATGCACCGCCGCGGCTGGTTGTAGGGCATGGGCAGAGACGCAACGCCTGCGACCGGCGAACCACCCCTCATCATCACGGCGCAGATGGTGCGCACCGCGCTCATCTGTGCCCGTCAGGTCTGGCTGGAGCGTCACGGCGATCCGGCGCTGCGCGGCGAACTTTCGCTGCAGGCGCGGCTCCTGCTGGAACAGGGTCAGCAGCACGAGATCGCCATTCAGCAGACAGAAGCGCCGCTGCTTGAGCCACTGCCCGTCACCTCATGGGAAGAAGGGGTGCGCCTGACGCGGGACGCGCTGTCGCAGGGCGTGACCGAACTGTGGCACGGCTTCCTGGAGCATCAGGCCCCGCTCGACCTGACCGATCGCCTGTTCATCGTGCGCGGACAACCGGACCTGTTGCAGCGGGTGCCCTGTTTCGGCACGCTGGCCTACCGCCCTGTCGAGATCAAGCGGCGGCGCACGCCTCAGGAGACCGACTGGGTGCAGCTCGATCTCTACGTCTGGCTGCTGCGTCAGCTTCAGGGCACAACGCCACCCGGTGAGCTATGGCTGGGGGCGGATGAGTACGGGCGTCCCTGGCAACGCTTGCCGCACGAATACGACGAGGAGCGGCTGATGGAGGCGCTCGCCGCGACCATCGCGACGCTCGATGCGCCCTCCATGCCACCCGCCACCCTGGGGCGTCACTGTGACTTCTGCCTGTGGCAGGAAGAATGCTTTGCGACCAGAGTCCAGGCCGGGCAGGTGGACGTGTTGCCGGGGGTCGGGCCGGCGCTGCGCGGCGCACTGGAAGCCGCTCACCTGAGCACAATCGCGGCAGTCGCCGCCTGCCCGCTGGAAGTCTTGCAGCGGGTGCGGGGTGTGGGGCCGCAGCGGGCGCGGCAACTGCAGGCCAGCGCGCGCGCCTGGGTCGAAGGACGTCCGATCTGGCATGGGCCATTGCCCGCCGGGTACCGCCGCGACGGGTGGATGTTCGACCTGGAGACCTGCGAGGTGAACGGGAAGACCGTGCCCTGGTGTATGGGTTGGTGCGACAGCGAGGGGCGCACACAGATCGCTCTGCTCGCCCCTGGGCAGGAGCCGCAGACGCTGATCCTCCCCGACGGACAGCCCGTCACGCTCGCGCCGGACGTGGACAGCCTGTGGGCGGCGCTGGCGGAAGCAGTGGCAGACACCGACGGGCCGCTCTATCACTGGAGCGCCTACGACCGGTCCATCCTGCGCAGCAGCGCGCCGCCTGATCTGTGCGAGCAACTCGCGCCCCGCTTCGTGGACCTGCTGGCGGTGTGCCGCCGCGTCGTGAGTCTGCCGCTGCCCAGCCTGAGTCTCAAAGCCGTTGCGCCCTATCTGGGCTTCCCCTGGCCAGGGCACGACGACTGGTTCCTCGCCTACCAGGACTATCGGGCCTGGCTGGACTGGGGCGACCTGGACGCGCTGACCCGCGCCTGCACCTATCAGCGGGCCGACGTGCAGGCGCTGGCCTGGGTATGGCGCTGGCTGGTCGAAGAAGCGTTGGTTGACTGACGATCATACCAGACAACGTAGACCTGACGGACCGCAGGCCCTGGCCATGGTGACGACGGGAGGTGAGATGCCTCCCGTCGCCCAGGCAATCATTGGCAGGTGATGTTCTTTGGTGTGTACGCTGCTAATCTGGCAAGAACTCGTTCGTGAAGGCCTGGTTGACCTCAATGGGGGCATCGAGCAGCCCTTCTTGAACCAGGAAGTCAGTAAAGCGCTGCCAGACTTCCACGCGCTGTTCTCCCCAGCGTGGCGCGTCTTCCTGGTAGCGCGGAGCAAGCCACAGCGCGCTTGCCCGCACCAATTCAGGATCAAGCTGCGGCTCGGCGGCGATCAGCAATTCGGCTGCTGCCAGCGGGTAGTCAATAGCTACCCGGTAACCGCGTGCTGTTGCGTGGACAAATGCGCGTACCAGATCGGGTTCGGTTTCTGCCAGATGCCGCGATGTCAGGATAAACGGCGTATAGTAATCGGGGATGCAGTCAGGATAGTCGCGCAGCATGATCACGTCGAGATCAATGCCGCGCAGTTCGGCTTCGATCCCTTCCCAGCCGTAGTAAATCCAGCCGAAATCCGCGTCACCTGTCTGCAAGACCTGGACAAGATCAACAACGCCAAGCTGAGCATACCGCGGCTGCCATTGCGCGCCATCACATGCGACCAAACGTGAGATGATCGCCTCAGCTACCTTACCACCCCCATAGTAGGTCAGGTTGGCCAGATCAGCAGGACGTTGCACGGGGTGACGCCCGGCATAGCTGGCGAAACCAGTGGTGTTGTGCTGGATGATCGCTGCTACTGACAAGACCTCCGCACCATCGGCAATGGCAAAGGTCGTGTATTCCTGATAATTGATGCCAAACTCGACAGCGCCGCTCTCGACCGCCTCTATCACCTTCAACTCAGTCTCGTGCGGTTGGACGATCTGGACATCAAGGTTTACGTCGTCGTAGAAACCCAAAGCCCGCGCGACATACACACCGATATGATTGGTGTTTGGAGTCCAGTCGAGTTGAAAGCGAACTGTTCGGCGTTCTGGCAGGCGTACGTCTGTCAGCCCTCTTTCCTGGGCTTGACTCAAGGGGACTCCCAAAACAACCTGGCTCAATGCAATGAATAGCCCGACGATAACAGCCAGCAGCCACAGACGACGGATCATGTCTCACTCCTCCTTATTCAGTTCACTGTGGTCGCCAACGGGAGACTGCCACAAAAGCGAACCGAGGAGCGAGTGCATCTAGCCGGCGTTAGGCGCTGCCAACTTGTGTTTGGTGACTGAAACAGCAGCAGAGGGACAAGGCGAGGGTCACGATCACCCATTTGCGGACACTCCTTACGCCAGCATTACCTGGGTCAAGTTCGTGGGTCGGTATCCGTTCAGATACCCTCTCAGCCCGATGTCGTCGAGCTCCCCAGTGCGCTTTGTGATTGTCCGATGGAGATTATAGAGGTGTTTGGCCAAACATACCAAGGAAAATTTGTGAAAGCTGCCCTTGCCATCTGCGCCTGTTTGTCGTATAGTTTGGAGCATCTTACCACATTCGCTATCTACGAGTTGGTGCGCTGGTTGCAGGCAGGGACGACCGGCCTGGCACTGGATGAGCACTGGCTTATGATGTAGGTAGGGGTACACCCATGCCTGCAGGCACGTCTCAGCAGGGCCTTGCCCGGACTTGGGGTGAGGCTATTTCTTTGTCTGTCGCTCCCCTGATCCCTACCGCACACCCTGCGCATTAGGGCGATCTGGCACACGCTGACTTTCGTCCGGAGTCTCCTATGAACCTGACTACTGTCAAGCGGGTGCTGATTGGCGAGCCATTCCCCAGCAGCCGCGAAGTCCACGAACGGCTCGACAAAGTGCGTGCGCTGGCGGTCTTCGCGTCCGACCCGATCAGCAGCAATGCCTATGCGACCGAAGCGATCATGCACGTGCTGATCGTGCTCGGCAGCGGCGCACTGAGCATGACCCTGCCCCTGGCCATGGCTGTGGCCGGGCTGGTATTGCTGGTGGTCTTCAGCTACATTCAGACCATCATGCACTATCCCGACGGAGGCGGGGCCTACACCGTCGCCAAGGACAACCTGGGCCGCCTGCCCTCGTTGCTGGCCGCGGCGGCCTTGCTGACCGACTATGTGCTGACGGTCTCGGTCTCGACGTCGGCGGGCGTGCGCGCGGTGACCTCCGCCGTGCCGGAGTTGTTCGAATACCGCCTCTTCATCGCGCTGTTCGCCATTGCCGTTATCACCTGGATCAACCTGCGCGGCGTGCGCGAGAGCGGCACCATCTTCGCTTTCCCCACCTATGCCTTTGTGGGCGGGGTGATGGTGGTCATCGTCATCGGGCTGATCCGGTATCTGGGGCTGTTTGGGGCCGAACCGCTGCCCGTGTTCCGCGACGTAGTGCCAAAACAAAAGGACGCGGTGGGATTTGTGTATGTCTGGCTGCTCCTGCGGGCTTTCGCTGGCGGCTGCACAGCCCTGACAGGCATTGAAGCCATCAGCAATGGCGTGCAGGCGTTCAAGCCGCCCGAATCGAAGAACGCCGCCAAGACCATGGTGGCGATGGGCTTCATGGCCATGTCGCTGTTCATCGGCATCTCTTTCCTGGCCACTGCGATGCACCTGATTCCTGAAGAGGAAGAGAGCATCCTGTCGCAAATGACGCGCCATGTGGCAGGGACAAGCGTGCTCTACTACTGGGTGCAGACCTTCACCGCCCTGATCCTCTTCCTGGCGGCCAACACCGGTTACCAGGACTTCCCGCGCCTGAGTTCCTTCCTGGCCAAGGACGGCTTCATGCCGCGCTGGATGCAGAACCGCGGCGACCGGCTGGTCTATAGCATGGGCATTCTGGTGCTGGCCGGCCTGTCTTCGCTGCTCGTGATCATCTTCCAGGCGGACGAAATCGCCATGTTGCCGCTCTACGCGCTGGGGGTGATGCTGAGCTTCACCCTGTCGCAGGCGGGCATGAGCCGCCTGATGCAGAAGGTCGGCACGCTGAAGCCTGGCGAGTCCATGAAGACCAGCGTCACCACCATTCACTACGAGCCGAACTGGCACTGGAAGCGTCGTCTGAACATTCTGGGGGCGACCGTCACGGGCATCGTCTTCATCGTGCTGGTGGCGACCAAGTTCCTGGAAGGCGCGTGGATTGTGGCGTTGCTCATCCCGCTGCTGGTGCTGCTGTTCGACCGCATTCACCGCCATTACGAGCGGGTGGCTGCGGCGCTCAGCACCAGTCAGATGCAGGAGAGCGAGCTGGTCGAAGTGGCCGACGTGGTCATCGTGCCCATCGCCGACGTTCATAAGGGGACACTGCGCGCCCTGCAGTATGCCAAGCGTCTGTCGCGCGATGTACGCGCGGTGAGCATCAGCACCTCGCCGCAGATGCATCAGCGCATCGAAGAGCGCTGGAAGCGCTTCCCCAAGCTGACCGAGGGCATCCGCCTGGTGATCATTGACTACGACTACCGCGACATCCTCAACCCGCTGGTCGAGTACATCGAGCGCGTCAACCACGAGGAATTCCCGGATCAACTGATCACCGTCGTCGTGCCGGAGTTCGTCACCACCGAGCTGGGCGGGCAGTTCCTGCACAATCAGACGGCGACCATCCTGCGTATGCGTCTGCGCTACATGAAGGATGTGGTGGTGATCAGCGTGCCCTACCTGATCTCCGAAAAGGACATGCCCAATGGCCGCCGGGCCAACGGACGGAAATGAAACGCAGGCCCGCCGAAAAGCGGGCCTGTTATTTTTCGCTCTCTGCGGCAAGCACGGGCAACGTCACGGTGAAGGTTGAACCCTGACCCTCGGCGCTCTCTACCGCGATGGTACCTCCCAGCGCCTCGACCGCTTGCCTGACGATCGTCAGCCCCAGGCCGTTGCCCTGGATGTTGCCCGCGTTACTGGCGCGGAAGAACGGTTCGAACAGGCGCGCCTGATCGGCAGCAGGGATGCCCATGCCCTGGTCGCACACCCGCAGGATGATACGTTCGGGCTGACACTCCAGGCTCAGCGTGACCGTGCTATCCGGCGGGGAATAGCGCACGGCGTTTTCCAGCAGGTTGGTCAGGATATGGCGCAGCAGCTTGGGATCAGTGAGGACCAGGACATCCTGTTCCGGACCCTCGAAGTTCAACCTATGTTCTGAGGTCGTCTGAGCGATATCGGTAAGCGCCTGACGGCAGAAAGCCTTGATATCCAGAGACTCAAGGTGTACTGAAAAAGCGGGCGAATCAGCCTTGCTCACCAGTAGCAGATCGTCGAGCAGGCTTTTCATGAACCGTATGCTCTCTACGATGCGGGTGCGGCGTTGTTCCCGTTCTTCCTCGGACAGGCGATCGCCGTAACGGTGTAGTAGCTCTGTCGCCGACTGAATGACAGCCAGTGGATTGCGCAGATCGTGAACAGCCATAGAAAGGAGTAACCTGGCCCGATCAAGTGCCAACTGATGCTGCGCCACTTCGGCCAGGGCACGGGTAGCCTCTTGCAGGGCGCGGTGAGCGCGCAGGGCGCGCAGCCCATAGGCCAGGTCGCGTGCCAGCTCGTCCAGCAGACAGACTTCCTCCTCATCAAAGGCATCAGGCTCCGCAGCGTAGATCGCCAAAATTCCCACCTCTTCGCCCTCTACCAGGAATGGCAAAACCACTACCGATTGATAACCTCGCTGTAACGCTTCTGTGCGCCAAAAAAAGCCAGGATCGTCAGGAATGTAGCGGCTTACCTGGGGCTGACGGAGGCGAATGGCCCTCCCGGCTGGACCCAGGCCCGTTTGATCTTCAGCCCAGGTCAGACGGATGGTTGACAGATAGTCTGCCTCGTGCCCGGCCCAGGCGACCGGACGGATCAGACGTTCTGAAGTCTGCTCTGCAAAGCCAACCCAGGCCAGGCGATAGCCGCCTGCAGTCACGATCGTCTCACACAGGTCGCCAGGTAACCTTGTCTCGTCAGCGGCGCGCACAATGACCTGGTTGCAACTGCTCAGAAGGCGGTAGGCACGATTGGCCCGACGCAGCTTCGCCTCGGACAGATTGCGGGCGTTATGCTCACGTCCCAATAAGATATAAAGCAGACTGGCTGTCACAGTGATGAAGATCAGTCCTTTGACGGTTTGCTCAATCAGGTAAGGTTTGCCAGTCAGGGCGCTGACAGCAACATCCGAGCCAACTATCCAGGCAATCGAGAACGCCAGATAGAGCAGACTGGTGCGCAGGGGAAAAGATCGGAGCGGGGCGGGCATGGTTCTCCTCGGCAATGGGGTGCGAAAAAAACGGACTGCCCCGGAACTATCGGCTACTTGCCAGGCGGCAGAAGATGTCTGTCGGTATGACACCTGTTATCCTAGAAATACTTGATAATCGTTCTGCACACAAGCGCAGCGACGCGCTCGTCAGTATACTTAACAACGTGCGTGTGACATCATTCACCAAAGGGCAGGAGAAAACCATGTCTCTCTATGACGAACGGGCGCGGGCCGTGCTGGACAAACCTCTGATCGCGCGGGTGTCGGTCATTGACGACGAGGGGTATCCGCACACGGTGCCCGTATGGTTCATGCGCGACGGTGACGACATCGTCTTCATCAGCGCGCGCGATACGCGCAAGGTGGACTACCTCAGCGCCAATCCCAGGGGCGCCGTTGTCATCGGCGGCGAATCCGACGACGGTGGGGGCTATCTGATCAAAGGCGATTTCGTCATCGAGCCAGACCCCAATGACGAGTGGGTGCGCCGCCTGACCTATCGCTACGAAGAACCGGCGCAGGCGGAACAGGACATCGCCGCCTGGGCCGACCTTGATATCATCGTGCTGCGGCTGAAACCGCGCAAGGTCATCAAGGTCGCTTAGGGGACTGACCGCCAACCATGGGCTGCGGCACAAAAGCAGGATCGGGGTGCTGCACGTAAAGTTCGCCGGCCAGCTCGTTACCCACTACCAGCCACTCGCCCCCACAGTCCAGATGCAGCGGGCCGTTGAAAGGGCTGCGGTCGCGCACGGTGAGCGTCGCGCCGGGGATCAGGTTAACGCTGGCCAGATAGCGCAGTTTCTCCGGGTCGTGCGTCTTCACGCGGCTCACCTGGGCTGGCGTGCCTTCTGGCCAGAGCGTCAGCGGGCGGTCGTCTACGCGGGGCATCACCCCGTCTTTGGTGGGGATCGGCTCGCCATGCGGACAGCGCACCGGGTGACCACTCATGGCGTCCATGCGGTCAATCAGCCGTTCCTGAACGCCACGCTCCAGCGTCTCGACCATCTCGTGCACTTCTTCCCAGCCAAAGCCCATCACCCGCACCAGAAAGACTTCCAGGATGCGGTGACGGCGGATCACCTGCAGGGCGATCGCTTCACCCGCGGGAGTCAGGCGCACGCCCCGGTACGGCTCGTGCTCGATGTAGCCGTTTTCGACCATGCGGCGAATCATGCGCGAGGCCGCCTGCAAAGAGACTCCCATACTCTCGGCGACCATAGAGAGCGTCGGCCAGGGCGTTTCTTCTTGCAGGCGATAGATCTCGCCCAGGTAAATCCACACCGTCGGGCACATGCAGGGCGATCCTCATGGTGAGATGGGCAGGCATGGCAGCAGACGATACGCCATGCCAATTTCTCAAATATTCATCACACAAAATATAACCTTGCAGCGCCCGCTTGTGCAACGATTGGCACAGCCAGGGGAGCACAGAGAAACAGGCCGCTACCTCCAGGCCAGGCAGCGGCCCGCCGCTGATCACGCGAACCGAGCGCCCTCTCACCAGCCGATGCGCCGCAGGTCGCGCGGGAAGGTCGTCAGGCTTTCGGCCCCGTTGGGCGTGATCAGCACGTCGTCTTCGATGCGCACGCCCAGTTCGCCCGGCAGATAGATACCCGGCTCCACGGTGAAGACCATCCCTGGCTCCAGGATCAGCTCATTGCCCTCGACGATGCCCGGCCCTTCGTGCGCTTCCATGCCCAGGCCATGGCCGGTGCGGTGCGTGAAGTACGGGCCGAAGCCCGCCTCCTCGATGACACGCCGCGCCGCCCGATCCACCTCCTGCGCAGGCACGCCCGGCCTGGCCGCGGCGCGTCCGGCTTCGTTGGCGGCGCGCACCACTTCGTAGACCTCTACCAGGCGCGGCGAGGGCGCGCCCACGCAGAACGTCCGCGTGATGTCGGAGGCGTAGCCGCGCACCGTTGTGCCGAAGTCGAGCAGCAACGGCTCGCCTTCGGCGATCATGCGCTCGCCCGGCTCACCGTGAGGCAGAGCGCTATTGGGGCCGCTGAGGACGATCGGCTCGAAGGGGTGCTTGCCGCCGCCCTGTTCGAGCTGCGCCATGGTGATCAACGCGGCGATCTCGCGCTCGGTCATGCCGGGGCGCACCCGATCCATCACCGTGTAGAGCGCCGCCTCGCTGATGCGGATCGCTTCGCGCAGGGCGCGGATAGCGTCGGCGTCTTTGCGCAGGCGCAGCGCCGCCAGGTGTGCGCTGGCATGCACCAGGGTCGCGCCGGGCAGGGCGTCTTCCAGGATGCGCGCTTCCAGCACGCGCATGCGCAGTTCTTCCACGCCGATGCGCTTGCCCGTCAGCCGCAGGGCGCCCGCTGCCGCGGCGAAGGCCGGGCCGTACCCCTCGGCATCCGACCAGGGGAACAGGGTCATGGGGATGTCGCAGGCGGCCAGGCGCGCCTCTTCCAGGGCGGGTAGCACCGCTACTGGCTCGCGATCCGGCAGGAAGAACACCACCAGCGGGCGCTCCATCAGATGAAAGTCAATGCCGGTCAGGTAGTGCAGGTTAGCCCCCGGCACCAGGGCGATGGCGTCCAGCCTGGCCGACTCGATGATCTCGGCCATTCGTTGCAGTTTGCGATGGGTCAGCATACTCTACTCCGTGTCCAGATGCGCTCAGCCGCCGGTGAACTCCTCCTCCGGCGCGACCTGAGCCAGATAGCGATTGACATCTGCGACGGTCAGCTCGCCAATGTGGCGAAACCGCACCACCCCGTCCCTATCCAGGATAATCGTTAGCGGAATTTGTGCCACATCGAAATAGCGATAGACCGTCTCGTCCTCCACCAGGGCCACGGAAAACGTGATGCGATAACGCCTGAGGAATTCGCGCACCTGCTGTTCGGTCTGCCCCAGGTGTGGATCGGTGACGGCGATCACGCGCACCGTGTCGCTCAGTTCGTCCTGCAGGCGCTGCAACAGGGGCATCTCGTTCTGACAGGGGACGCACCAGGTCGCCCAGAAATTGAGGAACACGGCCTGTCCACGCACTGCGGCCAGGTGAATTGTCCCACCGTCCAGCAGCGGCAGGGCATAGTCTGGCGCGGGCAAGCCGATGATTTCTTCCGGCGCGGGCAGCGTCGGCTCAGGAGTCGGCGGCAGCGGCGTTGGCGGTGTGAAAGCGATCGGCGCGGGCGTAGGGTAAACGGGCGAGGGCGTGCCCGCCGCGTCCAGGTCTATCGCGCCCGCCAGGATCAGCAGCGCTCCCGTCAGCGCCAGCAGCGGCAACAGCAGCAGCGAAGGCCAGTGCGACGACACACCGCCCGCGCGCGCCCGCCGCATGGCCCGCCGCG
>DDBP01000240.1:0-1030 GCA_002332795.1 Anaerolineales bacterium UBA2029 | reverse complement strand
CCCGCCGCATGGCCCGCCGCGTCTGCCAGACCACGCGCAGAAAGTGCACCGTCTGCGGCAGCGGCTTGATGTGACTCTTCTCGCCCGCGTAGATGGTGCGGATGGGCACGCCCGCCAGCTTGTAGCCGTGCTGCACGCAGGTGACGATCATCTCGACTTCGAATTCGAAGCCCTGTTCGCGGCTGTCGAGCGTCGCTTGCATCATGCGGCGGCTCAGCAGGCGATAGCCCGATTGATTGTCGCGCACCGGCTGACCGAGCGCCCAGGAGAACAGCCAGCGCCCGATGGTATTGGACAGGTTACGTGGGAAGGGCATCTGCCGGAAGGTGCGCTCGCCGATGATCAGATCGGCTTTCTGGGCGGCATAGGTCTGGAGAAAGCGGGGAATTTCGGCGGGATCGTGCTGCCCGTCGGCATCGAGCATGATCACCGCGTCGTAACCGGCCTCCAGCGCCCAGCGGAAGCCCGCTCGCAAGGCCGCGCCTTTGCCCTGGTTGGGCCGCTGACGCAGCACTGTTGCGCCGGCGTCCTCGGCCAGGATGGCGGTGTCGTCGGTCGAGCCGTCGTCCACCACCAGCACCGGCAGATAGGCGCGCGTGCCCGTCACCACCGCCCCGACGCGCTCAGCTTCGTTGTAGGCGGGGATGAGCGCCAACACCCGCGCGGCAGGTTGCGTATCGGCCAGCATCATGGGTTCGTCGGGCGGCGACAGGGCCGCATGCCAATGGTACGTTCCACATCAATGACGAAGGCCACGCCCACGCCGCTCTCTTCCAGGGTGCGCGCGCCGAGCGCCTGACAGGCTGCGTCGAGCATCACGTCCACCAGATCGTCGTCCACCACGGTGAAGATGGTCTGATTGGTTTCTTCGATCTGCCGCATCAGTTGGGCCATCGAGACGATCAGGGGTAGCTCCAGTTCCTTGCTTTGCTCGCGCAGGCGGTGCAACCCGTGACTTTCGATGAGGGTCACGCCGGGCGCACCGGCGGCTTCCCAGGCTTCGGCCACAGCCAGCCCTTTTTCGATGTGA
>DDBP01000244.1 GCA_002332795.1 Anaerolineales bacterium UBA2029 | reverse complement strand
GCCGCGCCACCCCTCATTGTGGTCACGGCCCCAAGAGCCACTCCGCGGGCGGATGAACAACTGGGATGGGCACGTGCGTCCCATCCCAGTCTGCGTCCGCTCGACCGCGAACTACTTGCCTTTCCAGTACTCCGCCGCGTCAGTGGCCATCTTCTCGACGAACTGCTCAGGCGTCAGCTCGCCCAGGAAGAGCTTCGACCAGTTGACGTAGAGGATGTTGTTGACGAACTCAGAGTACTGCGCCACCGAGCCATCGGCCATGCCGAAGACTGCCGTAGCGTTGGCCGCTGCGGTCGCGCCGTCCTGGATCGCTTCTGCCCACTGCACACCCAGGCGCGTCACGCCGACCAGCGCTTCGTCGGCCATCTTCTGCATGTTCTCCTTGGTCATGATGAAGCGCAGGAACTCGAAGGCTTCGCGCGGGTGCTCACTGTTCTTGACGATCATGAAGCTCAGCAGGTACACCATCAGGTCACCCTGCTTGCCCACGCCGCCCGGCATCTCCGGGAAGTTGAAAGCGCCCCACTCGAAGCTCCCCTCGACGATCGGGGCCAGTTCGATGGGCAGCCACGAGCCAACCAGTTCCATCGCCGACACGCCGACGCCCAGCGTCTGCTGACCGGCAGGCCACAGATACCCCTTGGTTTCGGGTGGGATGCAGCCGCGATCCCACAGTTCGCGCATGTTCTGCGCCGCCTGCAGGTAGACCGGGTCGCGCCACATCTCACCGGTCTTGTCCTCGATGGTCTGCCGCAGGAAGCCTACGCCCTTGTAGCGCACAATCTGATAGGTCAGGTAGTCAATCTGGTAGAACTGAATGTCGCTCTCGGCAGCGATCGGGGCGTAGCCGGCGTCCAGCAACTTCTGGCACACGCCCAGGAAGTCTTCCCAGGTCTTGGGCGGCTCAGCGCCCGCCTCGGCGAAGGCGTTCTTGTTGTACCAGAACTGCGAGGTGTTGTAGATGTAGGGCCACAGGTAAATCTGCCCATCCACGGCGAAGAGATCGAGCGTGCCGGGGGTGAAGACCTCGCGGATCGGCACGTCCTCGTCCAGTGCCTTCTCTTCCAGGAACTCGTTCAGCGGATAGGCCATCCCTTCCTGCACCAGCCCACCAGCGAGCGGGTCGGCATCCTGATCCACCAGGTCAATCTGTTGCCCGGCGCTCAGCGCCGTGCGCACCAGGGTCTGATTCTGACGACCATTCCAGGTGGCCTCGATGTCAATAGTGGGGTTGGCCGCCTCGAAGTCCGCGATCCAGCTCTGGATGACCTTGGCCTGCGGCTCGGTCTCATTCCACATGGACCAGTAGACCAGCTTGACCTTCTCCTGGGCGTTGGTCAGCCCTGTGCTCACCGGGACGAGCATGGCGACGATGAGCACCAGTGTCAAAAACCGGAATTTCTTCATGGGATCATCTCCTTCTTACCCAGTAAGTATGAACAGTGCCCAGACGTGGACTTGGCAAAAATCATGGCTTGCAATTCATCGCATAGACACTCTCCGTCCCTCTCCTGCCAATCACTGGCCGACGAACAATGGGGCCTTCGGGCAACGGTGAGACCTGAGCGAGAGGCTCTCCCCAACAGACAATCCCTTGCGATAGCTCGTCTCCTTAGCTGATCAGCAGAGACTTGAGCGTCACCACGGCGTCGAGCCGCGCCGGACGATCAGGATTCTGTTGATTGGCCATGGCGCGGTGATAGGCGAGCAGGTGTAGCACCGGCAGATACGCCACGGTGCGCGCCCATGTGGGTAGCTCACTGTGCAGCACCACCTCGTGCCACCGCGCCGCGTCTGCACACCCTGTCTCCTTCTCAGAGAGCGCGAGCACGTGCGCCCCGGCCCGCTGCATCTGCTCCAGGACAGCCATCTCGTGCCGCTGCGCACCTTCCGACAGCAGGCCGATCACCAGCGAATGTTCATCCACCATGGACATGGGGCCATGACGGAACTCCAGGGTATGAAAGGCTTCGCTATACGACAGAGACATTTCCTTCATCTTCAGCATGGCCTCGCAGGCCATGCCATACAAGAAGCCCGTCCCCAGGAAGAAGAAGCGCTGGATCGCCATCGTTTCGCCGAGCGTCTGCGCCAGCGACCGGTATTCGTCCATCAGCCGTCGGGCAATGGCGGGCAGCGGTCTCAAGATCGTCCCTGCGTCCAGCCCGGCCAGATGACCGGCCAGCGCCTCGGCCAGCACGGTCATGCTGGAAAACGAGCGCGTCTGCGCCACGCTCTCTTCCTGGGCCGCGCTTGCCGTCAGGACGAAGTCGGCCCGGCGAGCCAGCGAACTGTCGCCATAGCAGGTGATCGCCAGCACTGGCCCTCCCGCCTGCTCGCGGAAGACCTCCACGGCATCGAGCGTCTCGGTCGTCTCGCCGGAACGCGAGATCGTGACAAGCAAAGTGCTGGCATCGCCCAGTTGCACCACCTCAGGAAACAGCACTACCTCCGAAGCCGGGCGTGCCTGTGTGGGAATGTGTCTCAGAGCTTGAAACAAAGAAGCGGCGACCAGGGAAAGATAGTAGGTCGAGCCACAACCGGTGCAGATGATGCGCTGAATGGAATGTCGTTGCCAGAAGCGGTCAAGCGCGGGAACCAGACTCTGGAATTCAGCCAGTGTTGCTGCCCATACGTCCGGCTGACTGTTGATCTCACTGAAAGTGTGAAAGCCCCTCTCGGCCATGAACAAGCGACCTTTGCATGAGAAAAGACTGTTTATGCTTGTATCGTACCCCAAAACGCGCACAAAGTCAATATTTACGAGCGAATTCGTGCACAAATGACCACAATCGAGCAGACTCAGGAACGCGCCGTGAACGCCGGAATCACCTTGTTACACTCACCAGGCCAGGGGCTAAACGGTGCGGAAGTGAATGCCCAAAAAACACCGGCTTGAAGCCGGTCGGCGCACATGGCCCGCCTGGCCTATCAGGCCCTGCGCGATGGAGTCCGGACGGGCACAGTGGTAGCTCGGCAGGGGAAACCCTTGTCGCACGAAGGGCTGCTCCAGGGCTACCCGGCCCGCCTCCCTTCCCGCGACCTCTACGATCAGATTAACGGAGACGAACGCTAGAGCGTGTTGTGCACTTTGCTGTCCCTCATCCCTCGCCCTTCTTCGCGCGGCGAGCGAAGGGGAGTGTCCAGGCAGGCGGGAGCTTCCCCTCGCTCTATGACGCGGTCGCGCGAGAGAAGGGGTTTGGGGAGTGAGGAGCAACAGCAGGTAGCAAACTGCCAAGCATGTTGCACGCCTGGCCCTGGGTGATCCTTGCCCTCGGCCCACGCCGCGACTATAATCTTGCGTAGCAGTGATGGCACTTCCATTCCCACCGTGTGCGTGTTCAACCAGAACCAACCGGGGGCGTCGGGGCTAAGACGCCCCGTTTACTTGAGCAGGCTTAGACCGAGGATAGGCGGATGGACAACTTCTTGCTGGGACTGGCTTCCTTCGTGCTGGTCCTGGTTCCCCTGGTGATCGTGCACGAGCTGGGGCACTTCATTGCCGCCAAACTGGTGGGCATTACCGTGCTGGAGTTTGGCATTGGCTTCCCGCCGCGCGCCAAGGTGTTGTTCACCCGCGGCGGCACCCTTTACACCCTCAACTGGTTGCCCATCGGCGGCTTCGTGCGGCCCTATGGTGAAGACTTCGTCCGCCCCAAGAGCGAAGCCGAGCTATCCAGCGATCAGCGCGAAATCCAGGAACGCGGCATCAAGAATCCCAAGAGCGTCTTCCAGGCGACGCCCTGGGAACGCATGGCCTTCATGGCGGCTGGCCCAGGCATCAACTACCTGGCCGCGTTTCTGCTGTTCGTGTTCGTCGCGCTTGTCGGGCAGCCCTTTGCCCGCGCCGACGTGACCGTCTACGATGTGCAGCCCGGCTCGGCAGCAGAGCAGGCGGGCTTGCAGGCCGGCGATGTGATCCTCGCCGTCAACGACACTCCCGTCGAATCGGCAGACGAGTTCAACCGCCTCATTGCCCAGTACACCAACCAGGCGGTCACGCTGCAAGTCAGGCGTGACAATAGTACCTTCGAAACTTCGCTGGTGGCCGCCGCTGATCCCAATCAGCAGATCGAGCGCGTATACATTGACTCAGTCGAAAGCGACATGCCCGCCTACGAGGCCGGTTTCCAGCCGGAAGACCTCATCGTGGCGGTGGACGGCATCGAAGTCACCAGCATCAAGCAACTGCAAGACTACACCCGCTCGCACGAAGGACAGGAGATCGTGGTGACCGTCTTGCGCGGCACGCAGCGCCTCGATCTCCCCGTCACGCCGCGCCTTGACGACGAGGGCACAGTGCGCATCGGCATTGGCATTGTCGGCGTCGAACCGGCAGCCATCGGTCTGACGGCCATCAATCGCAACGAGCAGACCTATACCCGCGCCCTCCCCCTCGACGAAGCCCTCAGCACGGGCGTGGATCAGTTCGTGAACCTGCACAAAATGATGATCAACTTCGTGCAAGACCTGGTCGAGGGCAATGTGGCACCAGAAGCGGCCCGTCCAGTCAGCCCGATCGGCATCGGGCAACTGGGCGCGCCCGTCTTCGAGCAGAGCCTGGACGAAGGCAAGATGTATCCCATCGTCCTCTTCGCCGCGCTGATCAGCGTCGCCCTGGCCATCACCAACCTGCTGCCCATCCCTGGCCTGGATGGCGGGCGCATCCTGTTCGTCGTCATCGAATTGATCCGCGGTAAGCCCATGGAGCCAGAACGCGAAGGGCTGATCCACTTCATCGGCGTCATGCTCCTGTTGGGCATCATCTTCATCACGGTGCTGAACGACATCTTCAACCCCATCAACATCGAAGGACTTCGCTAGCTGGCAGGAAGTGCAACGTCAACCATGATTCACGGCATCATCAGCGAAGAAGAACGCAGAGACCGCTTTCAGCGCGCCGTCGCCTTGCTGCGCGACGATGCGGCTCCCTTCACCGCCGAGACTATCTACACGCTTTCCGACCTGGAAGGCGAGTATCTCGAACGCTTCCGCGCCCTGTGGCCAGAGCTATCCGTCGAGCGCCGGCGCAATCTGATCCTGCGCCTGGTAGAAACCGCCGAGACCAACTTCGAGCTGGACTTCAGCGCCATCATTCACCCGGCTCTGGATGACCCCGATGATGAGGTGCGCATCGCCGCCATGGAAGGCGTGCTGGAAGACAGCCCGCGCCCGGTGATCGAGCAACTGATGCGCATCGCCGTCAGCGATGCCTCGGTGTCAGTACGCGCCTCGGCGGTGAAGACGCTCGGACAGTTCGTCCTGCAGGGCGAACTCGGCAAGCTCTCCGCTGCGCTCAACGAACGTCTGCAAGACCTGCTCTTCGCTCTCTACCGCGACCGGGGCGAAGACCTCGACGTGCGCCGCCGCGCGCTGGAAGCCATCGGCAACTGCGGGCGCGACGGCGTCAGCGAGATGATCCGCGAGGCCTACTACGCCGACGAACTGCCCATGCGCGTCAGCGCAGTCTTCGCCATGGGCCGCTCCTGCGACGAGCGCTGGGCCAGCCAGATTCTGGACGAACTTTCCAGCGAACACCCGGAAATGCGCTACGAAGCGGCGCGCGCTGCGGGTGAACTGGAGCTTCGCCCGGCCCTGGCCCGCCTGATCGAACTGGCCTATGAGGACGACCGCGAGATTCAGGAGATGGCCATCTGGGCGCTCGGCGAGATCGGCGGCAAGCAGGCCACGCGCGCGCTCAATGAACTGGCAGCTCTGGCCGATGCGCAGGAAGACGACGAGCTGGCCGAGGCCATCGCCGAAGCGCAGGCCTCGGCGACACTCTCCGGCGAGGACATGTGGCCGCTCTTCGACTTCAGCGAGTACGAAGAAGACCTGCTTGACGAAGACGGCAACCCGTCCTCCTGGCGGCATTTTCACGTCATCGGCGAGGACGAAGACGACTTCGATCTGGACGACGACGAAGGCTACTTCGACGACGAGGACGTCTTCTAGCCGTCCTGTCCTTCAGACCGTTCGGGCCATCCTGTCGCCGAGGCGGGCGGTGTGCCCGAACTGCTTTCATAACACTGTGTCAGTCTGTGTGGAGCAGCAGGACCATGAGCGATCTCGATCACGGCCCCCAGGCCGATCATGACCCCGAACCAGACGAACGCGAACGCCTGAACGCCCATCTGCAGCAACTTTCCGAAGAGCAGTTTCGCCGTCAGATGCGTCAGGCGGCCATCCTGCTCAGCAGCGGCAATGGAGCCGACGCCATCCCCCTGCTGGAGCGCTGCTTCGCCCTGCACCCGGAAGATATAGACGTGCTGGTCAACCTGGGCGGGGCATACATCCTGGCCGGGCAACACCGGCGCGCTGTGCCCATCCTGGAACGCGCCAGCGAACTGGCCCCGCATGAACCAGCCGTCTGGTCGAACCTGGCCGCGGCCTATCTGGGCAAGCTGATCACCTCCACCCGCGATCGCCAGGAAAAGGCGCTGGCCGCCTATCGTCGCGTGATCGAACTGGACGCCGCCTACCCCAATGTGCACTATAACATGGGCCTGATCTACGTCGATCGGCGTGAGTGGGACGCCGCCTACGAAGCCTTCACACGGGCCATCGAGACCAATCCGCACGACGAAGACGCCCACACCATGCGTCGTCGCGTGGACGATCTGCGTTCGCGGCCCGCACAACCTCCCTCGCCCAACTGAGCCTGCCGGTCGCTTCTCTTTCCCCTGCCCGTCGGCTGAGCGCCCACCGCTCGTCGCGCATTGTGAGCGCTCCGCCGCCCTGTTATAATGGCGACGCCGTGTCAACCACAGGCAGGAGGAACAGCCATGGCGGACAGGCCGTCTGACGAAAAAGTCC
This sequence comes from Anaerolineales bacterium UBA2029, assembly GCA_002332795.1. Lineage (GTDB taxonomy): Bacteria > Chloroflexota > Anaerolineae > Aggregatilineales > Aggregatilineaceae > UBA2029. The sequence continues at coordinate 8,673 of DDBP01000244.1, read as the reverse complement.
GCCTGCACGCTGTCGTACACGGACACGTGCAGGGCGTTTACTTTCGTGCGACGACACAGCGCGAAGCGGTGCAGCGCGGGCTCACCGGCTGGGTGCGCAATCGCTGGGACGGCACCGTCGAGGTCGTGGCCGAAGGGCCGCGCTCCGCGTTGGCATCGTTCGAGATCTTTCTGCACCAGGGACCGCCCGGCGCTCACGTGACTCATGTAGACATTGCCTACAGCGAGGCCACGGGCGAGTTCAGCGGTTTTCATATCCGCTACTGACGAGGGCTTATGTTTGCTTCCAACCCGCAGCGCATGGCCTGGGCGACCATGATCGGCGGACTGATCATCTTCGTGCTGCTGTGCGCGGGTACCGTCGGCTTCACCCATTGGCTGCTGTTCGATTCGCCCACGCAGCTCAACGCCACCCTGCACGTCGGTCAGGGTACGGTCGCCCTGGCCGAGCCTAATTCCACCGACCAGAAAGCGATTCGCAGCTCCGCCAGTGTTGACGTCAACAACACGCTCACGACGGACACCCTGTCGCAGGGGTACATCGCCTTTTCCGACCCCTATTCGGGGGACATCATCGCCACGGTTACCCTGCGCAACGACAGCATGGCCACGCTGCGCAGCGCCACGCGCCCGCGCTTCAGCCTGAGCGACAACCCCTACGTCATCCGCCTGTCTGGTGTGCTGGGTCGCCTGGAAGTGTGGGTCATCGGTGGCCTGGAACGCGACCTGCAGATCGAAATTGACGGACCGTTGGGCACGACGCGCATCAGCGAACAGGGCAATTTCCTGATCGAGAGCACCCCCGCCTACCTGCGCGTAGCTTCGCGCACTGGCAGTGCCACGCTGATCAGCCGCGCCGGGACGGCCCAACATCTGGCCACCGGCGTAGAGGGTGAGATTGTGCCCGACTCGGCTGAGATTCGCGTCGGGCCTGGCCCCATTGACCTGCTGCCGAACAGCACCTTCGGCCAGAACCAGGAGTGGCCCACCGAATGGGTGTGCGCTCACACCCCCGATCCGGGTTTTCCCAACGCGCCCGGCGGCACCTACGATTTTCCCACTGTAGACGGTCGCCCCACCATTCACATCAAACGTCTCTCGCCCAATCCTGGTCCGGCCAAGACGGGTTGCATTCAGGTACTGGGCGACGGCCCGCAGGGGCTGGATGTGCGCGGCTACGAGACTCTGCGCCTGCGCGTGACCATGCGTGTGCAACACCAGAGCCTGAGCGCCTGCGGTATTGCTGGCTCCGAATGCCCGGTGATGCTCAAGCTGACCTACGTCGATCAGGACGGCAACGACCGCGTGTGGTATCACGGCTTCTACACCGACTATTCGCCCGCTGCGGGCGGACGGCGCATCTGCGACTCCTGCTGGGAGCCGCACGAGCAGATCAACAAAGACGCCTGGTACACCTACGAGTCGGGGAATCTGTTCACCGACTGGCCAGAGGGGGAGCGCCCCGGCGCAATCCGGCAGGTGGAGTTCTACGCCTCCGGCCACGAATATGAGGTGATGCTCGCCGAAGTGTCGCTGGTAGCCACCCTGCCAGAAGGCGCATCCGCGCCGTAAGCGCCACCCCTTCGGTCGCGCGCGTTTCGCGGGACTAACCGGGCCGTGCTATACTTTTGCGCGGCGGCCATCGTTTGCCGCAGCTTTCGTTCGCTCTCCGGCTCCAGGGAGCAAGCGCATGACGCTCGATCGGGAAACACTCAACACGATTCTTCTCTACGGCATCACCGCCAGCGGAGCCGTGATCGCGGCCATCTGGCTCGGCCTGATCCTGTGGACATGGCGCGACATGCGTCAGCGTTCGCGCGATCCGCTCGCTCAGGTTGCTGCCAGCCTGATGGTAGCCGTGTTGGGGCTGTTCGGCGTGATCATCTACGTCTTGCTGCGCCCCCAGGAAACCCTCACCGAGGCCTACGAACGCTCGCTTGAAGAGGAAGCGCTGCTGCAGAACATCGAGACCCGCCCGATCTGCCCCGGCTGTGGTCGTGCCGTCAAAGACGCCTGGCAGGTCTGTCCCTACTGCCATACCAAGCTGAAGAAGCCCTGCGTGCACTGCGGAGAATTGCTGGAGCTGCCCTGGAACCTGTGCCCCTATTGCGCCGGGAGCCAGGTGGGGGCAGGTCGTGTCCCTCAGCCGCAGGTCGTGACCCCGCCCGCCTACGCGGCTGGCGCGACCGCTGCGGACGCCGTCGAATTCGTCGAGGAATAGCCCCCTACATCAGCCACGACAGCAGCACAGTCAGGGTGATGATGCTGGCGAGGGTGCTCACCAGGATGGTGGCCGTCACCAATTCGGCATCCGCGCCGAATTCAATCGCCAGCACGCCAGTGACTACTGCCGTCGGCATCCCCGACTGCACGATCGCCACCTGCCGCGTCAATCCGCTCAGGCCGAACAGTGCTGCCAGCCCTACCGCGATCAGCGGGCCGACCAGTAACCGCAGCGCCGAAGCCATCAGGATCGGCTGTAGCCGTCCTCGTATCGAGGCACGGGAAAGCTGCACGCCGAGCACCGTCAGCATGACGGGAATGGTGGCATCGGCCAGCAACCCCACGGCGCGGGTCACCGGCAACGGCACGTCCACGCCGCCCACGTTCACCGCCAGTCCCAGCAAGGCCGCGTAGATCAGCGGCACGGTGAAGACGTTGCGCAGCGCCAGTCGCGCCGACAGCCTGCCGAACGAGGCCAGGAACACTCCCAGTGTGTACGACACCACCACGGTGGCGATGAAGAACACCAGCGCCCGCTCTTCGCCTGCGCTCCCGAAGGCAAAGCGATTGAGCGGCAGACCGTAGTTGCCCGCGTTGATCAGCGTGGCACTGAGGGCGAACGCCGCGCCCGTATGCCGGTCGAAGCGCGCCCACCGCGCGACCGCCCACGCGGCCAGGGCCACGCCCACCGACATCACCATGGCCACAGCGACCAGTTGCCCGGCCTCGCTTCCGCTGAGGTCGGAATAGGCCACACCCTCAAAGATCAGGAACGGGGTGAAGACGTACACCAGCAGGCGCGACAACGAACGGGGATCGATGTCAAAGCGGCGGTCGGCCACGAACCCCACCGCTACTACCAGAAAGATAGGGGTGATGATGTTGTAGACGATTTCGGCCAGGGTATTCATCGCTCAGCATGGTTTGTCGTTTTCGCCCACCGTCAACACTTTGAGGAAGTTCGTCTGACTGCCGATGCCAAACGGCACACCGCCGATGATCACCATCAGGTCGCCCTCTGTCACCATGCCCGCGTCACAGGCCGTCTTGACCACCACGCTGATCATCTCGTCTATGGTCTCGAATTCTGGCACCAGCACGGGCATCACCCCCCACACCAGCGCCAGCCGGCGATAGGTCAGTTTATTGGGAGTCGCCGCCAGGATCGGTGTGCTGGGCCGCACCCGCGCCACGCGCTGTGCCGTGTACCCCGACCAGGTGCTGGCGACGATCAGCTTCGCGTCCAGCATATCGGCGATGCGGCTTGTCACATGACTGATCGCCGCGGCTATGGCACGCTGCCGCTCCAGGTGCTGACCGCCCAGGTTCAATTCGTCATGATGCAGCTCGCGGTGCTCGGCCAGGTATTGCTCGGCGATCTGCGCAATACGTACCATCGTTTCCACCGCCTGCAACGGGTACTTGCCCACCGCCGTCTCGCCGGAGAGCATCACAGCGTCCGTCCCGTCGAAGATAGCATTGGCCACATCAGTAGACTCCGCGCGGGTGGGACGCGGACTTTCGATCATGCTTTGCAGCATCTGCGTGGCCGTGATCACCGGTTTGCCCACCTCGTTGCAGCGACGGATGATGTTCTTCTGGTGCACCGGCACCTGCTCGGCGGGTGTCTCCACGCCCAGGTCGCCACGTGCCACCATGATCCCGTCGGACTGCTCCAGGATCGCCTCGAAATTGGCCAGCGCCTCGGCCTTCTCGATCTTGGCAATCAGTCCGGCGTCGCCCTTCAGGTGACGCACCAGCCAGCGCAGCTCGCGCATATCGTCGGCGGTGCGCACGAACGACATGGCCAGGTAGTCCACCTGCTGCTCCAGAGCAAAACGAATGTGCTCGCGGTCTTCGTCGGTGATGGAAGAAATGCTCAGCGACGAGTCGGGCACGCTCACGCCCTTGTGCGAGGACAGCATCCCCCCCAGCACTACGTCGCACAGCACATCTGCGCCGCGCCGACCGCTCACCACGAACTCCAGTTGTCCGTCGTCGAGCAGCAGACGCTCGCCGACCTTCAGATCGTCCAGCACGGCCTGGTGCGGCAGAGGGATGATGAAAGGTTGTTCCGGGTCAAGCGTTGCGGCGGCGGTTAACGTCACCCGATCGCCGGCAGTCAGTTCGAGCGGCTCTTGCACCAGCGTGCCCAGGCGAATCTTCGGGCCGGGGATGTCGGCCAGAATGGCCACCACGCGCCCTTCTTCTTCGGCCACGCGCCGCACGTTTTCGATATTGCGGGCGTGTGTCTCATGATCGCCATGGCTGAAGTTGATCCGTGCCACATCCATGCCCGCGCGCACCATCGCCCGCAGCATTCCGATGTCCTGCGACGCCGGCCCGATTGTTGCCACGATCTTGGTGCGCTTGTAGTGCTCGCCTCCCAGTTGCATGTTCGCCTCCTCCCCCGCTACACCGCAAACCTAAATGCCTGGGACAGGAACCCGTCCCAGGCATTGTCCACTACATGTGCGCCAGGCGCAAGACCTTCGTCTAGAGGCGACGCTTGATGTTGGGGAAAGCGTTCTTGCCAGCGTACTCCGCCGCGCTGCCGAGCTGTTCCTCGATGCGCAGCAGTTGGTTGTACTTGGCCACGCGATCCGACCGCGCCGGAGCGCCCGTCTTGATCTGCCCGGCGTTCATGGCCACCACCAGGTCGGCGATCGTCGCGTCTTCGGTCTCGCCGCTGCGATGGCTCACCACCACCGTCCAGTTGTGAATCACGCTCAGGCGGCTGGCCGCCATGGCTTCCGTCAGCGTGCCGATCTGATTGACCTTGCACAGCAGCGAGTTGCACGCGCCCAGCTCGATGGCTTTCTGCACACGTTGCGGGTTGGTAACCAACAGGTCATCACCGACAAGCTGCACCTTGTCGCCCACCGCTTCGCGCAGCATCACCCAGTGATCCCAGTCGTTCTGGTCGAGACCGTCTTCCAGCGAGACGATCGGGTAGCGCTCTACCCAGTCGGCCCAGAAGGCAACCATTTCCTCCCCGCTGAGACTGCGTCCCTCTTTGGCCAGCACGTACTTGCCGTCCTGGTAGATTTCGCTGACCGCCGGGTCTAGCGCCAGCCAGACCTGCTCGCCAGGTTTGTAGCCCGCCTTCTCGATGGCCTCCAGGATCACCTCGATGGCACCCTCGTTGCTGGGCAGACTCGGTGCAAAGCCGCCCTCGTCACCCACGGTGGTGCGGTAGCCACGACCGGCCAGCACTTTCTTCAGGCTCTGGTAAATCTCCGAGCACCAGCGCAACGCCTCGCGGAAGCTCTCGGCCCCGACCGGCATGACCATGAATTCCTGGAAGTCCGTGCTGTCCGCCGCGTGCTTGCCGCCATTGAGGATGTTCATCATCGGCACGGGCAACACATGCGCGTGCACGCCGCCCAGGTAACGATAGAGCGGCAGTCCGACGCTCGCCGCAGCCGCCTTGGCCACCGCCAGCGACACACCCAGGATGGCATTGGCCCCCAGGCGCGCCTTGTTGGGCGTGCCATCGAGCGCGATCAGCATCTGATCAATCCCCTTCTGATCGGTCGCGTCCCAGCCGAGCAGTTCGTCGGCGATGACGGTGTTGACGTTCTCCACCGCCTTCAGCACGCCCTTGCCACCATAGCGACTCTTGTCGCCGTCGCGCAGCTCGATCGCCTCATGCTCGCCCGTGCTCGCCCCACTGGGCACAATGGCACGCCCCATGCTTTCGTCGGCCAGCACGACTTCTACTTCAACCGTCGGATTCCCGCGCGAATCCAGAACTTCGCGCCCCACAATGGACTCGATCTGAGTGTAGGTCATGTGTGCTCTCTCCTGGTCACCATCTGCCCACTTCCCTACCAACGCTCCCGTTAGCAAGGAATTGGGCGGCATGCCAATCAAGGGGGCCACGGACCGCGCCCCACAGGCTTACCCCAGCTTCAACAACTTCATCAACTCATCGTACTTCAGGTGCTCGGCCACAATGGCCTGGAAGCGGCTCAGTTTCTCCGGCTGACCCAGGCTGGTGCGTCCGAACAGATTCTCGACCTTCTCCACCGCTTCCAGGGTGTTGTCGGGCACCAGCAGCACCGCCACGTTGAGTTCCTCGGCCCGTTTGAGAATGGTCGAGGTCGGCTGCAGGTTGCCGGTGAGCACCAGGCAGGTCGTCGAAGTTTCGAGCGCCGCCGCCTGAATGTCGGTGCGATCACCGCCGGTGAACACGGCCTTGTTGAGCTGCCGACGGAAGCGCGGCAGCGCCGACTCAACCGACATGGCCCCCACGCTCAGGTGTTCCACCAGGCGCTCGCGCAGATGCGCGCCGGTCAGCACCTTGGCCTTGAGCGCATCAATGATCTCGCCCACGCTCAGCGCGCGCAGATACGGATCGTAAGGCAGCACGCCCAGCACCTTGATGCCCTGTTTCTCCAGGAACGGGACCACGCGCTCGCGCATGTAGGGCATATCTTCGCGGGGCACGCTGTTGATGACCATGCCGATGAGGTAGTCGCCCAGGCGACGCAGGGAGGCCAGCGCGTCGTCCAGCACGCACATGGCCGCGCGGCACTGTTCCCCATAGCTCACCACACTGAGGGTCGGCACCTTCAGGCGCTCGATCACGCTCAGCGTGTTGACGCCCACCGCGTACCCCTCGCGCATGCTCGCGCCACCTTCCAGAATCACCACGTCGTTTTCTTCGCTGGCCTGCTTGTGCGCCGCCTCAATCTCGGCCAGCAGGTCACGATCCATGGTGCCGTCCATCACCTCTTCGAGCAGCTCGCTGGTGATGATCACAGGCGAAAGCTCCCAGGGGGGCGTCTCCAGCCCCAACGTGCGGCGCACAAAGTCGGCGTCTTCGTCCAGCACGCGCCCGCCGGCCTTGTACGGCTGCGTGCTGACCGGCTTGAGGTAGCCCACCTTCAGCCCGGCGGCCTGCATGCGCAACCCCAGCCCCAGCGCGATCGCCGTCTTGCCGGAATAGGTGTTGACCGAAGTGATGTACAAACTCGTCATGTTGGTCTTTCCTTCTCAGTTTGCCGAATGCCCATCGGACCACTTACTTGCTCTTCAGCACCAGGCGCATATCCAGCGTGATCGCGCCCTGCCCGGCTTCGTAGACCATCAACGGGTTGATGTCCATCTCTACGATCTCCGGGAAATCGGTCACAAGCTGATTGATGCGCAGCAAGGTATCCACCATCGCTTCGCGATCCGCCGGAGGCCGCCCGCGCACACCTGCCAGCAGGGAGTGAGCGCGGATTTCGTCCAGCATCTCCTCGGCGTCCTGGCGACCAAAGGGTGCGACGCGGAACGTGACATCTTTCAGGGCCTCTACCAGGATACCACCTAAGCCGAAAGTGACCAACGGCCCGAACTGCGGGTCTTTGCTCATGCCCACCAGCACCTCGACGCCGTTCATGGGCACCATTTCCTGCACCAGGCAGCCCCAGATACGCGCATCAGGCACGTAGCGTGTGGCGCGATAGACGATCAGATCGAACGCATCGCGCACATCGGCAGCGTTCTGCAGCCCCACTTTCACGCCGCCCACATCGGTCTTGTGCAGGATGTCCGGGCTGGCGATCTTCAGCACCACCGGGTAGCCGATCTTGTTGGCAATGCGCACCGCTTCGTCGGCGCTGGCAGCCAGTTCGCTCTGCGGCAGGCGCAGACCGTATGCCCTGGCGACTTCGCGCGCCTCGGCCTCACCCACGCTCACCCGTCCTTCGGCCAGCACCTGGTCGAACACCTTGCGCACCGTCGCCTTGTCCACGTCGAATGTGACGTACTCTGGCTCCGGACGGTCGCGTGCCACAATATAGTCGCGCATGGCAGCAAACGCGCGCGCCGCCTGTTCGGGGAATTTGTAGTTTGGCACATTGTAGCTGGCCAGCACATCCTCGCCCGCTTTGGCCCGTTCTTCGCCCATGAAGACACCCAGGATGGGCTTGTCGGTGCGCTGACTGAGCTTGCCCACCGCGTTGGCCGTCTCCACAATATCGGTCATGGCCTGCGGCGTGACAATGCACAGCAGGCCGTCCACGTTGGGATCGGCGGCCACCAGTTCCAGCGCCTGCGCATAACGGTCGTGCCGCGCGTCTCCCAGCACGTCTACCGGATTGGCTGCGCTGGCCGCATCGGGCAGGAACTCCTCCAGCTTCTGCACGGTCTCGCGCTGCAGACGGGCCAACTGCATGCCGCACCGCTCCAGGGTGTCCGTAGCCAGAATGCCGGGGCCACCCGCGTTGGTAATGATGGCGATGCGACTGCCCTTCAGCAAAGGCTGATTGGCGAACGCGCGCGCATTGCTGAACAGTTCTTCCAGGCTGTTCATGCGCAACACGCCCGCCTGATAGAATGCCGCGTCATAGGCGGCTTCGGCTCCGGCCAGCGACCCCGTGTGACTCGACACCGCCCGCGACCCTGCCTCCGTCACACCGCTTTTCAGCACCAGAATGGGCTTCTTGCGGCTGACCTG